>NZ_JBQHDG010000013.1:0-290369 GCF_052068095.1 Phytohabitans sp. LJ34 | reverse complement strand
GCAGCGCGGGTCGGGGATCTCGGCGAGCGCCAGCTCGCCGCCGACCCGCGCGGTCTCCGGCGGGAGCAGCGGTCCGCAGCTGACACGGACCCGGGCAAACTCAAGCTTGACGCACACCACGACGGCCTTACCCTTCCCGTAGGGTCTCTTAGACAGCTGGCGTCGGGTTTCTAGGCTGGCGGGCGTGCGGGCGTTGATGGGGCTCCTGGGCGCGTGGGCGATCGCCCTCGCGTTCGCCGGGCAGCCCGCCGAGGTTGCCCTCGCCGTGGCCGTCGGCCTTCTCGCCGTCGCGGTCGCCGGGCATCTCGCCGGCGCGTCGCGCGCCGTCCCCGGGCGGCCGGTCGGGTGGGCCGCGGCGCCGGTGCGGGCGCGGGCCGCCGTGCCTCGCTATGTCGATCCGGACGCCGCCGGGCGTCCACGTCCTCGAGCACCTTCGGGTTACCCCTCCGCCGCGTAGCCGGAGTCCGTCCGGATAGGACGGAGCCGGGCTTCGCGGTGGGCGATGCGTCCTGTCCACGCGGTAGCCACCGAGGGGTTTCGCCGTGCTCGATTACGTTGTCAACCTTGCCCATTTCGCCGTGTCCACGATCGCCAGCGGGGTCGCGCCCGCCTTCGGGCCGGCGGCCGCCGCCGTGGCGATCGTGCTCTTCACCGTCGCCGTACGGCTGGTGATCTCGCCGTTGAGCTGGGCGCAGGTCCGGGGTGCCCGGGTCTCGCCGCTCGGCGGCTGCCTGCCCGCGCTCGTGCAGGCGCCCTTCTTCTTCGTCATGTACCGCCTCTTCACCACCCCCAACGACCTGCTCGACGCCGAGCTTGCCGGTGTGCCGCTCGGCCACCACCTGACCGACGGCCTTAGCCCCGCGGGCGTGGTGGTCTACGCGCTCATGTTCACCGTGCTGGCGGTGCTGGCGCGGCTGTCCTCGAAGCGCGTGCGAGCCGCCACGGCCGAGGGGAGTGCGGAAGCCGTCGCGGTGGGGCGGGTGCTGGCGCTGCTGCCGTACGGCACGGTGGTGTTCGCCGCGTTCGTGCCGCTCGCGGCCGGGATCTACCTCGTCACCACCACGGCGTGGACGGCCCTGGAGCAAGGAGTGCTCCGGAGACATCGATGAGTGTTGACAATTTGTTGCCCCGGACGTAAAACTCTGAGAGAGCGCTCTCACGGCCCCGTCCACCCCCACGAGAGAAGCCATCCATGAGAGATATCGCAATGTCGTCCAGACCCCGGCGCGGTCGCGTGCTGATCGCCGCCGCCGCGGTCTCCGCCGTGGTCGCGGCCATGCTCGCCGTGACGGTCAACGCCCGCGCCGCGCTGCCACCCACCCCTTCGGGCTGGAGCCTCGTCTGGAGCGACGACTTCACCGGGCCCGCCAACACCCTGCCCTCGTCCTCGAACTGGATCATCGACACCGGCACGCAGTACCCGGGCGGCCCGGCCAACTGGGGCACCGGCGAGATCCAGACCTACACCAACAGCACCTCGAACCTCCGCCAGGACGGCAACGGCAACCTGGTGATCACGCCGATCCGCAGCGGCTCCGGCCAGTGGACCTCGGCGCGGATCGAGACGCAGCGCGCCAACTTCAAGCCCCCGGCCGGCGGCGAGCTGCGCATCGAGGGGCGCATCCAGATGCCCAACATCACCGGCGCCGGCGCGGCCGGCTACTGGCCGGCGTTCTGGGCGCTCGGCTCGCCGTACCGGGGCCAGTACTGGAACTGGCCGGCGATCGGCGAGTTCGACATCATGGAAAACGTCAACGGGATCAACTCGGTCTGGGGCGTGCTCCACTGTGGAGTCAACCCGGGCGGCCCGTGCAACGAGACCACCGGCATCGGCGCCAGCCGCGCCTGCCCCGGCAGCTCCTGCCAGTCGGCGTTCCACACCTACCGCTTCGAGTGGGACACCAACCCGCAGCAGCTGCGCTGGTACGTCGACGGCCAGCTCTACCACACCGTCAGCCAGTCTCAGGTCGGCGAGCCGCACTGGACCAACATGACCAGCCACGCCGGCTACTTCATCCTGCTGAACGTGGCGATGGGCGGCGCCTTCCCGAACGCCGTACCCGGTGGGCAGACGCCGACCGCGGCGACGGTCTCGGGCGTCCCGATGCTGGTGGACTACGTCGCGGTCTACCAGACGGGCGGGGGCACCAACCCCACGACACCGCCACCGACCACCACACCGCCGCCGAGCGGCAACCGGGACGCGTACTCGCCGATCCAGGCGGAGTCGTTCAACGCGCAGAGCGGCCTGCAAACCGAGACGTGCAGCGAAGGTGGGCTCAACATCAGCCACATCGCGAACGGTGACTGGGCCCGCTACGACAACGTCAACTTCGGCTCTTCGGCACCGCGTGACTTCGTGGCGCGCGTGGCGTCCGGAGCGGGCGGCGGCATCAGCGGCCTCGTCGAGGTGCGCCTAGACAGCCCGACCGGCCAGCTACTGGGCAACTTCGCACTGGCCAACACCGGCGGTTGGCAGAGCTGGCAGACCATTCCCGGCGCGGCGGGCGGGGTGACCGGCACGCGGACGGTCTACCTGAAGTTCGCCAGCGGGCAGCCGGCCGACTTCGTCAACGTCAACTGGTTCCACTTCAGACGGTGAGTGAGGAGCCGGGGCGGCCGCACCGCCCCGGCTCCACATTGACTGGCCGGCGGATGGATTCCCCGCCATCCGGCTGAGCCGACCATCGCGAGCGTCCTGTCACCGTGCACGGAGCGGGATGGAGCCGGGCCGACCGGCCGGACAAACCGCGGACGCAGGCGGAAACGGGGAATCATGGAGCGTAAAGTGCTGCGCGCGCTGGGCGCCGCGGCGGTCGCCGGGCTGATGGCCGTCATGGGCCTCACCGGACCGGCGCGGGCGGCGGAGGCCGCCGGGCTGGATGGCACGATCACCGACAAGCTGACCGGCGAGCCGGTCGCCGGGGCCGGCATCGTCATCGAGCGACAAGACGGTTCCAACTGGAACTTCGTCAACAGCGACGCGGACGGCCGCTTCGCGTTCCCGGATGCCCCGGCCGGCGAGTACGTCGTCCGCGTCCTGGCGAACGGGTACGTCGAGCAGTGGCTCTACGGCCACCGGGAGCGCTGGGAGGCCGACCTGATCACGGTGCCGGCCACCCTTCAGATTCCGTTGATGCCGATCCAGTACGGCGACGTCGCCGGGCGGGTCGTGGGCCAGAAGGGTGGCGGCATTCCCAACGTCTACGTCGAGCTGCGGCGCGGCGGCAACTGGGTGGCCGGCACCGGGACGGACGACCGCGGGCGATACCGCTTCGAGCGGGTCGAGGCCGACTCCAACTACACGACACAGTTCAGGTTTCCGAGTGGCCAGGTGCTCTTCAACGGCGGGGCCACGTCCGAGGGGGACGCGGTTCCCTTCGCCGTGGCGGCGGACGCGACGACCACCGTCGACCTCACCCGGCCGCCGGTCGGGCACCTCACCGTGCGCACGGTCGACAAGGTGACCGGCGCCCCGATCGCCGGCTACTGCTGGTATCCGCAGGACGGCCCACTCAACTTCTACACCACCTGCACCGACAGTCAGGGCCGAGCCCAGATCCGCGACCTGCCGGTCGGCGCGTACGGCGGTGGCGGCTACGACCCGAACGAGGTCTACGTCAACGGCCACTTCGGCCTGGTGACCGTGACCGAGGGCGAGACCGCGCGGACCACCGTGCGGCTGGAGAAATCCGTCAGCCTGCACGTGGACTTTGTCGACGCGACCACTGGTGACCCGGTCGAGGGCGCATGCGTCACCCTGGCCGACCCGGTGCGCACCGACACCGGGCAGAGCGGCAGCTGTGGTTCCGAAGTGGACTTCGAAAACCTCTTCGCGCAGGAGCACTTCCGGCTGTTCGTCACTCCGTACGACGGGGCGCACGGCGCGCAGTGGGTCTCGACGACCGGCGGCGGCACCGGCGACCCGGCCCAGGCCAAGGTCTTCAAGCCGGTGCCGGGCGAGCGGATCCGGGTAACCGCCAAGCTCGACGGCGCGGGCACCGTGACCGGAGTCGTCCGCGACGTCGCGACCGGAGCCGGCGTGCGCTCCGTGTGCCCGAGCCCGACCGGGCCGGCTATGAGCTACGGCCCGGGGCCCAACTCCAGCTGCACCGAAGACGGCGGCGAGTACACGATCCGCAACCTCGGCCCGTACCAGTGGAAGCTCGCCTTCCCCGCGTTCGACGGGGTGCACGCGTGGGCCTGGTCCGGCAACGCCGCCAACCGGACGTCCGCCACGCCGGTGCGGGTGGTGGCAGGCGAAACCACCACATTGGACGTGGCTCTGCCGTTCACGGGCACGGTCAGCGGCACCGTCACCGTGCCCGCCGGGACATGCCTGAGGTGTGTGGGCATCACCGCCGCCGACCCGACGACCGGTGACTGGGCCGGCATCCAGCCGTCGGTCCGTGCCGACGGCACGTTCACCATGAAGGGTTTCAACACACAGGAAGTTCGACTGTTCTACAGCGTGGGCGACGGCCGGGTGGCCTACCCGGAGCTGATCAGCGCCACCGCGGGCGAGGCCGTCACCGGCATCGCGATCGTCGTGCCGGGCACCGCCTAGCGCCGACCACGTCGGAGGCCGGGGTCACCAGCCCCGGCCTACGACAGCCCCCGCTCCACAAGCGACGTGGGCAGCGTGACCGTGCGCGGCCACGAACGCTCGCCCGCGATCCGCTGGAAGAGCAGGTCGGCGGCGGTGCGGGCCAGCTGTCGCGTGTCGTGAGCCACGACGGTCAACCGCTGCGGCATCAGGAACGACAGCTCGAAGTCGTCGAAGCCGACCACCTCGACCTGGCTTTTGCGCCGCCACAGCTCCTGGAGCACGCCGACCGTGATCCTGTTGTTGAGGCTGAAGAACGCGGTCGGCGGCGCGTCCGCGTCGAGCATCGCGGCCACCGCCGCGGCCGCCGTCTCCGGGTCGTGCACGCCGTCGGCGACGAGCCGTTCGTCGTACGCGATGCCGGCCTCGGCCAGCGCCTCCTGGGCGCCGCCCACGCGCTCGCGCATCGTGTAGACGGCGACCGAGTCGAGCAGGATGCCGATGCGCCGGTGGCCGTGCTCCAGCAGCCGCCGCACGCCCGCCTGGGCGCCGCCCCGGTTGTCGAGCAGCACGGTGTCGGCGAGCAGGCCGCCGGCCGGGCGGTCGAGGAAGACGACCGGCGTGCCCATCTCCACCTCGGGCCGCAGGAACGAGTGGTCGTATCCGGCCGGCACGATCAGCAGCCCGTCGACCCGGCGCGAGCAGAGGTCGCGGAGCAGCTGCTGCTCGCGCTGCGGATCCTCCTCCGAGCTGGCGGTGATCAGCAGCGTCTCGTGCTGGGCGGCGACCTCGGCCGCCACCGCCGCGATCGTCGAGTAGAACGGGTTGGCCAGGTCTTCGATGATCAGCCCGATCGTGGCCGTGGACTGCCCCGACCGAAGTGTGCGGGCCAGGTGGTTGCGCCGGAAGCCCAGCTCCGCCACGCTCGCCAGCACCCGGTCGATGAGCTGCTGCTGCACGTTGGGCTCGTTGTTGACGACGCGCGAGACCGTCTTGATGCTCACGCCCGCGTGCCGGGCCACGTCGACCATGGTCGGCCGGCGGGCCGGCTCGGGCGCGCGCCGGACCGGGTGGGCGGCGCGATCCGCACCGCTCTCACCCACCTGGCCCGACGCCTCGGCGTTCATCTGTGGCACGGTACCGCGCGATACCGCTGCGTATAGACCTCCACTATGTAAATTCGAGCGGCCGAACCGGTCGTCTTTTCCGGCGCCGATGGACGGGGTCGCGGTCAACCTCGCAAGGGTCTTTACAGTTTCTGTTAACAGTCCTAATAATTAGGCAACCGTCCATGGGAGGTTGCCGTGACTCGTTCCAAAGCCTTGCTCATCACGCTCGCGATGGCCCTGGCCGCCGGGATCGCGGCGATCTGGTTAGCGCCCGCGGCTTCCGCGGCGACGCCCACGGCGGTGTTCACCAAGACGTCCGACTGGGGCTCCGGGTGGGAGGGCAAGTACACGATCACGAACGGCGGCACCGCGACGATCACGTCCTGGACGGTGGTCTTCGACCTGCCCGCCGGGACGACGGTCGGCACGTACTGGGACGCGCTGATGACCTCGTCGGGCCAGCGGTACACGTTCACCAACCGTTCGTGGAACGGGACGCTGGCGCCGGGCGCGTCGACGTCCTTCGGCTTCCTGGGCGGCGGGTCGGGCTCGCCGCTCAACTGCACGCTGAACGGCCAGGCCTGTGGGGGCGGGACCACGCCTCCCACAACCGCACCCCCGACGACGACCGCACCGCCGACCAGCCCACCGCCCACGACGCAGCCGCCGATCGGGCCGCTGCCCAAGCACTTCCTCACCGGGTACTGGCACAACTTCGTCAACCCGGCCGTCGAGCTGCGGCTGCGCGACGTACCCAACGAGTACGACCTTGTGGCGGTGGCCTTCGCCGAGGCGAGCAGCACGCCCGGCGCGGTGACCTTCGGCGTCGACCCGGGGCTGGCGAGCGCGCTGGGCGGCTACACCAACGCCGACTTCAAGGCCGACGTGCAGGCGCTCAAGGCGCGCGGCAAGAAGGTCATCATCTCGGTCGGCGGCGAGGCCGGTCGGGTCTCCGTCGGTGACTCCGGTGCCGCGACAAACTTCGCCAACTCGGTCTTCGCGATCATGCAGGAGTACGGCTTCGACGGCGTCGACATCGACCTGGAGAACGGCCTCAACCCGACCTTCATGGGCCAGGCGCTCCGCGCACTGCGCTCGCGCGCCGGCGCCAACCTGATCATCACGATGGCCCCGCAGACCATCGACATGCAGTCGACCGGAGCGTCCTACTTCCGCCTCGCGCTGGACATCCGCGACATCCTCACCGTCGTACACACGCAGTACTACAACTCGGGCTCGATGCTCGGCTGCGACCAGTCTTTCGCCTACTCGCAGGGCACCGTCAACTTCCTCACCGCGCTCGCCTGCATCCAGCTGGAAAACGGCCTGCGCCCCGACCAGGTCGCGCTCGGCCTGCCCGCCGGACCCGGCGCGGCCGGCGGCGGGATCGTCGCGCCGAGCGTGGTCAACCAGGCGCTCGACTGCCTGGCCCGCGCCACCAACTGCGGCAGCTTCCGGCCGCCGCGCACCTACCCCGGCATCCGGGGCGCGATGACCTGGTCGATCAACTGGGACGTCGCGAACGGCAACGGCTTCGCCCGCACCGTCAAGCCCCACCTCGGCACGCTCCCGTAGCAGGAGGTCACAGTGAAAAGACTCCTCACCCTCGCGGTCATGTCGGTGGTCGCGGCCACCGCCGCGGTCGCCGTGGCCACTCCCGCCTCCGCCGCGACCGCGACCTTCGCCCGCACCTCCAGCTGGGGCACCGGCTACGAGGCGAAGTTCACCGTCACCAACAACACGTCCACGACGATCACCAGCTGGAACGTGCAGTTCGACCTGCCGTCGGGCAGCACGATGGGTACCTACTGGGACGCGCTGCTCACCTCGTCGGGGCAGCACCACACGTTCACCAACCGGTCGTGGAACGGGACGCTGGGGCCCAACGGCACCGCGTCGTTCGGCTTCATCGTCACGGGCAACGGCGACCCGACAAACTGCACCGTCAACGGCGGCTCGTGCGCCGGCGGGCCGACCAACCCGGGCGCGCCGGGGACGCCGGGCAACGTGCGGGTCACCGGTACGACCAACACGAGCGTCTCGCTCGCCTGGAACGCGCCGTCCGGCACGGTCACCGGCTACCGGGCGTACGAGGGCTCGACCGTGCGGGCCACGGTCACCGGCACCTCGACCACGGTGTCCGGGCTCGGCGCGTGCACGTCGCACAGTTACACCGTGGCGGCGTACAACTCCGCGGGCGAGTCGGCCCGCTCCGGCGCGGTGTCGGCCACCACGACCGGCTGCCCGACCGGCGGCGGTCCCATGGCGGCGGCGCCGTACGTCTACCCGGGCTGGGGCAACCCGCCGGCACCGTCCACAGTGATGAGTGCGACCGGGATCCGGTGGTTCACGATGGCGTTCATCCTCTCGGCCGGCGGCTGCACGCCCGGCTGGGACGGCAACACACCGCTGACCGGCGGCACCCACGCGAGCTACATCAGCCAGATCAGGGCGGCCGGCGGTGACGTGATCCCGTCGATCGGCGGCTGGAGCGGCAACAAGCTCGGCCCGAACTGCTCCAGCGCACAGGCCCTCGCCGGCGCATACCAGCAGGTGATCAACGCGTTCAGCCTCAAGGCGATCGACGTCGACATCGAGAACACGGACGAGTTCGAGAACCCGACCGTGCAGGACCGGATCCTCGGCGCCTTGAAGATCGTCAAGCAGAACAACCCGGGCATCAAGACGATCATCACGTTCGGCACGACAACGAGCGGCCCGTCGGGCACCGGCGTCCGCCTGATCAACCAGGCGGCCGCCCTCCAGGCGAACATCGACGTCTTCACGATCATGCCGTTCGACTTCGGTGGCGGCGCGAACATGTACCAGAACACCGTCAACGCCTCGGAAGGGCTCAAGAACGCGCTGAAGTCGGCCTTCGGCTGGAGCGACGCGGTCGCCTACACCCACATGGGCATCTCCGGTATGAACGGCCTCTCCGACCAGCAGGAGCTGACCAGCCCGGCCACCTGGACGCAGATCCGCGACTGGGCCAAGGCCCGCGGCCTGGCACGGCTCGCCTTCTGGGCCGTCAACCGCGACCGTCCGTGCCCCGGCGGCGGCGTGGTCTCCAATTGCAGCGGCATATCCCAGGCCGACTGGGAGTTCACCCGCATCACCGCCGGGTTCTAGGAGATCGTTCGGGAAGGGGGTTTCGGCTTGCCGAAACCCCCTTCCCTCCGCGCGCGATGTGCGCCGTGGTCGGGACCCCGCCGTTACTTTCAGGGCAGATTTGCCCACGCCCGCGTCAGCTGTAGACCGTATGCTCCCGCGGGCACCGCTCCCGGCCGGCGGCTCGCAGCGCTCGCCGAAACCCCCGGCCGTCCACTGCCAGGCCCGCGGTCCAAGCCCCCGAGCAAGACCACGATCGCAGCTGGCCCCGGCGGAGCTCCCCGGCACAGCAGATCTTGGTACGAATTGGCCCCCAGAGGGGCACCTTCGTACCAAGATCTACCCCCTCGCTGACAGCACTCTCGGCACCACCCCCACCGAACCCACGAGACCTTGATCGGCACAGGCATTGTGGACAAACACCGCCGCACCGCGTGGCGCGGGCCGCGTATCGGCCGGAGGCAAGGGGAGTGACCGCGGCCAAACGCGAGAGTGAGCCGCAGGAGCAGCGGACCAGTCCATGGTCGACTTACGGTGAGTGGCATCGGGTCGAGATCGCCGCTCCCGCGGCCTCACCCATCCGCCGCTGGTCGCGGCAACCCCCGCTGGACCCCCGTGACGGTCGCCGTTTGTCCACAATGCCCGCCGCTGCCGCGACAGTGGGAGCCCGCATCCAAGGTGCCGTCGCGGTGAGTAACCGCGACGACGGCGGGCGCGGCGCAAGATTCGCGATCTAGGAGAGTTGGGGCGCCATATCAACCCGAAGTCTCCTAGATCTGGACCACGTGCCGTTCGCGTGGCTCGTGGCCGTTACCCCTGGCGACGAAGCCCGCTTACTCCCAATGGGTGACCGCGACCGGCGGCGAAAGGGTGAGGCCGCGGGAGCAGCGGTCTGGACCACGACGGACATCGCGGTAGCCCAGATCTCCTTTTTGGATCGAATGCCCGGAGCAAGGCACATCTGCCTGAAGACTCACGGGTGAGGCTGGCGCAGGGAGCTGTCCCTTATCTGGAGCTTGGTCTCCAGGGTGATCGTCGTGGGCGGGCGCTCGGGGTCGGCGATCCGTTGCGTGAGCAGGCTCGCCGCCTCGCGGCCCAGCTCGTACGTCGGCTGGGCGACCGTGGTCAGCGAGGGGCGCACGAGGTGGGCCCAGGGCACGTCGTCGAAGCCCACCACGCCCATCTCGTCGGGCACCGCGATGCGGCTGTCCACAAGGCACTCCACCGCGCCGACGGTCATCAGGTTGTTGGCGGCGAAGAGCGCGTCGGGGCGGGGGCGCAGGCCCAGCAGCTCGGCCATCGCCCGATAGCCGCCCTCCTCCCGGAAGTCGCCGTGCCGCACCAGCTCCTCGTCGTACGGGCGGCCGTGCTCCTCCAGCGCCCGCCGGTAGCCGCGCAGGCGCCGGGTCGCGGTGAAGACGCCGACCGGGCCGGTCAGGCAGGCGATCCGCCGGTAGCCGGACTCGATCAGGTGGGTGGTGGCGAGGCACGCGCCGTGCTCGTTGTCGACGAGCACGGTGTCGACGTGAGTGCCGCTCTGCTGGCGGTCGATCACCACGACCGGCACGCGGGCGTCGACGAGGCGGTTGACGTGGTTTGCCTTGCCGGCGGGGGAGATGATCACGCCGGCCATCTGCTCGGCGAGCGCCGCGTCGACGTACTGGCCCTCCTTGCCGGGGTCTTCGTCGCTGTTGCAGAGCACGACCGAGTAGCCGGCCCGCTGCGCCACGTCTTCCACACCGCGGACGAGCGAGGTGAAGAACGGGTTGCCGATGTCGGAGATGATGACCGCCCACAGCGTGGTGCGGCTGCGCCGCAGGTTGCGGGCGACCGCGTTGGGCCGGTACTCCAGCTCGCGCATCGCGTCGCGGACCCGCTTGGCCAGCGCCGGGTCCACATTGGCATGTCCGTTGGCCACGCGGGACACCGTCGCCGGTGAGACCTCCGCCCGCCGCGCGACGTCATAGATCGTCGCCATGGCACCTCCCCCCAAAAAGTCCCCCGCTTGCCGCCCCCGAATGATCGCAAAAGCGCGTGGACTTCGATGTCCCGCTCCCCGACACGATACGTAGTGCCCGCATACACGGAACGCCCACGCCCGGACACGTATCGCGATTACCGCCGGGTAGGCTGCCGGCATGACTGAGCAGCGAATCGCGATCGTGACCGGCGCGGCGCGCGGGATCGGCGCGGCCATCGCCCGGCGGCTGTCCGCCGACGGCATGGCCGTGGCCGTGGTCGACCTCGACGAGACCTCCGGCAAGGCGACGGTCGACAGCATCGCGGCCGCCGGCGGGCGGGCGCTCGCGATCGGTGCCGACGTTGCCGATCGAGCCCAGGTCGACGCGGCCGTCGCGCGGGTGGTAGCCGAGCTCGGCCCGCCCACCGTGCTGGTCAACAACGCCGGCGTGCTCCGCGACAACCTGCTCTTCAAGATGAGCGACGACGACTGGGACACCGTGCTCTCGGTGCACCTGCGCGGCGCGTTCCTCTTCAGCCGGGCCACCCAGGCGCACATGGTCGAGGCGAAGTGGGGCCGCATCGTCAACCTCTCCAGCACCTCCGCGCTGGGCAACCGCGGCCAGGCCAACTACGCCGCCGCCAAGGCCGGCATGCAGGGCTTCACGAAGACGCTCGCGTTCGAGCTCGGCCCGTTCGGCGTCACGGCCAACGCGGTCGCGCCGGGGTTCATCGTCACCGAGATGACCGCGTCGACCGCGGCCCGGCTGGGGGTCGACTTCGAAGAGTTCCAGAAGGCGCGGGCGGCGGAGACGCCGGTGCGCCGGGCCGGCCACCCGGACGACGTGGCGCACACGGTGTCGTTCCTGGTCAGCGAGGGGGCGTCGTTCGTCTCCGGCCAGGTGATCTACGTGGCCGGAGGTCCGCGGGCCTGACCGTCACGGGGGCCGGGCCGTCCGGCGCAGCCAGTAGAGGCCGATGATCGGCAGGACGAGCGGGACGAAGCCATACCCCCGGCCGTAGACCGACCAGACCGAGTCGTCCGGGAAGGCGTCCTTGTCGACGATGCTCAGCGTGCCCACCACCAGCACGCCGATCAGCTCCACCGAGCAGCAGACCAGCGCCAGCCGCCGGCCGGACGTGCCACCCCGGGCCAGGCCGATGGTCGCGACCAGGTAGATCAGCGCGGCGAAGGCGGAGAGCAGGTAGGCCTCGGGCGCCTCGTCGAACTTCGTGGCGATCTGCACGGTCGCGCGGGCACCGGCGGAGAGCGCGAAGATCCCGTACACGATCACGAGGACCAGGCCGGGTCCCGAGTTGAGCCGGTCACGCACCGGTGGCCTCCCAGATCTGGCCGAGCCGCGCGACGAGCACGGGCATCACGAGCATCGCCACGGTGAGGATGACCGAGCCCCAACGCGTCGGCTCCAACCGGGCCAGCGAGACGGCGACCGGCGGCAGCGCCAGAAACGTGAAGAGATAGCCCACGAACGTGCCCACCTCGGTGGGGCGGTCGCCCCCGATCATCGCGACCACGGCGCCGACGGTCAGCACGAGCGCCGCCACCTCGACGAGGGCCACGCCCACGTAGTGGCTGAGGTCGGGCGGCCGGTTGCGGATCGCCGCGACGAGGCACAGCAGCGCGACGGCCAACGCCGCGACGATGACGATGGCCCCGAGGGTGTCATTCACGCCGCCACTCTACTAATCGACGTAGTAGGGTCGGCGCCCCGCCAAACTCGGACGCCTTGTGCGGTGCCGTATCGATCTCCTGGCGCCTATCCTTAACGTTGGTCGATGGTCTCTGGGGAGGGCCCGAGTGGACTTGACCGACATGACGCCCGTAGAGGCTCTGCTGGTGGCTGGAGCCTGCGTCGTGCTCGGACTGCTGATCCTGGCCGCGATCGCCGAGCGGCCGCGCCGCCAGCCCCGCCCCGACTTCGTCAAGCTGCGCGCCGCCGCCCACGAGCTCGCCGTGTACGCCGGAGAGACGCACGCCGTGGCCGGCCGGGCCGCCGCGGCCGCGATCGAGGCGCGGGAGCGGCTGGCCGAGGCCGAGGCCGCCCGAGAAGCCGCCTGGCAGGCGCAGGAAGCGGCCGGCGTCGCACACCACGCGGCGTGGCAGGAGGCGGAGTACGCCCGGCCCGCGCCCGACCCCGAGACGGTCGACCTGGAGCTTGTCACGGCGGGCGATGTCGAGGCCACCGACGGCGACCGCCAGCGCGAGGTCTCCCGGGCCGCGCTCTCCGCTTACCGGCGCGGCGAGCTGTCCGTCGACGAGCTGCGCGAGGTGTTTCGCCGGGCCGGTGACTGGGATCCGGAGCAGGAGGAGCGCGAGCGGCGCACCGACCACCTCCGGGCCGACGAGCTGGCCGCCCGCCGGGAGTACGAGCGGGCCGCGCTCGCCGCCCGGCGCGCCTACGACGCGTTGCTGGCCGCCGAGGCGCAGTCCCGGGAGATGTCGGGCGTGGCGATAGCCGCCGCGGCGGAAGCCCACGAGGCGCTGCTGGTGACACAGCGGTTCGCAGGCAAGCCCAAGCGCAAGCGCAGAGGCAGGTCCAAAAAGCGGTGACGCTGATCCAAGACCGTTTGGCGCTCCGCCGGGGCCGGCTCTCGTAGGGTGCTGGGATGAGATTCGGGTTGCTGGGGACGGGGCATTGGGCGGCGGAGACGCATGGGGCGGCGCTGGACGCGCACCCCGGCGCGGATCTCGTGGCGGTGTGGGGCCGTGACGGGGACAAGGCGGCGGCGCTCGCCGGGCGGTACGGGGCCACCCCGTACACCGATGTCGACGCGCTGCTGTCCGAAGTGGACGCCGTGGCGATCGCGCTGCCGCCCGGCGTGCAGGCCGAGCTGGCCCTGCGTGCGGCCGACGCGGGCAAGCATCTGCTGCTGGACAAGCCGATGGCGATGGACACCGCCTCGGCCGATCGGATCGTCGCGGTGGTTCGCGAGCGTGGCCTTTCCTCGGTGGTCTTCTTCACCAACCGCTTCCGGGACAACATCGTGCGGTTCATCGACGAGACGGCGGCGACCGGCGGGTGGCTGGGTGCGCGGGTGACCCAGTTCGCGTCGATCTACCAGCCCGGCAACCCGTACGGCGGCTCGCTCTGGCGCCGTGAGCGGGGCGCGTTGTGGGACATCGGGCCGCACGTGCTCTCGGTGCTGCTGCCGGTGCTCGGGCCGGTGGCCGAGGTGAGCGCGGTCGGCGGGCCGCGGGCCACCACCCATCTGACGCTGCGGCACGCGGGCGGCGCGGTGACCACGGCCTCGCTGACCCTCGACGCGCCGCCCGCCGCGATGCTGCGTGACCACGACTTCTACGGCGAGCACGGCGTCGCCACCATGCCGGTGCCCGAGGGGAGCGCGGTGGCGGCGTTCGGCGTGGCGGTCGACCGGCTGGTCAAGGGTGGTCCGGAGCCGTGCGACGCGGGATTCGGGCGTGACGTCGTGGCTGTGCTGGAGGCGGCGGATATCGCCCTGCGCGAAAAGCGGCCGGTCGCGGTGGCCTGACAGGTTACGGTCGCGGCAAGCGACCAGGGAGGCCCCTCATGGACCTGCGACACGATCCGCTCAGGCCGCCGTGGCGTCCCCCGGGCTCTCCGGGGCAGCCGCCGTTGCCGCCCGAGCCGCCGACCAGCGAGGGCGTGCCGCCGTGGCTCCAGGAGCGCCTCTTCGACCAGCGGATGGTCGTGCTGACCGGCCCACTCAACGACGACGCGGCCACCCGTGCGGCCGCCGCGCTGATGACGCTCGACGCGCTCGGCAAGGAGCCGGTGCGGCTCCAGCTGGCCACCCCTGACGGCGACCTGGCCGCCGCGTTCGGCCTGATCGACGTGATCGACACGATGAGCGCGCCGGTGCACGCGGTCGTCACCAGCCTCGCCGGAGGCGCGGCGGTGGGCCTGCTCGCGGCGGCGGCGCGGCGGCTGGCATACCGGCACGCCCGCATCCGCCTCAGCGAGCCGCGCGCGGCCACGGTCAGCGGCACGGCCGACGAGGTGGCCGCCGCCGCGGGGCAGTACCTGCGGGAGCTGGAGGAGCTGGCGGTACGCATCGCCACCGCCACCGGCCAGCCGCGTAGCCGGATCGAAGACGACCTCTCCGCCGGCCGGGTGCTCACGGCCGAGCAGGCGGTGGAGTACGGCCTGCTGGACGAGATCGTGGGTCCGGATCAGCCTGCGGGAGGAGCGGGTCAGACCTCGGGATGACGCCCGCCGCCCGCAGGATCGGGCCGCAGGCGGTCGGCGCGGCGGGCGCGCGTCCATAGCGTCGAGCCCATGATTGAGGCACGCGCGCTGAGCAAACGCTTCGGCGACAAGCTCGCCGTCGACCAACTCTCCTTCACCGTCAAGCCCGGCCAGGTCACCGGCTTCCTGGGGCCGAACGGCGCCGGCAAGTCCACGACCATGCGCATGATCGTGGGTCTGGACCGGCCGAGTGGCGGGGTGGCCACTGTCAACGGCCGCGCCTACCGGGAACACACCGCGCCGCTGCGGCAGTTGGGCGCACTGCTCGAGGCCAAGTCTGTCCACAAGGGACGTACGGCACGCAACCACCTGCTCGCGCTCGCGCGGACGCACGGCATCCCGGCCGCCCGCGTCGACGAGGTGCTCGCGATGGTGGGGCTGGAGTCGGCGGCGCGGCGGCGGGCGGGGAGCTTCTCGCTCGGCATGGGGCAACGGCTCGGCATCGCCGCCGCGCTCCTCGGCGACCCGGCCGCGGTGATCCTCGACGAGCCGGTCAACGGGCTCGACCCGGACGGCGTGCTCTGGATCCGCAACCTGCTCAAGGCGCTGGCCGCCGAGGGCCGTACGGTCCTGGTCTCCAGCCACCTGATGAGCGAGATGGCCGTGACCGCCGAGCACCTCGTGATCATCGGGCGCGGGCGGCTGCTGGCCGACACCACCGTCGACGAGCTCATCGCCCGGGTCGCGGTGGGCACCGTGCTCGTCCGTACCCCGGAAGGCGCCGCGCTCCGCGACGTGCTGGTGGCCGGCCGCGCGACGGTGACCAGCGTGGAGCCGGGCCTGCTCCAGGTCAGCGGCGCGAGCGCCGCGCAGATCGGCGACCTGGCCCGGCGGCACGCGATCGCGCTGCACGAGCTCACCCCGCGCCGCGCGTCGCTGGAAGAGGCGTACATGGACCTGACCCGAGAGGCGGTGGAGTACAAATGATCACGTTTCCGCGCGTGCTGAGCTCTGAGTGGGGCAAGCTCGTCTCGCTCCGCTCAACCTGGATCACGCTCGGCGCCGCGGCGGTGCTCGCGGTCGGGCTGGCCGGCGCCATCGGATACGGCGTGCACCACGCCGTCGAGGGCGATGACCCACCACCGGCGCTGTCCGAGGCGGTGGGCTCCGCGTTTCTGCCGATCGACTTCTTCGCGCTTGTCTTCGGCGTCTTCGGCGTGCTCCAGATGACCGGCGAGTACGGCAGCGGGCTCATCCGGGCCACACTCACGGCGGTGCCGCGGCGGTGGCCGGTCGCCGTCGCGAAGGCGGTGGTCCAGACAGCCGTTACCCTGCCGGTGATGGCGGTGACGGCGCTCGGCTCGTTCCTCGTCTGCCAGGCGTTTCTCGGTGACGATGGCGCGTCGCTGGGCGACCCCGGCGTGCCCGGCGCGATCGTCGGCGCGGCCTTCTCCCCGGTGCTCGTGGGCCTGATCGGCCTCGGCGTCGGCATGGCGTTGCGGCACACGGCCGGCGCGATCACCACGCTGGTGGCCGCGCTCTTCATCATCCCGGTGCTGCTCGGACCGGCTCTTCCGGGCGACATGGAGGAGAACGCGATGAAGTACGTGCCGACCGTCGCGGGGCAGGCGATGTACAGCGTGGGCGGGGGCGGGCAGCCGTTCGAGACGCTGTCGCCGGGCGCCTCCGCGGCCGTCATGGTGGGGTGGGCCGCGCTGCTCCTCACCGGCGGAGTCGCCCTGCTGCTCCGCCGGGACGCCTAACCTTTCGTCGTGGGCACTTTGCGGGCCGTGCTGGCGCGGCACCCACGACTTGTCGACGCCGGCCTCGCCGTCGCGCTGGCCCTGTTCACCGGGCCGGCGGTGTTGCGCGGGGCCGGTGCCGACGAGTGGCTGTGGTTCGTCGCCGTGCATATGCCGATCGTGTGGCGGCGCCGCTGGCCGGTCGGTGTCTTCTGGACGGTGTTCGGGCTTGCGATCGTGGCCGGTGCGGTGGTCGGGGTACGCGTGGAGGGGCTCTACCCGGAGTCGGTCGTCACCGTGGCCGTCTACACCGCCGCCCGGTACGGCCCGCGCCGGCAGCTCATCCTGATCGTCGCGGCGATCGAGGTGCCGGCGCTCGTCGTGTTCATCCCCCGGGGTCCATATTGGACGGCGCTGGGGTTCATCACGTCGGTGCTCGCGGCCACGGTGCTGCTGGGCATCACGGTCCGCACCCGCCAGGCCTACCTCGCCGAGCTCGAGGAGCGGGCCCGCCGGCTGGAGCGGGAGCGCGACCAGCGGGCGCAGATCGCGGTGGCCGCCGAGCGGGCCCGGATCGCCCGCGACATGCACGACATCGTCGCGCACAACCTGGCCGTGATGGTCGCGCTCGCCGACGGCGCGGCACTCACCGCGGCCGCCGCCCCGCAACGGGCCGCCGACACCATGCACAAGGTCGCGGCCACCGGGCGGGAGGCGCTCGGGGAGATGCGCCGCGTGCTCGGCCTGATGCGCGAGGACGGCGTGGGCCGCACCCCGCAGCCGGGGCTGGACGGGCTCGACGCGCTCGTCGAGCGGGTGCGGGCCGCCGGTGTTCGGGTCGCCTTGACCGTCGAGGGCGTACCCGGCGAGTGGGGCGCCGGCGCGGGCGTCGCGGTCTACCGCGTCGTGCAGGAGGCGCTCACCAACACGCTCAAGCACGCCGGGCCGGAGGCGAGCGCGCACGTGCGGCTCCGCTACCGCGACGGCGGCGCCGAGGTGGAGGTCACCGACGACGGCGGCCAGCGGGCCACCGCGCCGGCCGCCACCGGAGGTCACGGCCTCACCGGCATGGCCGAGCGGACCGCCGCGTACGGTGGCGGCGTGGAAGCCGGGCCCCGGGACGGCGCGCCGGGCTGGCGCGTGCTCGCCCACCTCCGCTTCGACGACGGGGTATCGCCATGACCGTGCGGATCCTGCTGGCGGACGACCAGGCGCTGCTGCGTCTCGGGTTTCGCATGGTGCTGGAGACCCAGCCCGACCTGGAGGTGGTGGGCGAGGCGGGCGACGGCGCGCAGGCGGCCACGATGACCCGCGCGCTGGAGCCGGACGTGGTGCTGATGGACGTGCGCATGCCGGTCACCGACGGCATCGAGGCGACGCGGCGCATCGTCGAGTCCGGGTCCGCGGCGCGCGTCCTGGTGCTCACCACGTTCAACCTCGACGAGTACGTGTACGCCGCGCTCCGCGCCGGTGCCAGCGGCTTCCTGCTCAAGGACGTGCCGCCGGCCGACCTGATCAGCGGAATCCGGGCGGTGGCGGCCGGTGACGCGGTGGTCGCGCCGAGCGTGACCCGCCGGCTGATCGACGCGTTCGCCGGATACCTGCCCGACCCGGCGACCGGCCGGTCACCCACGGACGAGCGGCTCGACCAGCTCACCGACCGGGAACGCGAGGTGCTCGTCGAGGTCGCCCGCGGCCTCTCCAACGCGGAGATCGCCGAATCGCTCGTGGTGTCCGAGGCGACGGTCAAGACGCATGTGGGGAGGATCCTCGCAAAACTGGCACTTCGCGACCGGGTACAGGTGGTGGTCTTCGCGTACGAATCGGGCATCGTCCGCCCAGGGGCTGAGTGATCCCCTACGACTTTGGTCGTAGCCGGTGTGCGCGACATTCCACTTCCGGTAGGTCGTCGCGGGCGGCTCACCTCCCTAGGCTCGTGTGCATGGGGGAAGGTCAGCACCAGCTGAAAGCCGAGATCACCGTCGGCGCGCGGGGGATCGACGTACGCGTCGCCGGTGAGATCGACATCGCGAACGTGGACGAGTTTCGGGCGCTGCTGTGGGGGTTGCCGTCCGCACCGGCGCCGCTGAGAGTCGACCTCGGTGGAGTGGGTTTCCTGTCCGCCGCGGGGGTCCGGGCGCTGGTCGCGGTACATCTGCGCACCCGCGCCCGGGGCGGCCAGCTGGTCATCTGCAATCCGAACGCGGTGGTCCGCCGCACGCTCCGCGCCACCCGGGTAAACCGGGTCATCCCGATCGTCGGCTCGTCCGTGGTCGCCGAAGACGTGGCCCGCCCGTGGCCGTCGCCGGTGCCGCTCAACCGCGCGGTGTCTTTGACCTGAGCGGTAACCGCGACCAACAGCGGACGGGTGAGGCCGCGGGAGCAACGGCCTGGACCGACGGACATCGCGGTAGCTCAAAAAAGGGAACGCAGCGGGGGTGCATCCCCCCGGGAAGCACCCCCGCCGTCCCTCCCCCCAGCCCCAGAGGGGGAGCGGGCCGCCGGCGCACCCCCATGCACCGCGCGGCTCTGTGAAGATCCGGGTAGAGGAGCGCCGAGCGGGGCCCGTGATACATCGAAAACTTCTTTCGTCGGGTATGTATCAGCGCGACCTTGATCACCTCCTCACATGTGCGCACCACGCACTGTCGCCTGGCCGATATCCATCGCACTTACGATGGCGCAGTGTGTTCGGGAGCAGGTCAGGCGGGGGATGGATGTGAGGGGGTGCGATGACATCGGCGACTTCTGACGACACCGGTGTCGGCACGGCCTCCTGGGAGGTGGCCGCGCGCGAGTTCGCCGCGTGGCGTGCCGGTGACCGGGCGGCGCTCGACCGCCTGGTGCGGCTGCTGACGCCGATGTTGTGGCACCTTGTCCGGGCGTATGGGCTCGATCGCGAGTCGGCCGAAGACGTGGTGCAGACGACCTGGCTGGCGCTGGTGCGCAATGTGGATTCGGTGCGCGACCCGCAGGCGGTGCTCCGGTGGACGACGACCACCGCCCGCCGCGAGGCGTGGCGCACCGCCCGCGCCGGCAAGCGCGAAGACGTGGCGGAGCCGCAGACCCTCGACGCGGCCCTGCCGCCGGTCGGCGGGCCGGACACCACCGTGCTGGCCGAGCGCACCGCGAATACCCTGTGGCGCCACGTCGCCGAGCTGCCCGAGCGGTGCCGCCGGCTGCTGCGGGTGATCGCGTTCGACGACCGGCCCGACTACGCCTCCCTCTCCACCGAGCTGGGGATCGCGGTGGGCAGCATCGGTCCGACGCGCGGGCGCTGTCTCGACAAGCTACGCGGTCTGCTGGCCGCCGATCCGGAGTGGAGTGACCGGCGTGACTGACGACTCGACGCTGTTGCGTGCGGTCCATGACATGTACGACACATTGGATCCGCCGCCGGCGGACCTGGCTGACCGCGTGCTCTTCACGCTGCACCTCGAAGATCTGGAATTCGAGCTCATGCGGTTGCAGGAGGCCATCCAGCCGGTCGGCGCCCGTGGCCCGGAGACCGCCTCCACCGTCACCTTTTCGGCGGAAAGCCTCACCGTGATGGTGACCGTGTCGGATTCGGGACCGCAGCGGCGCCGGATCGACGGTTGGATCGCACCAGGCGGCGCGTTGCGAGTCGAGTTGCGCACTCCGCGAGGTGTGCACGAGACCCAGGCCGACGCCGACGGGCGGTTCGCTTTCGCGGAGGTGCCGTCCGGTCTGGTGCAGATCATGATCCATCCGACGACCGGGGCGACCGTACCCCTGCACCGGCCGGTGGTCACACCACCGGTGCAGCTCTAGCCCCGACCTCTTCCGTGGGAGTTCATCGTGGCCACCGTTAACAACCATGTCCCGACACCGCCGGGCGCCCTGATGGGGGCATATGGCGCCCGCGCTCTCGACCCGGTCGCGGCCCAGAGGCTGCCCGACCAGCAGGTCAAGTCCACCGTCTACGTCGCCAACCGGCTGCTGATGCGCCGGCAGAGCAAGGGCGAGCACCGCCGCCTCTTCGACGAGGTGGGTGCCGGGCTCCAACTCCGGCTCGACGACCCCGCCGACGGCAGCCGCTGTTTGCGCGTGTCGCCCGGCAACGGCGGCCCGGCCACGCCGGACGCGTGGCGGGTCTTGCAGACGATCCGGTCGAAGGACTCGGCCCGGTTGCGCAGCCTCGGCCTCGGCCTCGACCACCTCATGTTCGCCGCGTCATCGCCGATCACGGGCAGCCCGTTCCACTCGGCGTTCCCGTTCCACTCCGCGTTTCCGTTCCACTCGGCGTTCCCGTTCCATTCCGCCTTCCCGTTCCACTCGGCGTTCGGTGGGCCGGTCGCGCAGTACGGCATGCTCGGCTTCGGCGCCACCCAGCCGGTCAACCTGGTGCTGCCCACCCCGGTGCGGCAGGCTTCCGTCACGCCGCGGCGGCCGGTGGTGGCCGTGCTCGACACCGGTTGCGGGCAGCACGACTGGTTCAACGAGGGCGTGCTCTCGCCCATCAACGCGCTCGGCGGTGGTGACACGGGCACCGCGCTGGACACCACCGGCGACGTGGTCGGCCCGCTCGACGGGATGCGCGACCCGCTGGCCGGGCACGGCACGTTCATCTGCGGCCTGGTCCGGCAGACCTGTCCGGACGCCGACATCCTCCCGGTCCGGGTGATCCACTCCGACGGCGTGATCGTCGAGTCGGAGCTGCTGGTGGCGCTCCAGACCCTCAAGGAGCTGGCCCGTAAGTTCGCCGCGGGCGAGCCGGGCGGCCAGGCGATCGACATCATCTCGCTGTCACTGGGCTTCTACCACGAGTCCGAAGACGACGACGCGTACATGTCGCTGCTCTACGAGGAGATCCGCGACCTCGCCGAGCTCGGCATCGCCGTGGTGGCCGCGGCCGGCAACGACGCTACCGCCCGGCCGATGTTCCCCGCGGCGTACGCGGCGACCCCGCAGGGCGTGGAGGCACCCATCGTGCCGGTGTCCAGTGTGGGCGCGCTCAACCCCAACGGGTCGATCGCCCTCTTCAGCAACACCGGCGAGTGGGTGCGCCACTGGGAGCCGGGTGCGGCGGTGGTGAGCACGATGCCGAAGTTCGACCACGCGATGGCGCCCGGCGCGGCCATCCTCGACCCGTTCCACGCGCGCATCCGGGAAAACCTCGACCCGGACGACTTCGCCGGCGGCTTCGCGATCTCCAGCGGCACGTCGTTCGCGGCGCCCATCCTCGCCGGCCGCATCGCCAAGGCGCTGATCGCGGCCAACGGCGTCGGTTCGTTGATGATGACCGAGAGCGACCCGGTCAAGCGCATGCAGCGCGCGGTCGAGGCGGTGCAGCCGCAGCCGTAACGGTCGAGTCAGCGTCGCTGGCCGTCGTGCCATGATGGGGCGTGTCCGTCGTTGCCAGCGCCGCCGAGCTGCACGCTAGGTCCGTCCGGGAGACTGAGCACGGACGGCACGCGGAGGCTCGGCGGCTGCTGCGCGCGGCCCTGCGCAGCGGCCCCGATCCCGAGCTGCGCGCGCGGATCCTGATCAGCCTCGCCTACCACCAGGCCGAGCGGCGCAGCCTCGACGAGGGGCTGGCCCTGCTCGGCGAGGCCGACGAGGTGCCCGACCTCCCGGCCCGGCTGCGCGGCATGGTCGCCGCCCAGCGCGGCCTGCTGTTCATGCGAGCCGGCCGTTCCGGCGACGCTCTCGCCGCGCTCGACGTGGCGGTGGGCGTGCTCGACGAGTCCGTGCCGGAAGACATCTGCCGGCCGCTGCTGACCCGCGGCATCCTGCACATGCAGCGCGGGGTGCTGGCGTCGGCGCGGGCCGACTTCCGCCGCTGCGTGGAGATCGCCCACCGGCACGGGCTGGACATGTTGGCGGCCAAGGCTTCGCACAACCTCGGCTACCTGTCGCTGCTGTCCGGTGCCCTGCCGCGGGCGCTGCGCGAGATGGGCGAGGCATGGTCGACGTTGGCCGGCCAGTCGCCGATCTACGCGGCGGTGTGTCACATCGACCGCGCCCAGGTGCTGCTCGCCGCGGGCCTGTGGCGGGAGGCCGACGACGACCTCGCGCACGCCGTCGAGCTCTTCCGCGGCGCCAAGGCACCGCAGGATCAAGCCGAGGCCGAGCTGGCCCGCGCGCAGATCGCGCTGCTGGAGGAGCGTTACCCGGACGCGCGGCGGCTGGCCGTGCGGGCCGGCAAGCGTTTCGCCGCCCGGGGTGCCGACGCCTGGGCGCTGCTCGCCGAGCACATCGCCCTCGCGGCCGCCGTCGGCCGGGGGCGGGGCGGCGCACCGGCGGCCGCCGACGAGGCGGCCCGTGTCGCCACCGCGCTCGCCGCGGCCGGCCTCGACGACGAGGCGCGCCGGGCCACGCTGACCGGCGTGGTGGCACTGCTCGCCGTCCGTCCACTGGGGAGCGTCGAGCGGATCCGCGCCGCGGCCGGTGGCGCGATCCGGCTCCGCCGCGACGACCCGATCGCCACCCGGCTGGCCGCGCGGTCGGTGCGCGCCGGGCTCGCCGACGCCGAAGGACAGCCGGTCCGGGCCGACGCCGAGCTGCGGGCCGCCCTCGCCGACCTGCATCGCTACCAGGCGTCGTTCGGCAGCCTCGACTTGCAGACCGCGGTGAGCGGCCACGGCCGGCGCCTCGCCGAGCAGGGGCTGGCCCGCGCGCTCGCCACCGGTCGGCCGGCGACGGTCTTCGGCTGGGCCGAGCGGGCCCGCGCCCTGTCGACCCGGCTGCCGCCGGTGGTGCCGCCCGACGATCCGGAGGCCGCGGGGATGCTGGAGGAGCTGCGCCGCCTGCGGGTCGACCTGCGCGGTGCCGTGCTCGCCGGCCAGCCCGTGCCCGCCCTGCGCAGCCGCTGCGCCCAGCTCGAGCGGCTGATCCGGCAGCGCTCCTGGTATACGCCGGGGCCTGGGCAGACGCTCGCGCCCGCCCCGCTCCGCGACGTGCAGGACCAGCTGGCGGTCGCCGACGCGACGTACGTGGCGCACGTGCTCTCCGGCGGCCGCCTGCACGCGCTCGTGGCCGGTCCACGCCGGCGCGCGCTGCTCGACCTCGGCCCGGCGGCGCCGGCCGTCGAGCTGCTCCACCGGGTCCGCGCCGACCTCGACGCGCTCGCCACGATCCGCCTGCCCGAACCGGTGCGGGTGAGTGTGCGCGCGGCCAGCCGCCGCTCACTTCAGGGGCTCGACGAGCTGCTGTGGCACCCGCTGCGGCGGCACCTCGCCGACGGTCCGCTCCTGCTGGCGCCGGCCGCCGGGCTGGTGGCCGTGCCCTGGACGCTCCTGCCCGCGCTGCGCGGACGCCCGCTCGCGGTCGTGGCCTCCGCGACCGCCTGGCTGGCCGCCCGCGACCGGGCCGCGCTGCCGGCTCGGCCGACGCTGGCGCTGGCCGCCGGCCCCGACGTGGCACGCGCCGCCGAGGAGGTGCGGCTGGTCGCGGAGGTGTGGTCGGCGCGGTCGCCGACGCAGCTCACCACATCGGGGGTACGGGACGCGGCACGCACCGCCGACGTGCTGCACGTGGCCGCGCACGGTGTGCACGAGCCGGACAACCCGCTCTTTTCCCACCTGGTGCTGGCCGACGGGCCGCTCTTCGGCCACGAGCTGCACCAGCTGCCCCAGCTCCCGGCGCATATCGTGCTGTCGGCGTGCGAGTTGGGCCTCGCCCGGCCGCGGCCGGGCGAGGAGACGTTGGGGATGACCGCCGCGCTGCTGCACGGCGGCGCGGGGAGTGTCGTGGCCGGCGTCGCACGGATCGCCGACGCGGTCGCTTACCAGGTCGGTCCGGCCCACCACGCGGCACTGCGAGACGGTGAGTCACCGGCCGCCGCACTGGCGACCGCCATCGAGAGCGCGGCGAAGGCGGAGGAGGACCTGGCGCCGCTGGTCTGCTTCGGCGCCGGGTGGTGACGTTCTCTCATGCATCACAGGAGAGGGCTGGCGTAAATCCGATACATGCCGCGTCGCGATTGCGCTAGCGTTGTCGCCATGCCACACGCCCTGATCAACACGACCCCCGCCCTGATGGGTGCGTGGGGTCCTGCCTTCGTCGTCAGGCCTTGGCTGGTGCGTCCGGCCCTGGGCTGACCGCCGCACACTCACTCCGCGCTCTCTCCAGGGCCCTCCGAGTCCCCGATCGTCTCGGACAGGGTCCGCTTCCGCATGCGCCTGTCCGCGTTTTGCCGGCCCGCGTTTTCGTGTGGGCCGGTCGGAGAGGACGCCGGCAGTGGCGCAGAACACCCAACGAATCCGCAACGAGCGCGACCGCACCCGGCGGGTGCTGTCGCAGACGTTCCTGCACGACCCGGGCGAGCTGGACCGCGTGGTACGGGCCGCCGCTCCGCACCGCCGTGAACTCGTCCTGGAGGTGGGCGCCGGCGACGGGCGGCTCACCCGCCGCCTGGCCGAGGTCGCCGGACGGGTCGTGGCGTACGAGGTCGACCCCGCCTTCGCGACCGCGCTCGCGGCGCCGTCGAACGTGGCCGTGCGGCACCAGGACTTCCTGACCGCCCGGCCGCCACGCGAGCCGTTCGCGGTGGTGGGCAACATCCCGTACGCACTGACGGCGCCGATCGTGCAGTGGTGCCTGCGGGCGCCGGCACTCACCTCGGCGACGCTGGTGACCCAGCTGGAGTACGCCCGCAAACGCACCGGCGACTACGGACGGTGGAGCCGGCTGACCGTGGCGACGTGGCCGGAGTTCCACTGGGGACTGTCCGGACGGATACCACGGCGGGCCTTCCGCCCGGTGCCCCGCGTCGACTCCGGCATCCTGCGGCTGGAGCGGCGACCGACACCCCTCGTCCCCGCCCAGGCGATGGCGGCCTACCGGTCCTTTGTGGAGCTGGGCTTCGGCGGCGTGGGCGGCTCGCTGCACGCCTCGCTGCGGCGGCGCTATCCGGCCCGCCGCGTGGACGGCGCCTTCCGCGCGGCGCGGCTGGATATCTCCACAGTGGTCGGTCACGTGTGGCCTGAGCAGTGGTTGCTGCTCTTCCGCCTGCTGGGCGGTCACGCTCCCTGAGCTCGAATCTCAACCGGTCACGCCGGACTGGACCGCCAGCACGGCGAGCCGCACCCGGTTAGGGGTGCTGGTCTTGGTCATGAGGCTGGCGATGTGCGTCTTCACCGTCGTCACGCCGAGGTGGAGGCGTTCGGCGATCTCGCCGTTCGACATGCCCTCGCCAACCAGGGCGAGCACCTCGGTCTCGCGCGGCGTGAGGCCGAGGCTGGGCGGGGTCGGGTCGGTGGGCGCTGAGCGGCTGTGCACCGCCGACGCGACAAGGCGGCGGAGCACCGCGGGGCTGAAGGGGGAGTCGCCGGCCGCCGCGCGGCGGATGCCGTCGAGCAGGTCTTCGGGCGCGGCGTCCTTGACCAGGAAGCCGCACGCGCCCGCGGCCAGCGCTGGATAGAGGTGGTCGTCGTCGTCGAACGTCGTGATGACCACCACGCGCACCGACGGCCGGGCGGCCAGGATCCGGGCGGTGGCGGTGATGCCGTCGACGCCGGGCATGCGCAGGTCCATGAGGATGACGTCGGGCAGCACCTGCTCGGCCAGGCGTACCGCTTCGGCGCCGTTGTCGGCCTCGCCGACCACCTCGACGTCGGGGGCGGCGGCGCAGAGCATGCGTAGACCGGCGCGTACCAGGTGCTGGTCGTCGACGAGCAGTACCCGGATCATGCGGGAGCCGGCTTGTGGTGGCAGATCTTCGTGGCACGCACGGGCGCCGGCGGCGAGGCCGAGGGGAGCAGGGCGGACAGGCGCCAACCGCGCCCCTCGCGTCCCACCGACAGCGAGCCGCCGAGCAGCTCGACGCGTTCGCGCATGCCGACGAGCCCGTGCCCGGGCGCGTCGCCGGCGGTGGGGAGGGCCGGCGGGCTTGTGCCGCCGTCGTCGACGATCTCCAGCAGCACCGTGTCGTCCGGGGTGAGGCGCATGGAAACCTCGGCGCGGGCGGCGGTGCCGGCGTGCTTGGCCACGTTGGTCAGGCCTTCCTGGGTGAGGCGCAGGACGGCCAGGCCGCGGACCGGGTCAAGGCCGCCCACGGCCGGGTCGACCGACGATTCGATGTCGAGGCCGACCTGGCGGCCGCGCTGCACCACCTCGTCGAGGGCGGCGTGCAGCTCACCCGGCTCCACGAACGGCGGGGTGTCGCCCACCTCCGGGTCGCGCAGCACGGTCACCAGCCGGCGCAGGGCGGCGAGCGTGGCGGTGCCGCTGCCGTGAACGTCGTCGAGCACCTCGCGCACCCGCGGGTCGTCGGTCGGCAGCACGTGCCGCGCGACACCGACCCGCAGCACGATCGAGGCGACGTGGTGGGCGACGACGTCGTGGAGCTCGCGGGCGATGGCCGTCCGCTCGTTGGCCCGCGCGGTCCGCGTCTCGGACCGGCGGCGGCGTTGCTCCTCGGCCACCCGCCGCTGGGCCTGCGCGGCCGTCTGGCGTACCGAGCGGATGTACGCGCCGAGCAGCACCGGCGCGCCGATCATGACGGCGGCTCGGTAGAGCTGCGCGGCCACGCCTCCGGTGGGGTGGAGCACGTACACGGAAACCTGTGCGGCCGTCCCGACCGCCACCTGCCAGCCCGAGCGTCGCATCGCCAGCTCGAAGAGGGCGATGGCGGCGGCGACCTTCACGATCACCGCCGCGTGGTGCCCCACCTCGTACGCCGCCAGCAGCAGCCCCATCTGCACGAGCGTCGTCGCCAGCGGCCACCGGCCGCCGCCCGCGCTCACCACCACCGCGGTCAGGGCGAGGATCCAGTCAGCCGCGCCCGCCGCGGAGCCGCGCATCACCAACAGGTAGCCGACGGCCAGCACGAGCAGCAGCGCCACGCGCGCCGGCCAGGCCCGCTCGTCGAAGAGCCGGCCGATCCACTGGGTCACCACATCCGAACAGTAGGCCTTCGGGCGGCGCACGGGCCTCCTGCCGTGGCAGGAGAGGACCACAATGGGCCGGTGACGAGTGAAGATCCGTACACCGTGGTCTGGTCTGAACAAACGGCACATCTCGGTCGTCTCGCCGGCGAGGAAGCGGGTTGGTATGCGGCCACCGCGGCGGCACTGGTCCGCCCGGACGACCGGCTCGCGGTCGACGTGGGCTGCGGCGGCGCCGGCATGACACGCGCGCTCGCGGCCGCGCTCGGCCCGGAGGGGCGCGCCGTGGGCGTCGACGGGGAGCCGGCGATCCTCGCGGCGGCGAAGGAGCGCGCCCCGCACCTGGAATTTGTGGCGGCCGACCTCGGCGGCGACCTCGCCGACCTGCGGGCCGCGCTCGGCGAGCCGGCCGACCTGGTGTGGGCCTCCGCGTCGGTACACCACGCGGGCGACCAGCAGGCGGCGGTCGACGCGCTCGCCGGGCTGCTCGGCGCGGGCGGCCGGCTGGCGCTGGCCGAAGGCGGACTGCCCGCCCGCCACCTGCCATGGGACGTCGGCATAGGCGACCCCGGGCTCGAGGTGCGGCTGGACGCGGCGCAGGACCGGTGGTTCGCGTCGATGCGGGCCGGGCTGCCCGGGTCGGTGCGGATGCCGTACGGCTGGAGCGAGTGCCTCCGCCGTGCCGGCCTGGTCGACGTCACGGCACGGACGACCCTCTTCGAGCGCGAGCTGCCGCTGACCGACGCCGAGGTCAACAGGGTCCTCGACAAGCTCGCCCACCGGGTCGACCACCTGCGGCCGGCCGGGTTGCTCGACCCGGCCGACCTGGAGGCGTGGGATCGCCTGCTCGACTCGGGCGATACGGCCTGGCTCGGCCTCCGCGAAGACATCTACTGGCTGGACGCCCGCACCGTCCACATCGGAGTCCGCGCCGCGCCGTAACCCCTTTCTTAAAGCCAACATTTCCCGGGCCGCGTCACCTGCGGACCGCTGCTCCCGCCGGAGACCGCGCAGGTCGGCGGCTCGCAGGGCGAGCCGAGATCCCCGACCTCCGCTGCCACGTCCGCGGTGCAAGACGGTCTGGACCCATTGCCACTCACCCTAAGTTCGGCGCCTCCGGCGGGGCCGCCTGGCCTTGTTTCGGTCTCCTGGTGCGGCACGGCTCGGGCTTCGCGCGCTGGCTGCGGCTTGGGGACGGCTGGGCCGTGGTGGGGTCGTGATCGTGTGGTTGGTATTTATGCATCGTCTGGAAGTAGACCTAGAGACCTTTCGGGTTCAAGGCCGCCGCCCGTCGTGGCGTTGCTTCAAGGCAGATTTGCCCGCGTCCGCGTCAGCTGCGGACCGTATGCTCCCGCGGGCACCGCTCCCGGCCGGCGGCTCGCGGCGCTCGCCGAAATCCCCGGCCGTCCACTGCCAGCTCCGCGAGACAAGCCCGGAAGGGGGTCTTCGCGGCCCCACCTGCACCATCCCGACGCAACGTAACCATCCAACGGGACCAGACTTCGAGATCTAGGAGATCTAGGGTTGAAATGGCGCCCTAACTCTCCTAGATCTCGAGCCTCGCGCCGCTCGCACCTTCGTGGTGGTTACCCGCGGCGACGACGACCCCGTTGCTTTCCCGGATCGCCGATCCGGGAACAGACATTCTGGACAAACGTCGACCACCGCCCGGCGCGAGCTCCGTCACCCCGCCCTCTTTCCTTCCGGCCGGTTGCGCGCTGGGGTGAGCGCGACCAACGGCGGACGGGTGAGGCCGCGGGAGCAGCGGTCTGGACCACGACGGACGTCGCGGTAGCTCAAATCTCTGTCCAAATAAGGTACTCAGTGGGCGAAGCTCGTCGCTCCACGGGAAAGTGACAAATGGTTCATAGGGGGCGGCGAAGGCCTCCTGAAGGCGTGCACTGCGGGCCGTGCATCCGCCGAGCAAAGGGGTGACCGCGACCAAACGCGAGCGTGAGCCGCGGGAGCAGCGGTGGCATTAGGTCTGGACCACCGCGCACGTTGCGGTAGCTCGAAATTCTTGGGATCGGGCTTCGAGGCAAGCCGACAGGGCCGACTCTCTACGGGCGGGCGAGCGCGAGCCAGTCGTGGGCGGTGACCTCCGTGCCTGGGGCGGCCAGCAGGCGGTCGAGGGTGCCGGGCACGCGGGCGGTGAGATCCCACATGGCGCCGCTGGTCAGGCGGACGCGGGCCAGCGGCACGCCCGCCACGTACGTCTGGCCGGGCGCGACAAGCCAGCGCAGCAGGTGGGCTGAGCCGCCCGGGATCGCGAACGACAGCGGCACCGACGGCTCGGGCGACGTGGCGGCGGTCACCCGGCGTGGGCCGCTGCGGGCCAGCCAGCGCGCCGCGCCCTGCACGGTGGCCAGCTCGGGCTCGTCGACGGTGCGGAGTGGGAGCCGTAGCGTCTGCTGGAGGAGCTCGGCCACGGCGGGCATGCGTGACCCGCCGCCCACGGTCAAGATGGCCGCGACCTGGTGTGGCGACACGCCCACGCGGGCCAGCAGGTCGGTGCAGCAGGACACCGTGCGGCCCAGCAGCGGTGCGGCCAGCGCGCCGAGGTCGGGGCGGCTGAGCCGGTAGGCGGGCGCGTTCGGCATGAAGAAGTCTTCGACCGTCGGGGCGTCGCTCAGCTGGTGCTTGAGGCGCTGGGCGAAGTCGGTGACCGCCATGCCCAGACGCAGCGCGGCCGGGTCGTTGGGGCTCGCGGCGGCGGAGGAGAGCAGCGGTGCGAGCCACTCCTGGCCCTCGGCGTGGATGCGGCCGGCCAGCAGCGCGTCGATGTCGCGGCCGCCGCAGTCGTCAAGCGCCGCGTGCCCGAGCACCTCGTGCCACCGCTCGCCGATGCGCAGGACCGCGGTGTCGAAGGTGCCGCCACCCAGGTCGTACACCAAGACGAGGTCGCCGGGGGTGAAGGGTGGACCAGCCACCGGCGCGAAGGCGGCCGCGACCGGCTCGGGTAGCAGCTCGACGGTCTCCAGGCCGGCGGCCTCGGCGGCGGCGAGCATGCGGGCGCGGCGCGGGTCGCCGGGGGCGTAGCTCGCCGGCACTGTCACCAGCGTGCGGGCGATCGGGCCGCCGTGCAGGCGCTCGGCCTCGGCGCGGAGCGCGGTGAGCAGCGCGACGACCTGCTCGACCGGGCGGAAGCGGCGCCCGCCCAGCATCACCGACGAGTCCGCCGCCAGCCCGCGCTTGAACTCGGCGGCGTACGACTCCGGCTCCGAGCGCTTGCGCCGCTCGGCCAGCGTGCCGACGAACATCTGCTGCCCATCCCAGAGGACGGCGGAGGGCCAGGTGGCGGCGCCGGTCACCGGCTCGGGCACGGGCCGGACCTCGTCGCCGGCGACCACGACGGCGGCCGAGGAGGTGGTGCCGAAGTCAACAACCAGCACTGGCGCGTCGCCCGGCCGGGACGGTGGTGGGGTCTCAGACGTGCCAGACATCGACAAGGCTCCTGCCCTCGGACTCCCAATTGGCCAGCAGGTGACGCCCGTCGGCGCTGAACCCGGCCAGTGCCCGCCGGCCCGGCGTCTCGTGCGCCCGGAACACCTCCTGCTCTGTCGCGATGTCGTGCACCAGCAGCACCCACGAGCCGTCGCTGGCCTCCAGCATGGCGGCGCGCAGCTGGCCGTCGGGGCTGGCGACGGTGGTGCCGAAGCCCTGGGTGCGGCTGCGGCTGGAGTAGTCGGGGTGGCGGCGGCTCCACGCCTCGTCGGAGACCTTGTCGATCCGGCTGCCGGTGCGGAGATCCCAGATCGTGAACGTGGAACGCCGGTAGCGCCCCACCGCTTTGCCCTCGGTCTCGGTGGCCAGGCGCCACTCGACCTCGTTGACCCGCACGTCGGACGTGCCGCCGGTGTCGCGGAAGCGGGTCGCGAGCTTGCCCGTGTCGACATCCCAGACCGAGAACCAGCCCTCGGCATCCCACGCGATGAGGCAGAGCCGCCCATCCGGCCCGACGAAGACCCGACCGCCCACGGGCGCGGCGCCGCCCAGCTCCGGGACGAACTCGGCGGTCACGGCGGTGTCGCCGACCGCCCGGTATCGCACGTATCGGCCGGCGCCGTCGCACTCCACCAGGCGCTGGCGGTCGGGGGTGAGCAGCCAGGAGCCGGCGACATCCAGCCGGTGCTCGAGCGGCGGGGCGTGCTCGGCGAGCGCCTTGGGCGTCTTCGCGGCCGAGGCGACGAGCACCGGGCCGACCTGCTGGCCGGGCGCGGCGCGGTGGGCGAGCAGGGTGCCGGCCTGGGGTGCGACGAGGTCGAAGACGCGGTCGTCGGGCACCCGCACCCGGGCCACGACCGCGCCCGCGGGATATGGCTGGCCCTCCGCGACGAGCCAGCGCACCAGCTCGGCCCGGCCCCCGGGGATGTCCCAGGCGACCGGCTCGACCCGCCAGCTCGGCCGCTCCGCGGGCACCGCGCGGCTGAGCGCGCCGACCGACCAGCGGGCCGCGCCGCGGGCCACGGCCAGCTCCGGCTCGGCGGCCCGGCGCACCGGGTGGCCGAGCGCGCCGCGCAGGGCCGGCTCGACCATCGGCAGCCGCGCGCCGCCCCCGGCGAGCACCACGGCACTCACGTCGGCCGGCGCGGCACCGGCGGCGGTGAGCACGGCGTGGCAGCTGGCGGCCAGCCACCGCAACGCCGGCTCCGCGAACGCCGCCAGCCACTCGCGGGTCAGCCGGTAGGGCGGCGCGATCGGCGTGAGGTGGTCGGCCACCTCCTCGGCGTCAGCGAGCTGGTGCTTGAGCCGCCGCACGAAGTCGATCGCCTCGTAGTAGGCGCGCAGCCCCGCGTCGCCGGGTGCGGCGAGCAGCGGCTCGAGCCACGGGCGCCCCTCGGAGCGCAGATCGTCGATCAGCAGGGCGTCGAGGTCGTGGCCGGCGGCCGAGGTTTCCTGGGCCAGCTGGACGGTGTGGTTGCCCCGCACCCGCACGAGCGAGACGGTCCAGGTGGCGCCGAGCACGCAGACCAGCACCAGCGCCCCGGACGGCAGCCCGCTACCGGTCTCCGGGTCGAGTGCCGCCGCCACCGCGCTGGACAGCAGCTCCACATCGGAGAAACCGGCCATCCCGCCAGCCGCGATCAGCACGTCGCGACGCGGGTCTCCCGGCCCGTACGACGCGGGTGTGGTGAGCGTCACGCGGTCGATATCCGCGCCATACTGCTGGCGGGCCTCGCCGCGCACGGCCGTCAGATAGGCGGCCAGCGCCTCGCCGCCGGTGACCTCCCGCCCCTCCAGCCACATCGACGCCTGCGCGTCGACGGCCCGCCGCGGCCCGTCGATGTAGCGCCGGGGGATGGCCCGCTTGCGCCGCTCGGCGGCGGTGCCGACCAGGTAGCCGGCGTCGTCGAGGCAGACGGAAGACGGCCAGACCAGGCTGCCGGTGCCCGGCTCGCGCAGGAGCCCGGACTGGTCACCGACGACCAACGCGACGCGGGCAGCCGATGTGCCGACATCGACCACCAGGATCGGCTCGGCCATGAGGGATCCTCAAAGGGGTTTTGATACGCGGCTGGGAGTTTTCGAACTACTGGGAGTTCCGGCATAGTTTCCGCGAGTCTTACGGCCGCGTCCACCCTCCGGAGGGGTACTGCACAAGCCAAGTGGACGATATGGATGCAGCAGCAACACGTTGGTAACAATCGATCAAGCAATCCGGGTACCGTACGGCTCCGAAGTACCGATATGGGCGCGCAAATGATCGGCGAGAGGCTGGCTTTCATGAGCGACGGCGCCAACGACGGGCCGCGTCGGGCGGACCACCTGTCGGCCGTACCCCCGCTGGCGCCGGAGCCCGCGATGGAGGCCAACGAGTTGCTCCGCGCGGTGGCGCGGGGCGACGAGGCCGCGTTCGAGCGCCTCTACGACCTCGTGGCCCCCCGGGTGTACGGGCTGGCCCGGCGCGTCCTGCGTGACCCCGCCCAGGCCGAGGAGGTGGCCCAGGAGGTGCTCGTCGAGGTGTGGCGCACCGCCAGCCGCTTCGACCCGGCGCGCGGCTCGGCCACCGCGTGGGTCTTCACGATCGCCCACCGCCGCGCCGTCGACCGGGTCCGCTCCGAGCAGGCCGGCGCCGATCGGGCCCGCCGCCTGGCCGCCACGCAGGGCGAGACTCCGTACGACGAGGTGGTCGACCAGGCCACCGCACACCTGGAGCAGCAGCAGGTGCGGCGGTGCATCCAGACGCTCACCGGCCTCCAGCGCGAGGCGATCACGCTGGCCTACTACGGCGGCTACACCTACCGCGAGGTCGCCGAGCTGCTCGACACCGCGCTGCCCACCATCAAGACGCGCATGCGCGACGGGTTGATCCGGCTGCGCGACTGCCTGGGCGTGGAGGTGACCGCGTGACGACAGACGTCCACGCGCTCGCCGGGGCGTACGCGCTGCACGCGCTCTCCGACGTCGAACGGGCCGCCTTCGCCCGCCACCTGGCGGAGTGCGAGTCCTGCGCGCACGAGGTGGCCGAGCTCCAGGAGACCGCCGCCCGGCTGGCCGACGGCGCCTGGTCGGTGCCGCCGCCCCGGCTGCGCGGCAACGTGCTCGCCGAGATCCGCCAGACCCGCCAGGTGCCTCCGGGGCATGCGGACCGCCCGGCTCGTGCCGCCTCACCCGCCGCAGGCGGCTTGCGGCGCCGGTCGCTCGCCGTCGCCGCGGCCGCCGCGGTGGTCCTGGCCGCGGGCACGGGCACGGTCTCCTATGTCGCGCAAGAGCAGCGGGTACAGGACGAGCGGGCCACCGCCGAGGCCCTGCGCGCGGAGGCGGCCCGGGTCGAGGCCGTGCTCGCCGCCTCCGACGCGCAGCTGCGTTCCGCGCCGGTGACCGGTGGCGGCCAGATCACGATGGTGCTCTCGGAGAGCCTGGACGAGGGCGTGGTCATGCTCTCCGGCGCCCGCGCGCCTGGCGCCGACCGGGCGTACCAGCTGTGGTTCATCGCCGCCGGCACGACCGCCTCGCGCGGGGTGCTCCCGGCCGGTGAGGGCGGGGCGACCAAGCTGATCGACAAGATCCGCGGCATGGACACGCTCGGCGTCACGATCGAGCCGTCCGACGGATCCTCCCGCGAGCCGAGCGCCCCGGTCGTGGCCAGCGTGCCGGTGCGGGCCTGAAAATTCGTTTCCGGCCGCGGCTACGGTGATCGCATGACGTTCTTCTTCCTCGCCCGCTGACCCCCACTGGCGGGTCGTGGGCCATTCCCACCGCTGGTGATGCGGGGCGGCGAGGCGCCGTCCCGGGTCCTGCCGCGGGAGAAGAACGATGCGCGCGCGCCTCCTGGCGCGGACGGTGCGAGGCATGGAAATCCTGGTCGCCAGCGAGATCCGCGAACGCGGTCTCGGCCACGTCGACCTCATCGGCCACCGCGAGGTGCACTTCACCTCGCCGGATCCGGCCGCCGCGACCCGTGCCCTGCCCACCGCCGACGATGTACTGCTCGTGGCCGCCGTGCTGCACGGCATCGGCCACACCAAGGACGACCTCCGCCACCTCACCGAGCTGGGCGACCTCTCGTGGGCGCCACGCCGGCCGCTCGACGTCTCCGCCACGGTGGTGGGCGCCCGCCGCTTCGGCCGGTACGACGTCGAGGACGCCGTCGGCGCGTACCTGTCGAGCGTGCTGGGCGTGCCCTACCACTCGCGCCGCGGCGGCGTACGCCCACCGCCCGGCACCACCTCGTGGCGGGTGACGATCGAGGGCAAGCGGGCCACGGTGGCCGTACGCCAGGCTGACCGTCCCGCCCACCGCCGCGACTACAAGCGGGCGAGCGTGCCCGGCACGCTGCACCCGCCGGTGGCCGCCGCGATGGTCCGGCTGGCCGGCGTCGGGCGCGGCGATGTGGTGCTCGACCCGTGCTGCGGCGCGGGCACCCTGCTGATCGAGGCGTCCAGCACGGGAGCCCGCCTCTACGGCGCCGACCGTGACCCGGCGGCGCTGCGTGCCGCGCGCACGAACGCCAGCGGGCTTGGCCTGCGCCTGCTCCACGCCGACGCGGGTGCCCTGCCGCTGCGGGCCGGCGGCGTCGACCGCATCCTGGCCAACCCGCCATGGGAACGCCAGGTGCCCGCGCGGGGCACGCTCGCCGCCGACCCGACCCGGCTGTGGTCCGAGCTTCGCCGCGTGCTCCACCCGTCGGGCCGCCTTGTCGCCCTGCTCCATGGCGACGCTCCGCTGGAGGGCTGGCACCCGCTGGCCCGCCACCCCATCCGGGTAGCCGGCGCCGAAGCCACGATCGTGGTCGCCGCGCTCCGGTCGGGCTAGAGCCGGGCGGCGATGATCTGGGCGGCGCGGCGGAGAATCGCCAGGTCGCGGGGCGACGCGCCGTCCAGCAGACCGGCCACCGCGCGCACCCGGGCCGCCCGGCCGCGCTCCAGCAGGCGGCGGCCGGCCGCTGTCGGCGTCACCAGCACCACGCGGCGGTCGGTCGCCGAGCGCTCGCGCACCACCAGGCCGTCCGCCTCCAGGGCGGCCACCAGCTTGGTGATGGCCGGCGGCGAGACCTGCTCGATGGCGGCCAGCCGGGTAATGGGCTGCGGCCCGGCGAAGACGACCACCGACAGCAGTGACGCGCGCGGACCGTCGAGGTCCATGCCCACATCCCGGGCGCGCGCCAGGCGCAGCAGCCGCAGCGCCGCCGAGTGCAACAGGTTGGCAGTCTCGTGGCGCTCGTCGGCCGGCACTCCCGCGGGCCGCCCAGGCAGCCGTGCTTGCCTCGACTGCTTCACCATGGTTAACCTTTTACCATAGTTAAGCATCTGTCCGGGAGGTGGCCATGGCACTCGGTCCGGTGGCCCAGATCCACGTCAGCGTGCGCGACATCGACCGTGCGGTGGTGTTCTACCGTGACGTGCTCGGCATCCCGCTGCTCTTCCAGGTGCCCGGCCAGCCGATGGCCTTCTTCGCCAGCGGTGACGTCCGGCTCTACCTTGGTGTGCCGGAGCGCGAAGAGTTCGCCAGCCGGTGCACGCTCTACTTCCGCGTCGACGACATCGATTCCGAGCACGCCCGCCTCGTCGCGGCGGGCGTCGAGTCGTTCGGCCCGCCACATGTCGTGCACCGTGACGGCGCGACCGAGCTCTGGATGTCGTTCTTCACCGACCCCGACGGCCACAAGATAGGCCTGATGCAGGAGCGCTAGTGTGGCCACCGCACGAGAGACCCTTCGGAGTCGCGGAGTCTGCCAACGATAGATCTTGGTACGAATTGGCCCCCCGAGGGGCAGCTCCATACCAAGATCCCTCGGGGGCGTGGACCCCGATGGGCTTGTCCGGCGGGCCTGGCAGCGGAGGTCGGGGATCTCGGCGAGCCGCCGGCCGGAGCGGTGCCCGCGGGAGCATACGGTCCGCAGCTGACGCGGACGGGGGCAAATCTGCTTTAAAAGCATCACCGCGCGATCAGCGGTGACCTCGACTGCGAAAGCTCTCTAGAGACCTTTCGGAGTTAGGGTCGCCGCGGTCTCGGGCTCGATTCAAAGGCAGATTTGAGCTACCGCGATGTCCGTCGTGGTCCAGACCGCTGCTCCCGCGGCCTCACCCGTCCGCCGCTGGTCACGCTCACCCCGCGCGTGGTTCGTTTGTCCCCAATGCCCCGTGCCGAAGCGGCGGGCAACAGACCGGACAGATGCGCCGTCACCGCGAGTAACCGCCGCGGTGGCGTGAACGGTGTCCGGTGCGAGATCTTGGAGAGTTTGGGCGCTATTTCAACCCTAAGCGTTCTAGATCCAACGCCTGACCCCGTAGCTGGTGACGCTGTGTCAGGATGCTGGCGGTGGTCGGGGCTTGTCTCGCGGAGCTGGCAGTGGACGGCCGGGGATCTCGGCTCGCCCTGGCGAGCCGCCGGCCGGGAGCGGTGCCCGCGGGAGCATACGGTCTCCAGCTGACACGGACGGGGGGAAATCTGCCGGAGCGCCGCCACGCGCGTAACCCCAACTGCGAAAGCTCTCTAGAGGCGGCGTGGGAGCGGGGGCGCCGAGGTGGCGCCCCCGTCCGAGCGAGCGGTCAGTTGGTGGGACTCGCCGAGTAGATGCTCTCGGCGAACTGGTGCAGGCGGTGCTCGTCGAGGTGTACGGCGAGGTCGGCTTCGCTGATCATGCCGACGATGCGCTGACCCTCCATCACCGGCAGGCGGCGGATCTTGTTGCTCTGCATGAGGCGCAGCACCTCGTCCTGGTCGGCTTCGACGTCGACCCAGATCGGCGTGCCCTGCGCCATGTCGCGGGCGGTCATCGAACGGGGGTCGCCGCCCTCGGCGACACACCGCACCACGATGTCGCGGTCGGTGATGATGCCCTTCAGGCGGTCGTCTCTGCCGCAGATGGGCAGCGCGCCCACCTGGAGGTCCCGCATCATCCGGGCGGCGTTCTCCAGCGTGTCGTCTTCGGCGATGCACTCGCATCCCGGATGCATGATGTCGCGAGCGGTGCTCATGGTGCTTCTCCTTCCTCCGGCCGCGTCGTCGAGGCCGGCGGACGACGGCGCTCGCGCACTGCCCGGGGCGGAGCGCCTCAGCACTCACCGTAACCGTCAGGGGAGGGCCACGCAGGGCAAAGGCCAGACCTGACGAAAGTCAGGGGGAGCGGGTGACGATCGGGCCCTGCGGCGGTCACCCACCCGTCCATAGCGTCGGCCGTATGACGATCACTGTGACCGGCCTGACGAAACGGTACGGCGCGACCACGGCGGTGCACGACATCTCGCTGCGGATCGCGCCGGGTCGGGTGACCGGGTTTCTCGGGCCGAACGGCTCCGGCAAGTCCACCACCATCCGCATGATCCTCGGGCTGGACCGGCCCACGGCGGGCACCGCTCTGGTCGGCGGCAAGCCGTACGCGGAGCTGAAGAGTCCACTTCGGACGGTTGGTGCGCTGCTCGACGCGCGGGCGGTGCATCCGGGGCGGAGCGCCCGCAACCACCTCCGGATGATGGCGCGGAGCAACGGAATCCCGGAGCGGCGGGTGGGCGAGGTGCTGGACACGGTCGGCCTCGGCCACGTGGCGCGCAAGCGGGCCGGCGGCTTCTCGCTCGGCATGAGCCAGCGTCTCGGCATCGCGGAGGCGCTGCTCGGCGACCCCGAGGTGCTGATCTTCGACGAGCCGGTCAACGGCCTCGACCCCGACGGGGTGCGGTGGGTGCGCCAGCTGATGCGCGCGCTCGCCGCCGAGGGCCGCACCGTCTTCGTCTCCAGTCACCTCATGAGCGAGATGCAGCAGACCGCCGACCACCTGGTCGTGATCGGCAAGGGCCGGATCATCCGGGACGCCCCGATCGCCGAGGTGATCGCGGGCAGCTCGACCACGGCCATCCGGGTGCGCACCCCCGACGCCGAGGTGCTGCGCGACCGCCTGGCGGCCGCGACGATCGCCGCGCACCACACCGGGCCGGGCGAGCTCACCGTCTCCGGCGCGCCGATCGAGCGGATCGGTGACATCGCGTACGAGGCGGGCGTGCGCGTGCACGAGCTCAGCCGCCGGGACGCGTCGCTGGAGGAGGCCTACCTGGAGCTGACCGCGGCGAGCGTCGAGTACGCCACACCCGTGCCCGGGGAGGGCCGATGACCGCGGCGGCCGAGTGGGTGAAGCTGTGGACGGTGCGGTCCACGTGGTGGTGCCTCGCGAGCAGCGTGGTGCTGATGGGCAGCTGCGCCTTCCTGCTCGGCAACGACTTCGCGTACGACCTGGAGCACCCCGAGCAGCAGTCGGTACGCGACACGGCGGCCCTCACGCAGTCGATCGCCGAGCCCGCGGCCGGGTCGGTGTCGCTCGCCCAGTTCGCGGTGATCGCGCTCGCCATGCTGGTGATCACCGCGGAGTACTCCTCCGGCACGATCCGGGCCACGCTGCGCGCGGTGCCGGTACGCGGGCGGGTGTTGCTGGCGAAGGCCGGGGTGGCCGCGGCGGTGACGTTCGCCGCCGGGCTCGTGCTGGCCGTCGCGGGCCTCGCCGCCGCCCGGCTGGGCCTGCGCGACTACGCGGTGGTGGACGGCGGCGAGGCGGTGGCGGTGGCCGTGCGGATCGCGGCCTACCTGGCGCTGATCGCGATCTTCAGCGTCGGCATGGGCGCCGCCCTGCGCAGCGCGGTCGGCACACTTTCCGCCGTGCTGGTGCTGCTTGTCGGTCTGTCGATGGTGGTGCCCGAACCGGCGTCCGACTACCTGCCGGGCGTGGCCGGCGGCAGGTTCGTGGCGGACGGCGACGCGGGCGGTGCGCTGATCCTGGTGGCCTGGACGGCTGCGATCCTGGCGGCCGGCTACGCGGTGCTGAGGCGGCGCGACGCCTGAGCGGGCGGCGGGAGTGCGGCGACCGGGCCGCACTCCCGCCCAAGGGTTTACGGGCGGTCGAACTCGCCCAGCTGGACGCCGTCGAGAAACTCCTGCCAGCGGTCCTGGTGGAAGCCGAGCACCGGCCCACCGTGGTCCTTACTGTCTCGCATCTCGACGGTGGCGGCGTCACGGCGCGCTTCCACACAGTCGCCGTTGTTGTAGCTGCGCGAGCTCTTGCGCCAAGAGTTCGTCAACACAGAATCGTTCTCACATTCTTAGGGGGCAGCCATGGCGGATTCGATCTTAGTAATCGACTCGCCTGGATCGAGCGCTAGACGGTTAAATCGCTCGAACGTTTCTTGGTACGGCCGGATGCTACCGGCGCGTTCAAACCGTCCCCCTGCGAAATCCTCGACGTACACCGTATCGGGGACATCGGATTCCAGATAGATCACGACGAAGTGATGGAAGCTGCCGATCGGGCTCGTCTGCTCGTCGAGGAGGATCCGCAGGTCGACGTTTGGCAGCCGGGCCGCCCAGATCAGGTGGCGCAGCTGGTCGCGCATGATCTGGGCGCTGCCCACCCGCTGGCGCAGCACGTTCTCCTGTAGGACGAGGGAGAGGCGCAGCGGGTCGGGCTTGCGGAGCACCTCCTGCCGGCGCAGCCGCACCTGCACGCGGTCTTCGACCTCGCGCTTGCTCAGCTGGGGGAGGCCGCTCTCGAGCAGCGCGCGGGCGTACGACTCCTGCTGGAGAAGGCCCGGCACCACCCCCGGCTCGTACGAGTCGAAGCGGGTCGCCTCGTCCTCGAAGCCGATGAAGGTCGCGTACGGCTCCGAGATCGAGCCGCTGAACTCGCTCCACCAGCTGCGCGCCCGCCCCCTCTCGGCGAGGGACAGCAGCTCGGCGCGGCGCGCGGCGTCGTCCACTTCGTACAGGTCGAGCAGGTCGCGCAGATCCCGCCCGCGGATGCCGATACGGCCACCCTCCACACGGGAGATCCACGACGCGGAACGTTCGACCCGCTCGCCGACCTGCTCGCCGGTCAGCCCTCGCGCCTGCCGCAATGTCCGCAGTGCGAGTCCGAGCCGGCGCCGCTGGACGGTCGGGCTCGTGCCGTCCACGACTCCTCCCTCCCGTGACACGACACATTTGAACATGTACAACCGCGGCGGCGCGGATCCAAGCCCCTGGGGCGAAACGTACCATGAATGATCATGTTGAGTCTCTTGCAAATGCGACTCGCACAAGCCATGCTCATGTGACAGGAGCGGCGGGCTTCCTGCCAAGCCTGCCAAGCTGCCTCCAGCCCCCGCTCCTACCAATCTCCGGCCGGGTCGGCGACGCCGAGGGCAAGGGCGCCCCGCGTCGCCGCCCGGCGCGGACCTCCTGCCGCAAATGCTGATCTGTCAAATTTGGGACAGCGGGTCATGGGCGGCTGAGCGCGTCCTTCGCGATCAGCCGGCCGTCCGCGAAGCACAGGCGGTAGATGTCGAGCTGTGCCCGCAGCACGTCTCCGTGTGAGCGGTAGTAGAGGCAGTCGCCGCCGGGCCCGTCGTCCTCGGCCGGAGCGTCCAGCCACTCGCGGTCCGGCAGCACCCGCTCCACGGCGGCCCGGTCCATGCCCACGTCGAGGCGGGCGTACCGGTCCGGCGGGAGCACGGAGTTTTCCGTCGCGTACACGTAGTAGGCCACCGCTGTCCCGCCGAGCACCGCGCCCAGGGCCACGGGCACCGCGACCGCCGCGATCAGGCCGCGCCGGGCCTGGCGCTGCACGAGCCGCCGCCGGTCGGTCGAAGACTCGGGCGTCGGCGGTGCGGGCTCGGCCGCGTACGGCAGCCGGGCCACCACCTCGAAGCCCCCGCCGGGCAGCCGGTCCGCCGTCAGCGTGCCGCCGGCAAGCCGCACCCGCTCACCGAGCCCTACCAGGCCGCGCCCACCCGGTGTGACCGAGGGGAGTGGGCCGGCGGGCGGTGGCGCGTTTCTGACGGTGACCGTCGCCTCCGCCTCGCCGTGCCGGATCCGCACCGTGACCGCCGCACCCGGCGCGTGCTTGTTGGCGTTGGTCAGCGCCTCCTGCACGACCCGGTGCGCGGCCCGGTCGACCATCGGGGGCAGCGAGCCCGGCTCAGCGTCGAGGTCGACGGCCATGCCCGACTCCTTCGCCCGGCGTACGAGCTCGGCGATGTCCTCGTCGACCGGCCGGATCGGCGCCGCGTCGGTCCTGTCGCGCAGCACGCCGATGATCTGGCGGAGCCGGTCGGTGGCCGCCCCCGCGCTGGCCCGTAGCTCACCGGCCGCCGCGCGGTGGCGCTCGTCGAGGCCGGGGTCGAGCTCCAGCGCGCCGGCCCGGAGCGCGATGAGGCTGAGCTCGTGGCCGAGCGAGTCGTGCATGTCCTCGGCGATCCGGGTGCGCTCGCGCAGCCGTACCTGGTCGGCGGCCAGCCGCTGCTCCCGCTCGAGCTGCTCGGCGTGCTCCCAGCCGGCCGCGACGAGGTCCTGCTGCTGCCGCCGGTAGCGGCCGACCAGCCAGGGAAAGAGCCCCGCGTACACGAGCACGCCGGCCATCTGGGTCCAGACGAAGAAGCCGGCGTCGACGAGCACGTACGGCGTGGCGACCGCCACGATCGCCAGAAAGCCGATGGCGGCCGGCACCACGCTCGCCATCCGCCGGCCGACGAGGTAGGAGACCACCGGCAGCGCGAACGAGAAGTTGCCGTCCACGGCGGTGAGCGCGACCACGATGAACAGCGAGGCGAGCGGGAAGCGCCGGCCCACCACCACCGCCGCGCCGAGCCCGGCGATCGCGAGCACGAGCAGCCAGAACGGGTATCCGCGATGGCCCAGCCAGCCGGTCACCGGCGCGAAGGCGAGCACCACCCAGAGCAGGAGGTCGGTCGCCATGCGTCGCACAGCCTCGACGTTAGCGCTGGTCCAGGGGGTGGAACCCTGCCGAAAGTCAGGGTCATCGGGTGACGATCGACCGGGGCGGTGGTCCCCGCCGCCTACCTACCGTGGCCCCATGCTGCGCGTGGAGACTGGCCTGACCGCACCCGAGGTAGCCGAGCGGATCGCCGCCGGCCAGGTGAACGACGTACCGGCGCGGTCCAGCCGGAGCGTCGGGGAGATCATCCGGGCCAACCTCTTCACCCGGATCAACGCGATCATCGGCGTCCTGCTGATCATGATCCTGACGGTCGGCCCGATCCAGGACGCCTTGTTCGGCGGCGTGATCATCGCGAACACCCTGATCGGCGTCATCCAGGAGCTGCGGGCAAAGCGGACGCTCGACCGGCTGGCGATCGTCGGCGCCGCGCGGCCGGTGGTCCGCCGCGAGGGGCACGCGGTCGAGGTGGCCGCCTCGGAGATCGTCCTGGACGACCTCGTCGAGCTCGGCGCGGGCGACAAGATCGTCGTGGACGGCGTGGTCGCCGAGGCCGAGCACCTGGAGGTCGACGAGTCGCTGCTGACCGGCGAGGCGGACCCGGTCGTCAAGAAGCCGGGCGACCAGGTGCTCTCCGGCAGCTTCGTGGTGTCCGGCGCGGGCTCCTTCACCGCCACCAAGGTGGGCCGGGAGGCGTACGCGGCAAGGCTCGCCGAGGAGGCCAGCCGCTTCACGCTCGTCGACTCCCAGCTGCGCAACGGGATCAACACGATCCTGCGGGTGGTCACCTGGATGATCATCCCGACCGGGCTGGCACTCGTGGCCAGCCAGCTCTTGGTCAACCGGGACGACCTGCCCGAGGCGGTACGCCGCATGGTGGGCGGGCTGGTGCCGATGGTGCCGGAGGGGCTGGTGCTGCTCACCTCGGTGGCGTTCGCGGTCGGCGTGATCCGGCTCGGCCGGCGAAACACGCTCGTGCAGGAGCTACCCGCGATCGAGGGCCTGGCCCGGGTGAGCGTCGTCGCGCTCGACAAGACCGGCACGCTGACCGACGCGGAGATGGCCGTGGCCGAGGTCCGTGCCGTCTCGCCGGCACCGGTCGAGGCGGTCCTCGGCCTCCTCGCCGCCGCCGACGAGCGCCCCAACGCGAGCATGCGCGCGATCGCCGCCGCGTACCCACAACCACCACAGTGGACAATCAGCGAGCGGACGCCGTTCTCGTCGGCGCGGCGCTGGAGCGGCGCCGTGCTCACCGCGCCCGACGGGACCATCGCGACGTGGCGGATCGGCGCCCCGGACGTGCTCCTGCCGGCCGGCCACCCGTTGCTCGCCGATGCCGACACCTTCGGCGCACGCGGGCTGCGGGTGCTGCTGCTCGCCGGTGACGACGGGCCCGCCGCGCTCGTCGTGCTCGCCCAGCGGCTGCGCGCGGACGCCCCGGAAACGCTGCGCTACTTCGCCGAGCAGGGCGTGGCGGTGAAGGTGATCTCGGGAGACAACGCGGTCTCCGTCGGCGCGGTGGCGCGGGCGCTCGACCTGCCCGGCGCCGACCGCCCGGTGGACGCCCGCACGCTCCCCGAAGACCGGGAGAAGCTGGCCGACGCGGTCGAGGAGGGCACGGTCTTCGGCCGCGTGGGACCACAGCAGAAGCGTGACCTCGTCGCCGCGCTCCAGGCCCGCGGTCACACCGTGGCGATGACCGGCGACGGGGTCAACGACGTGCTCGCGCTCAAGGACGCCGACATCGGCGTGGCGATAGGCTCCGGCAGCCCGGCGACCCGCGCGGTGGCGCAGATCGTGTTGCTGGACAACAGCTTCGCCGCGCTGCCGTCGGTGGTGGCCGAGGGGCGCCGGGTGATCGGCAACATCGAGCGGGTCGCCAACCTCTTCCTCACCAAGACCGTGTACTCGGTGCTGCTCGCCGTCATCGTCGTGCTGAGCCAGGTGCCGTACCCGTTTCTCCCCCGCCACCTCACGCTCATCGGCTCGCTGACGATCGGCATCCCGGCGTTCTTCCTCGCGCTCGCGCCGAACACCGAGCGGGCCCGGGGCGGCTTCGTCGGGCGCGTGCTGCGTTTCGCCGTACCGGCGGGTGCGCTCGCGGCGGCGGCCACGATCACGTCGTACCTGACCGCCCGCGGCGTCTACGACGGCAACCTGGAGGCCGAGACGTCCGCCGCCACCCTCACGCTCTTCCTCGTCGCGCTGTGGGCGCTGGCGATCATCGCGCGGCCGTACACCTGGTGGCGGATCCTGCTGGTGGCCGCGATGGGCGGCGCGTTCGCGGTGGTGCTGGTGGTCCCGTTCCTCCAGGATTTCTTCCAGCTGGAGCTGGTCGGAAGCCGCGCGCCCGGCCTGGCGGTGGCCATCGCGGCGGCCGCGGGGCTGTCGCTGGAGCTGGTCACTCGTCTGCTGCGACAAGCCCCGCCTCGTACGCGATGATGGCCGCCTGCACGCGGTTGCGCACGCCGAGCCGGGTCAGGATCGCGCTCACGTAGCTCTTGACCGTCCCCTCCACGAGGAAGAGCCGCTTCGCGATCTCCGCATTGGACAGTCCCGCGCCGACGAGGGCCAGCACGTCGCGCTCCCGCTCGGTCAGCGCGTCGGTGCGGGTGCGGGCCGCCGCGCCGCGGCTCATCCGGCCGTCGCGCAGCTCGCTGATGACGCGCTGGGCCACGCGCGGCGAGAGGAACGCGGCGCCGCCGGCCACCGCGCGCACTCCGGTGATCAGCTCGCGCGGATCGCCGGACTTGAGCAGGAAGCCGCTCGCGCCGTCGCCGAGCGCGCGGGCGATGTACTCGTCCTCGCCGAACGTGGTGAGCATGACCACCGCGGTCTCCGGCGCGGCCCGGCGGATCTCCGTGGCGGCCGCGAGGCCGTCGAGGCGCGGCATGCGGATGTCCAGCAGCGCCACGTGAGGGCGGTGGGCGAGCGTGAGGTCGGCCGCCTCGCGGCCGTCACCGGCCTCGGCCACCACCTCGATCTCGTCGTCGGCGGCGAGGATCGCCTTCACACCGGCCCGGATCATCGCCTCGTCGTCGGCGAGCAGCACACGGATCACCAGGCCGACGCTACCCGGGCCGATCGTGCGTCAGATCGATATGGGCGAGCTTGCGCCTCGATGCGATCCTTGACCGGTGACCACTGCGCACGGACCCGGGGGAGGCGGCCCGGGCTCCGAGGAGCCGACCGGCCGCGTCCCGCTCCCGGTGCCCGCGCAGGCTCCCCCGCCCAGCTATCCACCTCCGGCATTGCCCCCGCCGCCCGGCTATCCGCCGCCGGCACCGGTCTCCGGGGCCGCCGCCTCGGGTGCGCCCAAGCCGCGCCGCGCGGCGTTCGTGCTCGCCGTCGTGGCGGTCGTGCTTACGCTCGGGCTCGGCACGGTGGCGATCATCCAGGCGCGCCAGATCAGCGACCTGCGCGGCGACCTGACCACGGCCCGCGCCGACGCCGAGCGCGTGCAGTCCAGCGACGACCAGCGACTCGACAGCCTGGAGGGCCAGGTCAGCCAGCTCGGCGAGCAGGCCGGCAAGGTCTTCGACCCGCAGGCGGTGGCCGCGGCCGTGCTGCCCAGCGTCTACCGCATCAGCGCGGGCAAGCTGACCGGCACCGCGTTCGCGGTGGGCACCCCCCGCTCGGGCACCAGCCGGCTGCTGACCGCCTACCACGTGGTGCAGGAGGTCTGGGGTCGCGGCGCCAACCGGGTCCAGCTGGAGCGCGACGGCCAGACCTTCGCGGCCACCGTGACCGACGTCGACCAGTTCAACGACATCGCGGTGCTGTCCGCGGAGTCCGAGTTCGCCGGCCTGGCCACGTCGACCGAGCCGGTGAAGTCGGGACAGCAGATCGTCGTGGTCGGCTCGCCCCTCGGCCTGACCGACAGCGTCACCGTCGGCGTGGTGAGCGCGCTGCGCGAGAGCGACGGCGGCCGCGGCGCGCTCATCCAGTTCGACGCCTCGATCAACCCGGGCAACTCCGGCGGCCCGGTCGTCAACACCTCGAAGCAGGTGGTGGGCATCGCGAGCCTCAAGGCCCAGGACGCCGAGGGGATCGGGCTGGCCACCCCCATACAGACCGCCTGCGCCAAGTTTCGGGTCTGCTAGGCAGGCCTCACAGAGTCCAGCCCCTCAGGAGGAAGAGCGATGACCCACCCCGGGTACCAGCCGGAAGACCCGCAGCAGCAGTACCCGCCGCAGTCGCCGGCCTACCCCGGCTACCCGCCGCAGCCGCAGCCCACTGGGAGCTGGCCCTCGACGAGCACTCCGCCGTACGCCATCTCCGGCGCACCGCAGGCCACCGGTGTCCCTTATGGACAGCAGCCGGCGGGGCGGTCGTCGATGCTTGTGGCGGTCGTGGCGGCGGTCGCGCTCTTCCTGCTGGCCGGCGTGATGACCGGGTTGTACGTGGCGAAGAGCAGCCAGCTCGGCGACACGCGGGACACGCTCAACAGCCAGGTCTCGGATCGGGACGACACCATCAAGGCCAATAACGACAAGATCACCAAGCTCGAGGCCGACCTCAAGACGGCGACCGACGACCTGGCGAAAAACAAGGAGTCGCTCGACAAGGTCACCAAGGAGCGCGACGTGCTGCTGCCGTGCATGCGGCGCTTCACCGAGGCGGTCGACGCGGCCGACGCCGACAACGACGCCGCGCTCAGCACCGCCCTGCGCCAGGCGACGACCGCCTGCGAAAAAGCGCGGACCGAGGTCGAAGACTCATAAGAGGCACGTGCACATTTACCCCGGTCCGCGTCACCTGCGGACCGCCGCTCCCGCCGGAGACCGCAGAGGTCGGCGGCTCGCAGAGCGAGCCGAAATCCCCGACCTCCGCTGCCACCTCCGCGCGCCAAGCCCTCCCCACCCGCCCCAAGAGGGCAGCCCTCTTGGGCGTGAATTCCCAGCGGGGTCCCGTATACCCGCCCAGACAGTGACAGGGCTGCCCTCTTGAGGGCGGCGGGGGCGAGGCGTGATCGGGATCAGCCGCCCGGGGCCGCCTGACGAAAGCGGCGGGGTCCCACGAGGGGCCCCGCCGCCGGCGTAGCGAAGGTCAGGCGGAGACTTCGCCGCGGTCGCCGCCCCAGAGCACGTGGAAGCTGCCCTCGCGGTCGACCCGGCGGTACGTGTGCGCGCCGAAGAAGTCGCGCTGGCCCTGCACCAGCGCGGCCGGCAGGCGCTCGGCCCGCAGCCCGTCGTAGTAGGCCAGCGCGGACGAGAAGCCGGGCACCGGTACGCCCAGCCACGTGGCGGTCGTCACGACCCGCCGCCAGGCGTCCTGCGCGCCGCGCACGGCCTCCTGGAAGTAGTCGTCGACGAGCAGCGAGGGCAGGCCCGGGTTGCTGTCGTACGCCGACTTGATGCGGTCGAGGAACTTGGCCCGGATGATGCAGCCGCCACGCCAGATCGTCGACATGGCGCCCGGGTCGATGTTCCAGTTGTACTCGGCGCTGCCGGCCTGGATCTGGTTGAAGCCCTGCGCGTAGGCGACGATCTTCGACGCGTAGAGCGCCTGCTCGACGTCTTCCACCAGCAGGTCGGATGCGCCAGTCGGCACCGGGCCGGGCAGGTGGCGGGCGGCCGCGCGCAGGTCGGCGTCGCCGGAGAGCGAGCGGGCGAAGACCGCCTCGGCGATGCCGCTGACCGGGACGCCGAGGTCGAGCGCGATCTGCACGGTCCAGCGGCCGGTGCCCTTCTGCTCGGCCTGGTCCTGCACCACGTCGACGAACGGCTTGCCGGTGGCCGCGTCGGTGTGCGCGAGCACCTCGGCCGTGATCTCGATGAGGTACGAGCCGAGCCGCCCCTGGTTCCAGCCGCGGAAGATCTCGGCGATCTCGGCGGGCTCGCGGCCCGCGCCGCGGCGCAGCAGGTCGTACGCCTCGGCGATGAGCTGCATGTCCGCGTACTCGATGCCGTTGTGCACCATCTTTACGAAGTGTCCGGCGCCGTCCGGGCCGACGTGGGTGCAGCACGGCGTGCCGTCGACCTTCGCGGAGATGTCTTCCAGCAGCGGGCCGAGCGCCTCGTACGACTCCGGGGAGCCGCCGGGCATGATGCTGGGCCCGTGCAGCGCGCCCTCCTCGCCGCCGGAGATGCCGGCGCCCACGAAGTGCAGCCCGCGCTCGCGCAGCGCCTGCTCGCGGCGGCGGGTGTCGGCGAAGTGCGCGTTGCCGCCGTCGACGATCATGTCGCCCGGCTCGAGCAGCGGCGCGAACTCGTCGATCACGGCGTCGGTGGGCGCGCCGGCCTTCACCATGATCACGAGGCGGCGGGGTCGCTCCAGGCTCGCCACGAACTGCTCCGCGGTCTCCGCGGGCAGGAAGGTGCCCTCGTGGCCGAACTCCTCGACCAGCTCCTTGGTCCGGCCGTACGAGCGGTTGTGCACCGCCACCGCATGGCCGTGCCGCGCCAGGTTACGGGCGAGATTGCGGCCCATGACCGCCAGCCCCGTGACCCCGATGCGCGCCAACTCCGTCATTAGGTCTTCCTCCCTCACGGCCGAGCAATGGCTCGATTCTGCACTACATACGTAGTCTGCCGGCCAGGAGATGAGATCAACGCACGGCTACCGGCGTTCCCGGATGGTGCGCGCGGCGTTGCCGTGCCACGCGCCGCGCACGCCGGGGCGGCCCGCCGGCTGGGTGCGCAGCAGCTTGCGCCGGGCGCGCAGGAGCAGCGTCAGGCCGAGGAAGACCATCATCCCGCCGACCGCCAGGCCCACGGGGAGCAGACCGGAGCCGCCGGTGTTGGCCGCCGGGGTGGTCGGCCCGCCGACGCCGGCGCCGGCGATCGGGGCCTCCGCCTCCTCGCTCGGCTCGACGGCCTCCTCCTCGGTCGGCGTGGGTGAGGGCGAGGGTGAGGCGTCACCCTGGATGTTGCGGGTGGCGGTGTCACTCTCCAAGAACTCGTTTCGGGCGTCGTACGCCTCGGCGCGCAGCGACAGCCGGCCGCCGGTGGCGTCGTCGTCGAACGCGATCGTGTAGCGCGCGGTGACCGTACGACCACGGCACAGCGTGCCCGGGTCGAGGCGCTCGTCGGTCAGCCGCCCCTCGGCGCCGTTGGCCTGGAAGTCGACCGGAAACGAGCCGTCTTCCTCGCGCCGGTCGATGGTGATCTGGTCGAGGCTCATGTTTTCCACGCTGAGCACCAGCGACCAGCGCACCTTGATGCACTCACGGCCGCGCTTGGTGGCCACCACGGTCATCTGTGCCGGTGCCTCGCCCGCCTCGAACTGCCCGGTGACCTCGGAGATCCGCACCGTGACCCCCTGCGCCGCGGAGGCGGGGGAGGTGGCCACGGCAGTGGATACGACGAGGACGCCGAGCACCACGCCCAGACGACCTGCGAAACGCCACACGCTCCTCACCCCCGGGTGGACCCAAATCTCCAGACGCCACGCTAAGTCGGGTCGTGGGGAGAGCGAAAGGCACCGTATTCGCGCCTTTCGCGGATGAAGGACATGACAAACACGACTAGTGGTGAACCGGTCACCCGCTGGCCCTGACGAGCCGCTGCGCGAGCGCCCGGATGTGGTCGACCAGCTCCGGCGGGTCGAGCACCTCGAAGTCGATCCCCTTGAGTCCGATGTAGAGGGCCATCTCGTCGAGCGAGTTGCCGCCCGCGTGCAGGACGCAGCTGTGCTCGTCGACCGCCTCCAGCCGCGCGGCCGTTGGCGACGCCATCTCGGCGACGACCTCCACCGGCGCGTGCATGAGGATCCTCGCCTGGTACCGGTACGGCGCGGAGGCGACCGACTGCGACACGTACGCGGCGGCGTCGGCGGGCAGCTCGCGCGGCTGGAAGCGGGGGCCGGTGGGCGTACGCGGGGCGAGCCGGTCGACCCGAAACGTGCGCCAGTCGGCCCGTCCGGTGTCCCACGCGACCAGGTACCAGCGCCGTCCTGTGTGGACCAACCGGTATGGCTCTACGTCCCGCCGGCTCTCCGTGCCGTCCGCCTGCCGGTAGTCGAACCGGAGCCGGTGGCTGTCGCGGCACGCGGACGCGATGGCGGTCAGCGTCGCCGGGTCCACCGTGGCGCCGCCGGCGGTGAGCGGCACCGTGACGCTCTGGAGCGCGTTGACGCGGTGGCGCAGGTGGGACGGGAGCACCTGCTCCAGCTTGGCGAGCGCGCGTACCGACGTCTCCTCGATGCCGGCCACGGACCCGCCGGCGGCGGTGCGGAGCCCGACCGCTACGGCGACCGCCTCCTCGTCGTCGAGCAGCAGTGGCGGCAGCGCGGCGCCCGCGCCCAGGCGGTAGCCGGCGACGCCCGGCACCGCGTGCACCGGGTAGCCGAGCCCGCGCAGCCGCTCCACGTCGCGCCGCACCGTACGCGGGGTGACGCCCAGTCGCTCGGCCAGCTCGGCGCCGGACCAGTCGCGCCGGTTTTGCAGCAGGGACAGGAGCTTGAGCAGTCGCGCCGAGGTTTCCCACATGCGCTCCAGATTGCCACGGAGCTAGGACCGAACTTGACCTAACCAGCTCCTAGCGTGGTGTTCATGACGAAAATCGAGAGCTTCCGCATCGACGTTCCCCAGGCCGACCTCGACGACCTGCACCGCCGGCTCGACGCCACCCGCTGGCCGGACGAACTGCCCGACGTGGGCTGGACCCGAGGCGTGCCACTGGCCTACCTGACGGAGCTGGCCGACCACTGGCGCCACCGGTACGACTGGCGGGCGCACGAGGCGCGGCTCAACGAGATCCCGCAGTTCACCACCGAGATCGACGGGACCCGCGTGCACTTCCTGCACGTCCGCTCGGCGGTCGAGGACGCCACGCCGCTGGTGTTGATCCACGGGTGGCCGGGTTCGGTGCTGGAGTTTCTCGACCTGATCGGGCCGCTGACCGACCCGGCCGCGCACGGTGGCGACCCGGCCGACGCCTTCCACGTCGTGATCCCGTCCCTGCCCGGATACGGCCTCTCCGGCCCGATCCGCGAGGCGGGCTGGACCGACGGGCGGGTGGCGAAGGCGTTCACCGAGCTGATGGCGCGGCTCGGCTACGAGCGCTACGGCGTGCAGGGCGGTGACGTGGGCTCCTTCGTCGCGCCGGAGATGGGCCGCTTCGCGCCGGAGAACGTGATCGGCGTGCACGTGAACGGGCTCGTCACGTTTCCCACCGGCGAGGAGGTCTCGCTGACCGAGCGGGAGCAGGAGCGGATGGCCCTGTTCCAGCGCTTCCAGGACGATATGAGCGCCTACATGCAGGTCCAGGGCACCCGGCCGCAGACGCTGGCGTACTCGCTGACCGACTCGCCGACCGGCCAGCTCGCCTGGATCGTGGAGAAGTTCTACGAGTGGACCAACCCGGCGGTCAAGCTGCCCGAGGACGCGGTCGACCGGGACTGGCTGCTGACCAACGTGATGCTCTACTGGCTGACCAACACCGCGCGCTCCTCGGCAAACTCCTACTACGAGCGCTTCCACGACACGAGCATGTGGACACCGAAGGAAAAGTCGCCGGTCCCGACCGGCGTGGCCGTCTTCACCACCGACATCTCGATCCGCCACTTCGCCGAAAGCGGCCACACGATCACGCACTGGGCCGAGTACGAGAGCGGCGGCCACTTCGCCGCCCTGGAGACGCCCGACCTGCTCGTCGCCGACGTGCGCGAGTTCTTCAGATCGCTTTGAGGAGGTCCTCGTTCCACAGGTCCGCGTACTCCTGGGCCTGCTCCGGGCTGTCCCACAGGGGCGCCGGACGGTGCTCGTCGCGTATCCAGGGCCGGGTAAGGGCGGCATGTACGGCAGGACTGTAGACCGGGCGAACCCGATAGTCGATCAGGCCACGGCGCGCGATGGTGATGTTGATGTACCGGTGCCCGCGTCCGCGGTGCCGGCCGACCACGGTGACCTTTCCGTAGGAGTCCTGAAAGCCCGCGCGCAACACCCAGAGCCGCGCACCGGGGCCGAAGTGGCGAAGGCCGGACCGGATCACCAGGCCGCCGTGGCCAGTGTCGACCTCCCGTGCGACGTTCGCGACGACGCACCAGGTCAGGGGAAAGGGCCCGGCGAGGTTCACAGCCTCGATGATGGTCGTGGGCTGGCCACCCCGCAACGCGGTATCAGAGGGACTTGAGGAACGACTGGAGCGCCTCGTCGAAGTCGGCGGGGCGCTCCAGGTTGGGCATGTGTGCCGCGCCCTCGACCACGACCAGCGTCGCGTCCGGGATGGTGTCGCTCATCAGGCGCGCGTCGGCCAGCGGCGTGAACTCGTCCTCCGCGCCGACCACCACCAGCGTGGGCACCGCCACCTCGGCGAGCATCGCGACGTAGTCGGGGCGCTCGGCCCGCCCGCGCAGCGCGGCCGCCGCGCCCTCCGGGTCGGTGCCGCGCATCATGCCCAGCACGTGCATGATCACCTCGGGTGGCGCGCTCCGGGACACCATCTTGTGCAGCACCTCGCCGGCGTACGGCCCCATGCCCTCGCGGAGCAGCCGCTCGGCGGTGGCTCGGCGCCGCTCCCGGCCCGGCTCGGTGTCGGCCGGCGCGGAGGTGTCGGCGAGCACCAGACCGCGGAGGCGGTGCGCGAAGAGGCGGTGGCACTCCAGCACGATCTGGCCGCCCATCGAGAGTCCACCGAGGACAAACCGCTCCACGCCCAGCCGGTCGAGCAACCCGGCGATGTCGCGGGCGAAGACGTCCAGCGTGGTCTTGCCGGGCACGACCGTGCTCTCGCCGTATCCCCGGAGGTCGGGGGCGATCACCCGCCAGCCGGCGCGGCTGAAGTGCGCGACCTGCGGCCGCCACATGCTCCGGTCGAACGGGTGCCCGTGCACCAGCACCAGCGCGTCGCCGGTGCCCTCGTCGTCGTACCCGATCGTGATGTCTCCGATTGTCGCCGTAGCCATGCATCGAGGCTATGTGGTGCAATAGCTAAGTGCAATGACGTCATTGCACCGAGTGCAATGGGGGTCTTGTGGACGACTACCGCCTCATCGCCGACGCGTTGGCCGGTGACATCGCCGCCGGGCGGCTGCGGCCGGGCGAGCGGCTCCCGACGCAGCGGGCCTTCGCCCGGTCGCGGGGCATCGCCAGCTCCACCGCCGCCCGGGTGTATGGCGAGCTGATCCGCCGCGGCCTGGCCACCGGTGAGGTCGGCCGGGGCACGTTCGTCCGCGCCGCCGCGCCCCCGGCCCAGCCCGCGCTCACCGAGCCGGCCGGCGCGCTCGTCGACCTGGAGCTCAACTTCTCGGTGCTTCCCGAGCAGCCGGCGCTGCTCGCCCCCGCGCTGGAGGGCCTGCTGCGCGCGGACGCGCTGGCGCCCGCCCTCGCGCCGGCGACGGTCACCGGGCCGCCCGGCGCCCGGGAGGCGGCCGCGCCGGTGCTCGCCCGTGCCGGCTGGACGCCCGAGCCGGAGCGGATCCTTTTCGCCGGCAACGGCCGGCAGGCGATCGCCGCCGCGGTCGCCGCGCTCGTGCCGGTGGGGGAGCGGCTGGGCGTGGAGGCGCTGACGTACCCGGTGGTCAAGGGCATCGCCGCGCGGCTCGGTGTCACGCTCGTGCCGCTGCCGATGGACGCCGGCGGCCTGGTGCCGGAGGCCCTGCGTGACGCCCGCGTGCGCGCCGTCTACCTCCAGCCCACGCTGCACAACCCGCTGGGCGTGACCATGCCGCCCGACCGCCGCGCCGCGCTGGCCGCCACGCTCGACGAGCTGGATGTCTACGCGATCGAGGACTCGGTCTACGCGTTCCTGCGCGACGAGCCGGCACCGCTCGCCGTCCACGCGCCCGCGCGGACACTGGTGGTCGACAGCCTCTCCAAGCGCCTGTCGCCCGGCCTTACGCTGGGCTTCGTGGTCACGCCCGGTGGCGCCGTCGCGGATCGGGTGGCGGCGGCGCTGCGTTCCGGTGGGTGGGCGGCCGGCGGCTTCGCGCTCGCGGCCGCGACGCGCTGGATGGCCGATGGCACGACCGCCGCCCTCGTCCGCGCCAAGCGACGCGACGCCGCGGAGCGCCAGCGCGTCGCCGGCAAGATCCTCGACGGGTACGCCCTGCGTGGCGACCCGCACGCCTACCACTGCTGGTGGGAGCTGCCGGAGCCGTGGCGGGCGGAGACCTTCGTGGCCGCCGCGGCCCGCCACGGCATCGCGGTCACCCCGGCGGCGGCGTTCGCCGTGAGTCCGGCCCACTCGCCCAACGCGGTGCGCCTGGCCCTCGCGGCCCCACCCGTCGACACGCTCTCCGTGGCCCTGGATGTGCTCGCAGCCGTGGCCCGCGGTGACTACCCCGGGGTCGAGTGACTACTTGGCGCCGTCGGAGAGGTTGACCAGCGCCTGGGCGGCCTTGAAGTACTTGCTGCGACCGAGGTCGCCGATCGTGGTGATGTTGAAGGCACTCTTGAGAAGCTGCGCGTCGCCCTCGCTCACGCCCGAGAGCGCGGCCACCGGGGCGTCCACGAGCTCGGCGAGCGTCTTGTCCTCGTAGGCCTTGTCGAGCAGCTTCGCGAGATCCGCACTTACCGCCACAGGTCCTCCCAGATCGGGTATCACCCCGGCCGGGTGGCCGGGGCTGATCACACCCTACAAACCCGCCAAGCGCCCATGTCGAGAACCGGCGCGCCACTCCCACCCACTCGAGGAGACCCCGATGGCGTCACCTGCGGGCCGCCGCTCCCGCCGGAGACCGCGGAGGCCGGCGGCTCGCGGGGGCTTTGAGATCTAGGAGACTTAGGGTTGATATGCGCCCTAACTCTCCAAGATCTGGCATCGGATCCTGTTTCACGCCGATGCGGCGGTTACCCGTGGTGACGGTGACCCCCGTGCGAGGCACGTCCCCGGGGTGAGCGTGACCAGCGGCGGAACGGGTCAGGTTACGTCGCGGCGGTCGGGACCACGACGGGACGTCGCGGCAGCTTCTCGGCACAGCAGATCTTGGTACGAATTGGCCGCCATAGGGGCAGCTTCGTACCAAGATCTACCCCGGTCTTGTGAAGCCCGACCCCCCACGCAGTCCATGGTGGCGCACGGATGGGCTTGTCCGGGGGAGCTGGCAGCGGAGGTCTGGGATCTCGGCGAGCCCTGGCGAGCCGCTGGTGGCCTCGACTCCGAAAGCTCTCTAGCCGGTTGGCCGTCGGGCGGGGCGGTGGTCGCGTAGTAGGGCCTCCAGGTCGCCGACCTGGTCGATGTGGCGCAGCTTGTCGGGGTTGACGATGGCGTGGATCGTCTGGATCTGGCCGTCGGCGATGTCGAGCGCGACGACACCGACCAGCCGGTCCTCCGCGTCGAAGGCCACGGCGCCGGGCTGGCCGTTGACGTCGGTGAGCTGGATGCGCACGCCGAGGCGCGGCAGGATCGACACGCCGGTCGACATGGCGCGTGCCACGCGCGTGCGGCCGTTGATCGGCCGGGACGCCGCGGGCGCCTTGCCGCCGCCGTCGCCGTGCAGCGCGACGTCCTGTGCCAGCAAGGCCTCCAGGGCCTCCAGGTCGCCCTGCTCGGCGGCGGCGAAGAAGCGCTGTGCCAGCTCCTCCCGCTGCCGCCGGGTGGCGTGGTAGCGCGGGCGGCGTTCCTGGACGTGGGCGCGGGCCCGCGCGACAAGGTGCCGCGCACTGTCCACATCGGAGCCGATGATCTCGGCGACCTCGGTGTACGGATAGTCGAAGACCTCGCGCAGCAGGAACGCGGCCCGCTGGCGCGGCGACAGGCTCTCCAGCAACACCAGAAACGCCAGCGAGAGTGAGTCGGCCGTCTCGGCGTGCTCGGCCGGCGTCGGATCGGTGACCAGCGGCTCCGGCAGCCACTCACCCACGTACCGCTCCCGCCGCACCCGTGCCGAGCGGAGCTGGTCGATGGCCAGGCGGGTCACGAGCGTGGCGACGTAGGCCCGCGGCGAGGCGATCCGCTCGTCCCGCCGCAGGGTCTGGTGCATCCGCAGGAACGCTTCCTGCACCACGTCTTCGGCCTCGCTGACGCTGCCGAGCATCTGGTACGCGATGGCGAAAGCGCGCGGCCGGAGCTCGCTGTACAGATCCATCGTTATCGCAGTCCCTCGACGAAGCCGGTGCGCCAGCTCGGGTACCGCGGCGCCCAGCCGAGTTCGCGCTTGATCTTCTCGCTGGAGATGCCGGCGGCGCGCGTCATCATGTGCACCGGTGCCTCGCCGGCCGCCAGGCGCACGAGCCAGGCGGGCACGTGCCGCGGCGGCTTGGCACCGAGCGCGCGGGCCAGCTCCGGCAGGATGACGCGCGCCGGCACCGGTTCGTCGTCGGCGACGTGGTAGATGCCCCGCTTTCCGCGCTCGATGGCCGCGACCGTCGCCGACGCGGCATCGGTGATGTGCACCCACGACATCACCCCGCCACCGTCGCCGATGACGGGCACCCGCCGCTTGCGGACCAGCTCGGTCATGACGGCGCCCGGCGCGAGCTCGACGCCTGTCCCCGGGCCGTAGAAGGCGCCGTAGCGGATCGCGATGCCCTCGGCCCAGCCGATGCCGGTCACCGACTCCTCCAGGTGGCGCAGCGCGGCCACCAGCGGCTCGGCGCTCGCTGGCGGGTGCGGTTCGAGCTGGCCGGTCTCGTCGACGACCGGACCGCGGCTGCGGTCTACCCAGATCGCGTTGCTCTGCGCCACGAACGCGCGGATGCCGACCGCGCGTGCCGCCGCGAGCAGGTGGTCGGTGCCCTCGGTGCGCAGCCGGTTGGTGGCGGCCGCCATCCGCTTCACCTCGCGAAACTTCGGCGGTCCGCCCAGCGCGGTGAGCTGGTGGACGACCACCTCGGGCTCGGCCTTCGCCACGGCGTCGGCCACCGAGTCCGGGTCGAGCGCGTCGACGACCATCGGCTCGGCGCCGAGGGCGCGCAGCGCTCCGGCCTTGGCCGCCGAGCGGGTCGTGCCGAATACCTGGTGACCACGCGCCACGAGCTGGGGAACGAGCTGGCTGCCGATCGCGCCGGACGCTCCGGCGATGAAGATCTTCATGACGTCTCTCCGTTCGTCGTGCTCACCAACTACAGACGAGACGCCCCGACACCCCATGACAGCCAGTTACCCAGTTCACATGACCGACCCTAACCAGGCATTCGTTTCCTCCGCCGGATGCCCGGGTAGCAGGTACTCGCATCGACCGACATATCCGTGTGGAGGAATCATGCGCGTCCCGACGGTCGCGGTCCTGACCCTGGCCGGGCTCGGCCTCGCCGTGGGCGGGTGCGCCGGCACCGAGCCTGGCGCGTCCGGACCCACCACCGGCAACACCACTTCCGCGGCCCCCGAACCGACCGTGAGCGGGACGGCGTCGAGCTGCATGATCGGCACCTGGCGTACCACTCAGGTTAGCGGCCGCGCGTCCAGTGCCGTCGCCAACGGCAGCGTCTCCGGCGGCAGCGGCGCCACCGTCACGATCAGCCCGGACGGCCGGGTGCGGGCCGACTTCAACGGCACGCAGCCGCTGTCGTTCACCGCCGAGGTGGCGGGCAACGCGGTGGCGGGCACGGCCACGTACAGCGGGCAGGGCACCGCCACCATCAACGCGAAGTCCACCGGCGCCGCCACCTCGACCACCGCACCGGCCACACCCGGGACACCGCCCGTGCCCACCGCCACCCCGACGGCGACCGCCACCCCGACGGCGACCGGCGCCCCGGCCCCGGCGGCCGAAGAGGGCACGTGGGAGCCGGTCGGGAAGATCGACTGGAGCGCCCTGCGGCTGACCCTCGAGCTGAGCAAGCCCGTGGAGGCGCGGCTGCTGGACAACGCGCCGATCGGCGACTACATCGACGACGCGGCCAACCAGAGCGGGCAGGCCATCGATACCGACCCGATCCTGGGCGCCGGCGCCTACAGCTGCCAGGGCTCGACGCTGATCCTCAAGGGCGAGACCGACAACGACGGTCTTATTTGGACACTGACGAAGATCTAAAAGCGCCGCGTGCTCCCGGATCGACTAAACCCGTACCAGTCCGGTTTCGTACGCGATGACCACCAGCTGTGCCCGATCGCGTGCGCCGAGCTTGACCATGGCGCGGCTGACGTGGGTGCGGGCCGTGGCCGGGCTGAGCGTCAGCTCGGTGGCGATCTCCTCGTTGCTCAGCCCGCGACCGACGAGGGCGAGCACTTCTCGCTCGCGCTGGGTGAGCACGGCGAGCCGGTGTTCGGCGGCGGACCGGGCGCTCCGCGCGGCGGTGAACTGGCCGATCAGCCGCCGGGTGATCCGCGGCGCGAGCAGCGCCTCGCCGTCGGCCACCACCCGGATCGCGTGCAGCAGCTCGGCCGGCCCGGCGTCCTTGAGCAGGAAGCCGCTCGCGCCGGCCTCCAGCGCCTCGAAGACGTACTCGTCGGTGTCGTACGTGGTCAGGATCAGCACGTGCACCCGCTCGAGGCCCGGCGTCGCGGCGATCTGCGCGGTGGCCTGGATGCCGTCGAGCTTGGGCATGCGGATGTCCATCAGCACCACGTCGGGGCGGTGCGCGCGGGCGAGGTCGACCGCCTCCCGCCCGTCGGCCGCCTCGCCCACCACCGTGATGTCGTCTTCGACGTCGAGCAGCATGGTGAAGCCGGTCCGCACGAGCACCTGGTCGTCGGCGAGGAGGACGCGGATCACGCCGACCCGACCAGGGGGAGGCGCGCGGAAACCTCGAAGCCGCCACTGGCTCGCGGTCCGGCGGTGAGGTCGCCGCCGAGCAGGGTGCAGCGCTCCCGCATACCCTCGATGCCCCGGCCGGCGCCGCCGCCGACGTCGCACCCGCTGCCGTCGTCGCTGACCCGGACGCGGAGGTCGGACTGCTCGTACGCGACCTCGACGGTGACCCGGGCAGGCCCGGCGTGGCGGATCACGTTGGTGATCGACTCCTGGAGGATGCGGTAGGCGGCCTGGTCGACCGCGGCGGGCAGCTCGCGTGGCGGTGTGGCCACGTCGACCTTGACGTCGAGGCCGGCCTCGCGGGCCAGCCCGGCCAGCTCCTCCACCCGGTCGAGCCCCGCCACGGGCGCGCGGCCGTCTCCGGTGTCGCGGAGCACACCGAGCGTGGCGCGCAGCTCGCGCAGGGCCCGCGCGCTGGTCTGCTCGATCGTGAGCAGTGTTTCCCGCACCTGCTCGGGGCGCTTGTCGAGCACGTGGGCGGTGACGCCGGCCTGCACGTTGATCACCGCGATCGCGTGGGCGACCGTGTCGTGCACCTCGCGGGCGATGTGCAGCCGCTCGGCGTCGACGCGGCGGCGGGCCTCCTCCTCGCGGGTGCGCTCGGCCCGTTCCGCCCGCTCCTGCGCCTCCACGGCGATCACCTTGCGCATGCGGACGGACTCGCCGAGCACGGCGGCCATGATGGCCGTGCCGACCCGGAACGCGAGCCACCCGATGGCGCCCCTCTCCGGCGGGTGCAGGAAGGCGGCGAACAGCCATCCCGCGATCAGCGTGGCGATGCCCACCCGCACGATCCAGGGTCGGCGCCCGTCGCCGTACGCGGTGACGGTGTAGACCGCGACGAAGACCCCGATCCAGTTCGGGCCGTCCGGGTAGCCGGAGCCGTAGTACATGACGCTTGTCGCGACCTCGAAGGCGAAGACGGGCACCGGCCACCGCCGGCGCACCGCCAGGCTCAGCCCGCTGAGCACCAGTAGCACGGCGTGCAGGTAGAGATCGAACGAGTTCAGCTGGTCGAACTCCTGCCGCGGCGCGACCTGCTGCGTGCCCTGGACCTGTAGGAACGCGACGAACACCGCGAGGAGCACGTCCTGCGCCCACACCGGCAGGCGCGACCGGGTAAGGGCTGCCATGCCGCGATCGTATCCGCAGGTCGGGTCCACCAGATCATCCTCGTGGCGTAGGCGCCTACGTCAGCGTGCGTACGCTTCCGCCCCGGCCGGCCGTTCCTTGACGTACGCCGATGCCGCCCCGTGGCAGACGTGCCGGCGCCGCGCTCGGCGAAGGATCTGCCGTGTCGAAGGGAGTACGTCATGCGCAGGGTCTTCGTGGTCCTCTCCGGGGCGCTGGCCGTCGCCATCCTGGTGCAGTTCTATTTCGCGGCGGTGGGTGCGTTCGACCGGCCGCAGGACGACGACTCGTTCGCGCTCCACAGCGTCACCGGGATGATGATCATCCCGCTCCTGTCCATCCTCACTGGCGCCGCCGCGGCGCTCGCCCGCGCGCCCGGACGACTGATCGGGATGTCGTTCGCCCCGCTCGGCCTCGTGGTCGTGCAGGTGCTGATCATCGTAGTCGGCAACGCCATCACCGGCGGTTCGGACGAGGACACCGGCGCCGCCGGCCTCTTCGTCTTCGGCCTGCACGCCATCAACGCGCTCTTCGTCATGGGCGCCGCGGGTGCGGTGTTTCGCCGTGCGCGGGCGTTCGCGGCTGAGAAGACCACAGTAGACACTCCACAGCCGACGGTCACGCCGGCGGCATGAGTACCGCCCAGCTCATCGCGCTCGACCTGCTCGCCACGCTGCTCGCGGCGGCCGGGTGGGTCGGCGCGGGTGTCGCGGCGGCGGCCCGGCGCGCCCGAGTCGCACTCGCCCTCCTGGCGGCCGCGGTCGTCGTGACGCTGGTGCGGATCACGACCTCGGTCGCTCTCGCCAACGGCGGCTGGTGGTTCGCGCAGGACCGCGTGGTCCTGACCGGGCCGCTGCTGGGCGTGGCCGGGCTCGCCGCCGTCCTCGTCGCCGGCCCGCGCCTGCTCTCCGCGGTGCGGACCGGCACGCCGGGCAACTCACCCGCCGCCGTGGTGCCGCTCCTCGTCGCGGGGTACGCCGCCGCGGCCGGACTGCTCTTCCCGCTGCTGGTCGGTTATCCGGCGACCTGGAGTGAGGTGTTCGTGACGGTGGCCCTCGTCGGGGTGGCCGGGCTTGTGACGTGGCGGGTGGCCGGCTCCGGGCCACCACTGTGGACGTTCGTACCGATCCTCGCCATGGGGCTTGTCGGCGTCGGGGCCGGATTCGCGACGGGGGCCGACCTCGACGCCGGCGGTGGCCCCGAGCTCCGCCACTCCGCCGGGCACGGCGTGTCCGTGGCCGACCTGCGCGGACCGACCACCCCCGCGGCCGGCGGGCAGGTGCGGCGGTATGAGTTCACCGCCCGCACGACGACGGTCCAGGTCGGCGGGCGGACGGTCGAGGCGTGGGGGTACAACGGCCAGGTGCCCGGCCCGCCGATCACCGCGAGCCAGGGCGACCTCGTCGAGGTGACGCTCCACAACGCGGACATCCAGCGCGGCGTGACGCTGCACTGGCACGGGTACGACGTGCCGGCGGCCGAGGACGGCGCGCCCGGGGTCACCCAGGACGCCGTCCCACCCGGCGGCGAATACGTCTACCGGTTTCGCGCGGACCAGGTGGGCACGTACTGGTACCACACGCATCAGGCGTCCGACGTCGGCGTGAAGATGGGGCTGTACGGCACGCTGGTCGTCGGGCCACCCGCGCGCGGCGTCGACGTGACGCTGCCGGTGCACACCTTCGGCTCCGACACTGTGGTGGGCGCCGCCGCGATGCCCGAGGCCGCTCCCGGCACACCCGTGCGGCTGCGGCTGGTCAACACCGACGGCGTGCCGCACCGCTTCGCGCTCACCGGCACCGCCTACCGCCTTGTGGCGGTCGACGGCACCGACCTCAACGACCCGGGCGAGCTGCGCGACGCTGAGCTGCGCCTGCCGGCTGGCGGCCGCTACGACCTCGCGTACACGATGCCGGCCGGCGAGGTGGCGCTGTTCGTCGACGGCCAAGCGGTGCTCGGCGCGGGCGATGCCCCGAAGGGCTGGCCGGAGCTGGACATCACCCGGTACGGCGCCCCGGCCGCCACCCCGTTCGGGCCGGGGAGCCGCTTCGACCGCGGCTTCACGCTGGTACTCGACCGGGGTATCGCGCTCGTGGACGGCGTGCCACGGTACGCGTTCACCGTCAACGGGCGCGCCTTCCCCAACGTGCCCACGCAGCTCGTGCGGGAGGGCGACCTGGTGGAGATGACGGTGGCCAACCGGGGCCTCGACACGCATCCGTGGCACCTGCACGGCCATCGCGTACTCGTGCTGGAGCGTGACGGCCACCGGGCGAGCGGCAGTCCACTGTGGCTGGACACGTTCGACGTACAGCCGGGCGAGGTGTGGCGGGTCGCCTTCCGCGCGGACAACCCGGGCGCCTGGATGAACCACTGCCACAACCTCGCCCACGCCGCACAGGGCATGGCACTGCACCTGCGGTACGACGGCGTGACGACCCCGTTTCACGGTGGCCACGGCGGCTAACCGCCGGGCTTGACAAGACCGGTCTCGTAGGCGAGGACGACCGCCTGTGCCCGGTCGCGCAGGCTCAGCTTGCCGAAGATGTGCGCGGCGTGCGTCTTGACCGTCGCCTCGCTCAGCGTCAGCGCGGCCGCGATCTCCGCGTTGGACAGGCCACGCCCCATGAGCGTGAGCACCTCGCGCTCGCGTGGCGTCAGCCCGGCCAGGTCGCGGTGGATCGCGGCGGGGGTGCCCGCGGCCACGTCGCCGGCCGCGAAGCGCTCGACGAGGCGGCGGGTGATGGACGGCGCGAGCAGGGCGTCGCCGGTGTCGACGAGGCGCACGGCCGCGACGAGGTGCTCGGGCGTCACGTCCTTGAGCAGGAAGCCGCTGGCGCCGGCGGCCAGCGCCGCGTACACGTAGCGGTCGAGGTCGAACGTCGTCAGCATCAGCACCCGGCACTCGGGCGCGTGCTCCAGCACCCGGCGGGTGGCCTCCAGACCGTCCATGCCCGGCATGCGGATGTCCATCAGCGCGACGTCCGGGCGGAGCCGCCGCACCGCCGCGACCGCCTCGGCGCCGTCTGCCGCCTCGCCGACCACGTCGATCCCGCCGGCCGTCAGGATCAGGCGGAAGCCGCTGCGTACCAGCGCCTGGTCGTCGGCGATGACCACCCGTGGGGCGTTCATGCGCGTTCCAGGGGGATCTTGGCGCGGACCCGAAAGCCACCACCCAGCCGGCGGCGGGCGTCCAGGTCTCCACCGAAGACCGCGACCCGCTGCCGCAGGCCGAGTAGGCCGCGGCCCTCGCCGGGGTTGCCCCGCGGGCGCGGGCGGCCGCCGGACAGCACGCTCGGACCGGTGTTGAGCACCTCGATGCGCAGGTAGCGCTCCCCGTAGCGCACGGCCACCTCCGCCTTGCCCCCGTCTCCGTGCTTGAGCGCGTTGGTGAGGGCCTCCTGGATGATCCGATAGGCCGTCAGGTCGACCCCGGAGGGCAGCGGCCGCGGCTCGCCGGAGATGCGCACCTCGACCGGCAGCCCGGCGAACGCGATCCGGTCGACCAGCGGGCTGAGCCGGCTCAGGCTTGGCTGCGGCGACAGGTCGACATCCTCACCGTCGGCCGCCGGGGCGAGCACGCCGAGCAGGTGGCGCAGCTCCGTCATCGTGTCGCGGCCGGCGCTCTCCACCGCCCGCAGCGCTGCCGTGGCCTCGTCGGCGTCCGCCGCGACCACCTGGCGGGCGGCTCCGGCCTGCACGACCATGACGCTCACGTTGTGGCTGACGATGTCGTGCAGCTCGCGGGCGATCCGGGCGCGCTCGGCGTCGACCGCGCCGCGCGCCGCCGTCTCGCGCTCCCGCTCCAGCAGCCAGCCGCGCTCCTCCAGCGCCCTCGTGAAGGCGCGCCGGGTGCGGACCAGCTGCACCGCGAAGAGCGCGGCGAACCCGACCGCGACCAGCGCGACCAGCCAACCCACCATGACGACAACTCTCTCAGGCCACCGCCGAGCGGCACATCATTCCCCGGAGGCAGCGCCTACATCCCCAGGATGAGACGCGCGGAGAGTTACCACCGCGAGCCGATGCCCGAGCGGCACCCGACCCGCCAATCTCTACGACTATGAGTGACGAAGGCAACGAGCCAGCGGTCGTCCAGCTGACCGGCGTCCGCAAGGAGTACGGCGAGGCGATCGCCCTGGACGGGATCTCGCTGGAGATCCGCCCGGGGGAGGCGGTCGCGGTGATGGGCCCCTCGGGCAGCGGCAAGTCGACCCTGCTCAACGTCATCGCCGGGCTGGACCGGCCGACGTCCGGCTCGGTCGTGGTGCACGGCGACGACCTCGGGCGGCTGAACGAGAAGGGCCTGGCCCTCTTCCGCCGCCGGCGGATCGGGATGATCTTCCAGTTCTTCAACCTGATCGACGACCTGCCCGCCCTCGACAACGTGGCGCTCGCCGCCCAGCTCGCCGGCGTAGCCGCGCCGCACGCCCGCCGCCGCGCGCTGGAACTGCTGGACGAGCTCGGCATCGCGGCGCGGCGCAACACGTACCCGGCCCAGCTGAGCGGCGGCGAGCGGCAGCGGGTGGCGGTGGCCCGGGCGCTGATGAACCGGCCCGCCCTCTTGCTGGCCGACGAGCCCACGGGCGCGCTCGACAGCAAGGTCGGCGAGCAGGTGATGGACCTGCTGCTCGACCTCAACCAGATCGGTCAGACGTTGCTGATGGTCACCCACGACGAGCGGCTCGCCACCCGCTGCGCCAGCCGCGTGATCGAGATCGTCGACGGCAGGGTCGCCCGCGAACGCGCCCTGGAGCGGGCGTGAGCGCCGTCTGGCTGGCGGCCCGCGCGGCGGTACGCCGGCGCCGGCTTCAAACCGCCGTCGTGGGCATCGTCGTCCTGGTCTCCACCACGATGATCGTGGTCGCGCTCGGCCTGCTCGCCGTCTCGTCAGCCCCCTTCGACCAGGCGTACGCCCGGCAGCTCGGCGCGCACCTGGCCGCGACCTACGACCGGACCAAGGCGACCGACGCGCAGCTCACCTCCGGGGCCGGGTGGTCGGGGGTGACGGCCGCGGCGGGCCCGTTCGGCCAGGCGACGGTCGAGACCAACTCCGACCCCAGCGACGGCAGGCGCCGGCCGGGCATGCCGCTCACGATCGTGGGCCGCGGCGACCCCGACGGGTCGGTGGACCGTCTCAACGTGTGGCGGGGCCGCTGGGCGTCCGCGCCCGGCGAGGTCGTGGTCAACCAGAACCCGGTAGGTCCGGGCGTCTTCTTCCGCCTCGGTGAAAGGCTCACCACCCCGGACGGCACGACGCTGACGGTGGTCGGCCACGCGTACAGCATGAGCCGCTCGGCCGACGCCTGGGTCACGCCGGAGCAGATGACCGCGCTGGGCCCGACCTCGACCCAGATGCTGTACCGCTTCACTCACGCCGCGACCGCCGCCCAGATCCAGACCGGCGAGGCCGAGGTGTCGAAAGGGCTGCCGGCCGGTGCGCGGCTCGGCTCGACCTCGTACCTGGTCCTGCGGGACGAGGCGGCGCGCGAGGCGGCGACGTACGTGACGTTCCTGATCGCGTTCGGCCTGCTCGGCCTCGCGGTCGCGATCCTCATCGTGGCGAACGTGGTCAGCGGCGCGGTCGTCGCCGGCTTCCGGCACATCGGCGTGCTCAAGGCGCTCGGCTTCACACCGACCCAGGTGCTCGCCGTGTACCTGGTGATGGTCTCGGTCCCGGCGATCGTCGGCTGCGCGCTCGGCACGATCCTGGGCAACATGCTGGCCCGGCCGCTGCTCTCCCAGGCGTTCCGCAACCTGGGGAGCGAGGGCATCGGCGTGCCGATCTGGGTGAGCGTCGCGGCGCTGCTCGGCGTACCGCTGATGGTCGCCCTCTCCGCCTTCGTGCCGGCGATGCGTGCCCGCCGCCTGCCGGCGGCCGAAGCGATCAGCGCGGGCAGCGCCCCGCACACCGGTCGCGGCCTGCGGACGCAGCGCTGGCTCAGCGGCACGCGACTGCCCCGCGCGGTGAGCCTCGGCCTCGGCCTGCCCTTCGCCCGCCCGGCCCGCAGCGCGCTGACCATGGCCGCTGTGGTGCTCGGCGTGACGAGCGTCACGCTGGCGATCGGCCTCGCCGACTCGCTGACCCGGTACCAGCGGGAGGAGGCGCGCATGGGCGCGGTGCAGGTGGAGGTGTTTCCGGACGGCGGCCCGGAAGGCGGCTCCGCACAAGACGAGGCGCTGCTGCGCTCGATATCCGGCACCCGCTATGTGCTCGGCTCCTTCGACATGATGGTCAGACAGGTCGGCAACACCGACCAGACGATGCTGAAGCTCTACAAGGGAGACACCGCCGCGCTCGGCCAACAGGTCCTGGAGGGACGGTGGCCGTCGGCGGCCGGTGAGGTGGCCGTCGCCAAGCGTTTCCTTGTCCAGCGTGGACTGTCCATCGGCGACACCTTCACGATCGAGGCCGGCAAAGGCGCGACGCAGGTGCGGATCGTCGGCATGGTGCTGTACAACGAGACCGAGACGATCATCGCCGACTGGTCGACCGCGGCGACCGTGGCGCCGGACGCGTTCCCGGGCCACTACGAGATCCAGCTGACCGAGGGCACGGACACGCAGGCGTACATGGCGGCGGTGCGGCAGGCCGGCCTTGCCGCCGGCCCGCCCGAGGGCGCCGAGGAGTTCATCGTGATCGTGCTGCTCACCGTCACGTTGCTGACGCTGATGCTCGCGGTGGTGGCCGCGCTGGGCGTCTTCAACACGGCCGTGCTCAGCACCCGCGAGCGCCGGCGCGACCTGGGCATGCTCAAGTCGATCGGGATGACGCCGGGTCAGGTCACCGTGATGGTGGTGACCTCGATGGCCGCGCTCGGCGCGCTCGGCGGCCTGCTCGGCATCCCGATCGGGGTCGCCGTGCACCGGGTGGTGCTCCCGGCCATGGCGAACACCGCCCAGGTCGCCTTCCCCTCCGCCGTTCTCGACGTGTACCAGGCGCCGACGCTGGTGCTGCTGGCTCTGGCCGGCGTCGCGATCGCCGCGATCGGCGCGTTCATACCGGCCAGGTCGGCCGCCCGGGTCACGATCGCCCAGGTGCTGCACAACGAATGACGGGGGTGGCCGGGGGCCGTCGGGGCGACCCGGCGGCCCCCGCTGGCGGGTGCTCCGCGATTCGTCGATCATTGATCAATCCTCTCGGCCGGGTGCATGGTGGATGCCATGCGAGACGGGGAGGCTTTGCTCGGGCCGGAGGAGGAGTGGGCCTACCGGGTGCTGGTGCGCCTTGGCACGGCCCGCGCGGACCAGGTGGCGGAGCGCATGTCGCTCCGGCCCGACGACGGGCAGCGGCTGCTGAAAGGACTCAGCGACAAGGGGCTGGTGGCGGCCGACGGGGCCGACGTCTACCGCCCCCTGCCGCCCGAGCCCGCGCTCGGCACCGAGCTGCTACGCCGCCAGGAGTCGTTGGAGGAGTCGCGGCGGGCCCTGGCCGCGCTGAGCGAGGAGTACCTGACCAGCGCCCGCCGCCGGCACGCCGACCAGCTGGTGGAGATCGTGGTGGGCGCGGCGGCGCTGCGCGAGCGCATCCGCCGGCTCCAGGACTCGGCCAAGTCGGAGATGCTCTGGCTCTGCCGGGCCAACGCGGTAGCGATGGAGAGCGCCGAAAACACCGAGGAGTTCGACGCGCTCGACCGCGGCGTGCACTACCAGGTGATCTACGAGCGGGCGCTGCTGATGGAGCCGGGCATGCAGGCCAACGTCGCCGAGGGCATCCGCCGTGGCGAGGAGGCCCGCAGCCTACGCACGCTGCCGGTCCGGCTGGCGGTGGCGGACCGCACGACGGCGATCTGCCCGCTGGTCCGCGGCGACGAGGGCGACGTCGGCGAGCCGTCCGCCGCGGTCATCGGCCGCAGCCAGCTGCTCGACGCGCTGATCGCCCTCTTCGAGAGCCACTGGGACATCGCCACGCCGGTGCGGATCGACGGCGGCGTCCCGGACGAGGAGCCCGACCTGCCGGACGAGTCCGAACGCTTCGTGCTCTCGCTCCTCGTGGCCGGTGTGCCGGACAAGTCGATCGCCTCCCAGATGGGCGTCAGCCGCCGCACGGTGCAACGCCGCCTCGACCGCCTGATGGCACTGGCCGGCGTCGACACCCGCCCCGGCCTGGCCTTCCAAGCCGCCCGCCGCGGCTGGCTCTAGAGATCTTTCGGGGTCAGGGTCGCCGCTCGTCGTGGCGTTGCTTCGAGGCAGATTTGCCCGCGTCCGCGTCAGCTGCGGACCGTATGCTCCCGCGGGCACCGCTCCCGGCCGGCGGCTCGCAGCGCTCGCCGAAATCCCCGGCCGTCCACTGCCAGCTCCGCGAGACAAGCCCGAGCGGGTCGGCGCGGCCCCACTTGCACCATCCTGACGCAACGTAACCAGCCAACGACACCAGACTTCGAGATCTAGGAGATTTAGGGTTGAAATGGCGCCCCAACCCTCCTAGATCTCGAGCCTCGCGCCGCTCACACCCTCGTGGCGGTTACACACGGCGACGACAACCCCGTTGCTTTCCCGGATCGCCGATCCGGGAACAGACATTGTGGACAAACGTCGACCACCGCCTGGCGCGAGCCCTGCCACCCCGCCCCCTTTCCTCCCGGCCGGTTGCGCGCAGGGGCTGGGCGCGACCAGCGGCGGACGGGTGAGGCCGCGGGAGCAACGGTCTGGACCACGACGGGCATCGCGGTAGCCCAAATGTTCTCCCGTGTTGGGATTTACTTCAGGCCGTAGGCGCGGATCACGGTTTGGGTTACCGCGTTGCCGGCCGCGTCGCGGGCATGGACCCGCAGTGACACGCTGCCGTAGCCGGCGGGCAGGAGGGCGCGGTAGCCGTCGCCGTGGCGGATCACCGGGACGCTGCGCCACTTCGCGCCCTCGTCGAGTGACACCTCGACGCGCAGGGTGGTGCCGCGCGGTGGGCGTAGGCCCTCCTGGTGCCACAGGGTCAGCCCGAGCAGGTGCGGGTGCCGGCCGGAGACGTACCCGGTCAGGTCGGCCGGCACGCCGTACCCGATCTGGAGCAACGGGAGCGGCTCGGTGCGACCCGCCGCCGGGCGTCCGGAGCGAAACTCCCACGACGTCTCGGTGCGGGTGGCCCAGAGCCATTCCTCGCCGCCGCGTTCGGTCGTCAGGTCGAGCCGGTACGTGGCCGGCGCGGCGGTCGTGCCCACGTCGCGGCGGGCGTCGGGTAGCTCGGCCAGGAGCTTTCCGTCGCGCCACAGCTTGGCGCCCACCGGTTCGCCCTCGGCCACCTGGAAATGTCCGCGGGTCGCGTCGACGAACTCGGGCACCCAGAGGGCGAGCGTGTCGGCCGTACGGGCGGAGATCATGCCCGGTACGGCGGCGGGGCGCACGACCGGCGTGAACCACCCCTCCGTCAGCGTGCTGCGCGCCGCGTAGCTTCGCGGCACCTCGGTCATTCCTCCGCCGATCGGGTTCATGTCATCCCAGGTGTACTCGTGGTGCACGCGGTGCTGCCAGACGGAGTCACCCGCCGACACCCACTCCTCGCGCACCTTCGGCGTCTGTACGAACCGCTGCGTGTCGTTCCACGCGTACTCCTGCCAGGGCCGCCACCCGAACCGTTGCTCCTTCGCCCAACCGAAGCCGCCGTTGTCCGCGTACCGGGAGGAGATCCGTACGGTGTTGTCGCGGGTCACCCGGTGCACGATCCGATCCGGCACGCGTCCCCGCTCCACGTGGAAGACGTCGTACAGGTACGGGCTGGACGTGTCGAGCGTGAGGTCGATCGCCGGGCGCGCCTTGCCGCCCGCGGCCTTGAGGAGTTTCTGGCCGTCGTCGTTGGCGACCACGAGTGATGGGATCGGTTCCCGGTCGCCGACCGGCCGCCACACGGTCCAGGCCGGCATGTCCGGGGTACGCACGATGATGGCCACCGCGGCGCCGGCAGCGGCCGCGTCGGCGATCTGCTCCTGCTCCGAGCGGTCTTCCGCGCCGACGATCAACGCGGCGGCGCCGCGCACGTCACCCTTGCCGAAGGGCACGAGGCGGAACCTGCGGGTGCCCTCGTACGCGGGCGACTGGTGCAGCAGATTGATGTCGATGGGCCCGGATACCCCGGTCACCTTGACCTGAACCATGGGCGCCACGAGCTGCCAGCGCGACGAGAACTCGTACTGGCCGGCCGCCGGACGCCTGGTCGGCGTGACGTTGACCTGCTGGATCGTGCTGAAGTGCATGACGCCGTGCGCGGTGGAGCGCCCGTTGGCGTGCACCCGTCGTTCGTAGTAGCTGAGGATCGCCTGCTGCTCGGCCGGCTTCGGCGTCTCGATCCGGATCGGCGTGCCGGTGCGGGCGTCCAGCAGGATCTCCACGTCGCCGGTGACGCGCAGCTCCGGGTTGGTGATGAACGTGGCCTGCTCGTCGAGGGGCGCCCCGTCCTCGACGAGGGCGTTCATGACGTACGTGCCCTCGTACACCTCGATGGTCTTGCTCTCGTCCCACGGCATGATGTAGCCGGTCTGGTCCTTGCGGCGCTCGTCGCCGTAGAGCAGGATCACCGGCACCGAAACCTTCGCGCCCTGGCGGTCGACCGCCCGAAACGTGATCCGGTGGATGGGCAGGTCGAGCGTCGCACCGACCGCGGTGCGCACCAGCACCCCGCCCGCCGCGGTCGCGGTCACGTAACCGGTATGGCGGCCACGGGTCAGCTTCGCCGTGTCCAGCCGGAGCGTCACCGCCGCCGACTGTCCAGGTTGGACGGTGACCTGGTCGGCCGAGAGCGAGAACGCGGGCAGGTCGAGCGCGAGGTCGAGGGTCACCGCCGCCGAGGTCGTGTTGGTGTACACGAGCTCCTGCTCGCGCGTGCCGGTGGCCGGCTCGGTGTGTGTGCCGAGGCTCGCGGTCGCCGTGCCGTACACGCCCTGGCCGACCGCGCGGGCCACGTCGACCCGGCCGGCGCCCTGCGCGTCGACGGCGATGGCGGGGTTGCCCTTGGCGGTGCTCACCAGCGCGTCCTTGAGCTGCGCCGCCGTCCACTCTGGACGGGCCTGGGCGAGCAGCGCGGCCGCGCCGGCGACGTGCGGCGTGGCCATCGAGGTGCCCGACGCGGCGGTGTACCGGTCGTCGACCGGCGCGCCCATGCCCGTGCCGGCCGCCCGGGCCGCGACGATCCCCACGCCCGGCGCCGTGATCTCGGGCTTGACCGCCTCGTCGCCCAGGCGCGGGCCGCGGCTGGAGAAGTCGGCGAGGCTCTCGTCCCGGGCCACCGCGCCCACTGACAGCGCGGCCGTGGCGGCGGCCGGTGTGCCCACGTCCGCGTCCTTGCCGGTGTTGCCGGCGGCGACCACGAAGAGCGTGCCGTGCTCGGCGGTGAGCCGGTTGACCGCTTCGCTCAGCGGGTCGGTGCCGTCGGTCGCCTCGCCGCCGAGGCTGAGGTTGACCACCTCGGCGCCCTGTGCGACCGCCCATTCCATGCCGGCGATGATCCAGGAGTCGTAGCCGTCGCCCGCGTCGTTGAGCACCTTGCCGGCGATCAGGTCCGCGCCGGGCGCCACGCCTTTGCGGCTACCGCCGGAGGCCGCGCCGGTGCCGGCGATCGTGGCCGCGACGTGGGTGCCGTGCCCGAAGTGGTCGGCCGCGTCGGCGGCGTCGGTGAAGTTTTCCCGCGCCACCACCTTGCCGGCCAGGTCCGGATGTGCCGCGTCGACCCCGGTGTCGAGCACCGCCACGTCGACGCCGCTGCCGTCGTACCCGGCCTGCCAGGCGGCCGGCGCGCCGATCTGCGCGACGCTCCGGTCGAGGCTGGCGCGCACCCGGCCGTCCAGCCAGATGCCGGTGATGCCCTCACCACGGAGCGCGGCGGTGGGTGTGGCCGTGAACGACCGCCACAGCTCTCCGAGGGTGTCCTTCTCGGCGGCGACGGCCGCCCCACCCACGCTCGGCAGCGGGCGTACCGACGCCGTGCCGGCCAGCGCGCCGACCGCGGGCGCCCGCCCGCCGGCGTAGCGCACGATCAGCGGGAGCCGGCCGGCCGACGCGTCCGCGTACCCGCCGGCGACGAGCTCCTCCACATCGAAGAGGTCGGCGTCGAGCACGCCCGACGAGACGTACGGCACCGCGTCGCTGGGCAGCAACCGCAGCCCGCCGTCCGCCTCGACGGTGTGGAAGGTGATCCGCTCGCGCCCCGGACCTGGCCGCACCGACGCCGCGTACCGGCCGTCACCGGCGGGCGCGATGTCCACCACGTCGCCGGTGATGAGCGTGATCCGGGACGCCCCCGTTGCGGCGGTGACTGTGTGTCCCGCCGGCGTCCCGCCCCTGTCCGCCGCCGCCGGCGTGGTCAGCGCCACCGCGACCAGGACCCCCGCCACCGCGGCACGCGCGATACGAACCATGGCGTGAGTCTGTGGTCGCGCTCCCGCGACGGTCACTACCTGTCGCGCGCGCAAAGGCGACATGTCGCCAGATGGACATGTCGCGCCCCCTCCCTTGGTGATCAAAGGTCCTCTCCAGCAGTTCGAACTGCTGGAGAGGACCTTTGATCACCAAGCGGCTCAGCCCTTGCCGCGCAGCACGGACCGCCGGTGGTTCAGCTCCTCCGCGTCGATCTCGCCACGCGCGAACCGCTCGGCCAGCGTGCGCTCGGCGGCCGTGCGCGCCGCGCGTCGCGGGGAGAAGCGGTAGATCAGGTAGCCCGCGGCGGAGAGCACGGCCACCCAGAACACGATGGGCACGATGATCCACCAGCCGGGGCCGCCGCCGTCCCAGCCGTTGCCGTCCCAGCCGGGACCCGGGTGGGCGTACGCCGTGTAGCTCGTCAGCTCTGCCAACATCACGATCTCCTTTGGTTACTCGCCCTATGCCAGAAATCGTGTCCCAGGCCGCCGCCCGCGGCGTCGGCTCCACGACGGCATCCGGGGTACGTACGGTGACGTACGAGCCCCTTACGGGTGCCGGATCCGGCGGGTGCGCGCGATCGCGCCGAGGCCGAGGACGAGCAGCACGATGCCCCAGCGCACGGTGGTGATCCGGTCGTCCTTGGGCGGTTCCACGACGGCCAGCGGCTTGCGGGTCGCGTTCGCCACAGCCGCCGGTGTGGGTGACGGGGGCGGCGTGGTGACCGGCGGTGTGGTGACGGGCGGGGTCGTCGCCGGCGGCACCGGTCGCGGTGGCGTCGGCGGCACGGCGGGCGGTGGAACCGCGGCCGGCGGGCGCGGACGCGCGGGTGGCGGCGTGGTCGGTTTCGGTGAGGGTGGCGGCGGGCGTGGACACCAGGCCGCGTCGGAGCCGAGCAGACCGGACCCGCGGGCGAGCTTCGCGGCCGTGCCGTCCAGCCCGATCCGCCACAGTGTGCTGGCGTGGTTGTTGTCGGTGGCGTACAGGTGTGTGCCGCCGTCGTCGAACGCGACCGCACCGAAGAAGCCGTCTCCCGGCAGGTCCGGCACCGGCTTCTCGGTCACCGCGCCGGTGGCCGGGTCGACGCGGACCAGCCGGCTCGGGCCGCGGCCCTGCGTGGAGACCGCGTACAGGCCGCCGTCGCCGGGCCGGGCGTCCCAGTCGCCGAAACTGGGCAGGCGCGGCAGGTCGAGGCGGCGTACCACCGTGCGAAACGTGGGACTCCCCGGGCGTACGTCCACCGCGACGAGATGACCGTCGAGATGCAGGAGCAGCCGGCCGTCGACGACGGTGCCGGAGTACGCCCCGGCCACCGAAGCACCCCGTACCGGCCCCAGATCACGGGTTTCACCCTCCGGGGTGATGGTGACGACGTGCCCGCCGTCCCCGATCGGGTGACCCTCGTGGCGGGTGGCCACGCCGGCGAAGAGCCCTTGCCCGGCGTCGTACCCGATCGCGTTGACCGTGTACGCAAGGCCTGTGGACCGCCGCGTGTCACCGGTATCTGGGTCGATGGAGTCCAGCGTGGACGAACGGTGTTTGCGCACCGTGCGCACCTGGTAGAGCCCACCGGTGCACTGGTTCGACGACGCCTCCACTGTGGACACAGGGCGGGTGGCGGCGGCCGGTGCGGCAAGTGCGAGACCGCCGCCGGTGGCGAGCAGCGCGACCATCCGTAAGGCGACATGCCGGTTTCGCACAGATGACACCCCATCTACCCTGGTAAGCCCGGACGAAGTGGATGCATCCTAAATGGAACCTCGATGAATACCTACCTAGTCGGCACGCTCTGGTTGGTGGGCGTATCCGCCGCCGCTCTCGCCGTTGTCGCGCTGCTGCGCCGCTGGCGGCGTGACTCGAAACCGCTCGTCGACATCAACGTGCTGAGCGCGGTCTTCTCGCTCGCCGGCATGCTCTTCGCGATCGTCGCCGCGTTCGTGTTCATCGACGTGTGGAGCGGTGCCGACGAGGCCCGCGACGCCACGTACGCGGAGGCGGAGGCGGCGCAGCTCGTGGCCTGGTCGGTCAACGGGATGCCGGAGCCGGACCGTGCCGAGATGACCAGGCTCACCCGTGACTACCTGCGCGAGGTGGTCGACCGGGAGTGGCCGCGGCTCGCCGAGGCGAGCGCCGAGGAGCACCCCCGCGGCTGGCAGCTGGTGCAGGACATGCACGACCTCGCCAGCCGCAACGGCGAGGAGGCCGAAGACGCGCCGGCCGCCGTGGAGTCGCTGTTACAGGCCCGCCAGGAGCGGCTCGCCCTGGCCGAGTCGCGGATCGGCGACGCGACCTGGTTCGCCTTGCTGGCCGGAGCGGTGCTGGCCGGGCTGCCGATGTTCTTCTTCCCGTTCGACCGGGCGCTGCCACAGCTCGCCCTCACCGCCACGGTGGCCAGCATGATCACGTTGCTGCTCTTCACGATCCAGCAGATCGAGCGCCCGTTCGCGCAGGGGCGCGTGCCCTCCACAGCGTACGAGGAGACGCTGACCCGGATCACTCCGCCGTGACGATCCGCTGGCTCGACTCGCGTACGACGAGCTCGGGCTCGAAGACGACCTGTTGGTGCTGGTGGGTTTCGGGCTGGTTGGCCTCGTCGAGCAGGAGACCGGCGGCGGTCTGTCCGAGGCGTTGGCGTGGTTGGCGGACGGAGGAGAGGGGCACGGCCGCGGCGGCGGCGAAGTCGATGTCGTCGTAGCCGACCAGGGCGATGTCGTCGGGTACCCGGATTTGTTGGCGGGTGAGTACCTGGAGGACGCCGAGGGCGAGCAGGTCGTTGGCGCAGAAGACGGCGGTGGCCCGGGAGTTCTTGGGCTGGCCGAGGATGCGGGCCGCGGCGTCGCGTCCGGCGGCGACGGTGAGGGCGGGTGTGTCGTACCGGCGCAGGTGCTCGTCTTCGTCGAGTCCCGCGTCTTTGAGGGCTTGCAGCGCTCCGTCGTAGCGGTCGCGGACCTGCTCGAGGCGGTGTGGCCCGCCGACGAAGGCGATCCGGCGGTGGCCGCTCTCCACCAGGTGTCGCATCGCCAGCTCGCCACCGAGCCGGTCGTCCACCGACACCGAGCACAGATCCTTCTCGGTGGAGCGGCGGTCGAGGAGCACGACCCGCACGCCGCGGTCGCGGAGCTGGTGGAGGCGTTGGCTGGCGTCGTCGATGGGGGTGATGAGGACGCCTTGGACGCGTTGTTCTTCGAGGAGGTCGAGGTAGGCGTTTTCTTTGGTGAGGTCGCCGTCGCTGTTGCAGAAGATGACGGCCATGCCGGCGGCGCCGGTGGTGTCTTCGACGCCTTTGGCGACGTCGGTGAAGAAGGGGTTGGCGACGTCGAGGACGACCAGGCCGAGGGTGCGGCCGCGGCCGCGGCGCAGTTGGCGGGCGGCGTCGTTGGGCACGAAGCCCAGCTCGCTGATCGCCGCCAGCACGCGGGCGCGCGTCGCGTTGGCCACGATGTCGGGGCGGTTGAGCACGTTGGAGACGGTGCCAACGGAGACTCCAGCGTGGTTGGCCACGTCTCGGATGCTGACCAGCGGGATCTCCGACACCGTCACTCTCCCTCGCGTCAGCCTAACTGAATCGTGTCAAGAATGCCTCAGGATAGCGGCCTCCGGGAAAGCCCTTACCTGCCTAACGATTCGGTAACCGGCTTGAAACCCTTGACCGACCCCGAAACGAGCCCTTAACGTCTACCCCACAAGTTCATGAAACGTTTCACAAAATCCGGTCATCTTGACCTGATGCCGGGGAGGCGTGTCGTGCCCGAACGTCCCGATCACCCTGCGGCGCTGCTCACCCTGTCCGGGGTGCGCAAGTCGTTCGGCGCCGTCCACGCGTTGGCGGACGGTCAGCTGGAGTTGCGTGCGGGTGAGGTGCACGCTCTGGTAGGTGAAAACGGGGCGGGCAAGTCCACGCTGGTGAAGGTCCTGGCCGGTGTGCACGCCCCGGACGAGGGTGGCATGACGCTGGACGGCCAGCCGTTGTCGCTGAGCGGCCCGGCCGATGCCCGCGCGGCGGGGATCGCGGTGATCTACCAGGAGCCGACGCTGTTCCCGGACTTGTCGGTGGCGGAAAACATCTTCATGGGCCGTCAGCCGCTGCGCGGCCTGCGCCGGATCGACGCCGCCGCGATGCGGGAGCGCACGGTGGAGTTGTTCGCCCGGCTCGGTGTGCGGATGGACCCGGACCGTCCGGCCCGCGGTCTTTCGATCGCCGACCAGCAGCTGGTCGAGATCGCCAAAGCGCTGTCGTTCGACGCCCGCGTGCTGGTGATGGACGAGCCGACCGCCGCGCTGTCCGGCGTCGAGGTGGAGCGCCTGTTCGCGGTGGTCCGATCGCTGCGCGAGGCGGGCGCCGCGGTGCTGTTCATCTCGCACCGTTTCGACGAGGTGTTCGCCCTGTGCGAGCGGGTGACGGTGATGCGGGACGGCCGCTGGGTCTCCACCGACCCGACGGCCGACCTGACCGTCGGGCAGGTGGTCCGGCGGATGGTCGGCCGGGAGGTTTCCCAGCTGTATCCCAAGCAGGACACCGACGCCGGCGACGTGGTGCTGGAGGTCCGCGGGCTGACCCGGGCGGGTGTCTTCGACGGCGTCAGCTTCGATGTCCGGGCGGGGGAGATCGTCGCGCTGGCCGGCCTGGTCGGCGCCGGCCGCAGCGAGGTGGTCCGCGCCGTTTTCGGAGTCGACCGCTACGACTCCGGCGAGGTGGTCGTCGCCGGCCAGCACCTGCCACGCGGCAAACCGGCCGCCGCGATGGCCGCCGGCCTCGCCCTGGTGCCGGAAGACCGCCGCCAGCAGGGCCTGGTGATGGAGCTGTCCATCGAGCGCAACGCCACCCTGACCCGCCGTTGGTCGCTTTCCCGCCTCGGCCTGCTCGGCCCACGCACCGAGCGGGAGGCCGCGCACAAGTGGACCCAGCGGCTTCAGGTCAAGGCCGGCCACCTGTCCGACCCGGTGTCCACATTGTCCGGTGGCAACCAGCAGAAGGTCGTCCTCGCCAAATGGCTGTCCACCCAGCCGAAGGTGCTGATCGTCGACGAGCCGACCCGCGGCATCGACGTGGGCACGAAAGCGGAGGTGCACCGGCTGATGTCGCAGCTCGCCGCCGAGGGTGTGGCGGTGTTGATGGTCTCCAGCGAGCTGCCCGAGGTGTTGGGGATGGCGGATCGAGTGCTGGTCATGCACGAGGGCCGTCTGGTCGAGCAGATCGCCCGCGAGCGGGCCGACGAGGAGTCGGTGATGCTGGCAGCCACGGGACAGAGCCAGGGTGGTGCGGCGTGACGGCGGCGACACGTGCGGCCGCGCCCCCGCCGACGAGAGCCCGCGGTGACGTGCGTGGGGCACGCCGCCTGTTCGTGGTCCGCGAGCTGGGTATCGGCCTGGCGCTGGTGTTGCTGATCGCGGTGACCACGATCTACAACCCGCGCTTCCTCAACGCCCAGTCCCGCAAGGACCTGATGCTCGGCGCCACCATCCTGGTCGTTCTGGCGGTCGGGCAGGCGATGGTGGTGATCACCCGCAACGTCGACCTGTCCGTCGGCTCGGTCCTCGGCCTGTCCGCTTTCGCCACGGGCAAGCTGTTTCTGGCGATGCCGGACGCGCCGATCGTCCTGGCGATCCTCGCCGGCGTGGGCCTGGGCCTGTTGTGCGGGATCGTCAACGGCGCCCTGATCGCTATCGCCCGGGTCCCGGCCCTGGTGGTCACGTTGGGCACCCTCTACGTCTTCCGGGGGATCGACTACTCGTGGGCGGCCGGGCAGCAGATCAACGCCGCGGACATGCCATCCGGGTTCAAACGGATGGGCACACAGACCCTGCTCGGCGTTCCGGTCCTGGCGTTGTTCGCGATCGCCGTGCTGCTGATCGCCGGCTTCTACCTGCGCTCGTACCGGTCCGGGCGGGAGATGTACGCCATCGGCTCCGACCCGGCCGCCGCCCGGCTGTCCGGGATCCCGGTCGGCTGGCGGGTCTTCACCGCGATGGCCGTCTCCGGCGCCTTGGCCGGCCTGGCCGGAGTGCTCTACGCGGCAAGGTTCGGCACGTTGGACGCCGCGGCCGGTAACGGCATCGAGCTCAACGTCGTCGCCGCCGTCGTGGTCGGCGGGGTGGCCATCTTCGGCGGCAGCGGCTCGGTCTACGGCGCCGCGTTGGGTGCGCTGCTACTGAGCACGATCGGGTCCGCCCTGCCGGTGCTGCGCATCGACCCGTTCTGGCAGCAGGCGGTCGTCGGTGCCCTCATCCTGGCCGCGATCGGACTCGACCGGGCGCTGACCGCGCGGATAGCGCAACGACTGCGGGGAAGGAGGGCCCGCGGTGCTTAGACGACTGGGCAGCTGGGACGTGCTCGTCATCGTCGTCCTCGCGATCGTCGTGGTCGTATCGGCGGCCACAGTGGACGGTTTCGCCAGCTCGCGGTTCTGGGGCTTCCTGCTCCTGGACGTCGTCCCGATCGCGCTCATCGCGCTGCCGATGACCTACGTGATCATCACCGGCGAGATCGACCTCTCCGTGGCCAGCGTCCTCGGCTTGTCCAGCGCGGTCATGGGCCAGCTGTGGGCCGCCGGTGTCCCCCTTCCGCTTATCCTGCCGCTCATCCTGCTGCTCGGTGTCGTGTGCGGGGCGCTCAACGGGTTGTTCGTCACCGGTTTCGGCCTCCCGTCGCTGGCGGTCACGATCGGCACCCTGGCCCTCTACAGAGGACTCGCCTACGTCGTGCTCGGCGACAAAGCGGTCGCGGACTTCCCGTTCTCCTGGACCGGCAACATGATCGAAGCCCTCCCCGGGACCACCGTCCCCTGGGTCGCCCTCGTCGTGCTCGGCCTCGCCGTCGTGTTCGGCGTGATCCTGCACGCCACCCCGATCGGGCGGGCCCTGTTCGCCATGGGCAACAACGACCAGGCGGCCACCTTCTCCGGGATCTCGGTGGCGAAGACCAAGTTCTGGCTGTTCGTCCTCACCGCCACCGTCGCCGCGCTGGCCGGGTTCTTCTGGACCATGCGCTACGCGTCCGCCCGCGCCGACAACGGCGCCGGACTCGAACTGTCCGTCGTCGCCGCGGTCCTGCTCGGCGGGGTCTCCATCTTCGGCGGCCGCGGCACCCTGATCGGCGTGATGGCCGGCGTGCTGCTGCTCATCACCCTGCGCAACGCGCTCCAGCTCGCCGACGTGCCGGCCGACACTCTCACCATCGTCACCGGCGCGCTACTCATCGTCTCCGTCGTCGGACCCAACGCGGCCAGCATGATCCGCGCTCGGCTGCGGCGCCGACGACCAGCCGTATCCCCCGCCGCCGGCGGTTAGGGCCGAGCCCTGTTTCTGATATGTCGAGGAAGGACAAGCCATGAGAGGTATGCGGACCCGACGCATGCGCCTAGGGGCTTCCGCCGTCGCGCTGTCGGCGCTGATGCTGAGCGCGGTGGCCTGCGCCAGCGACGACGGCGACACACCGGCCGCCGGCGGTAACGCCAGTGCGGGTGCGTCCGGAAAGATAAAGGAAGGTCTGAGCGTCGCCTTCCTGCCCAAGCAGGTCAACAACCCGTACTTCACCGTCTCGGACGGCGGTGGAAAGGCCGCGGTCGAGGAGTTCAAGGGCGAGTACAAGGAGGTCGGCCCTTCCGAGGCCAGTGCCTCTTCCCAGGTCTCCTACATCAACACGTTGACCCAGCAGGGCTCCGACGTGATCGCGATCTCGGCCAACGACCCGAACGCGATCTGCGGCGCGGTCAACCAGGCCCGGCAGGGTGGTGCGAAGGTCGTCACGTTCGACTCGGACACCAACAAGGACTGCCGTGACCTGTTCGTCAACCAGGTGACCGCGCAGGGCATCGCGGAAAACCAGGTCAAGCTCATCTCCGACCAGATCGGTGGGGCGGGGAAGATCGCGATCCTGTCCGCGACGGCGAACGCGACCAACCAGAACGCCTGGATCGAGCTGATGAAGACCGAGCTGAAGAAGCCCGAGTACTCGAAGATCGAGCTGGTCACCACGGTGTACGGCGATGACCAGGATCAGAAGTCGTTCCAGGAGACCCAGGGTCTGCTGTCGTCCTACCCCGACCTGAAGGGCATCATCTCGCCCACCACCGTCGGCGTCGCGGCGGCCGCCCGCTACCTGTCCGGCTCGCAGTACAAGGGCAAGGTCGCGCTGACCGGCCTCGGTACGCCCAACCAGATGCGCGAGTTCGTCAAGGACGGCACGGTCAAGAACTTCGCCCTGTGGAGCCCGGCCGACCTGGGCTACCTGGCCGCCTACGCCGGCGCCGCCCTCGCCTCCGGCATGATCACCGGCAAGGAAGGCGAGAAGTTCACCGCCGGCAAGCTCGGCGAGTACACCATCGGCGCCGACGGCGTTGTCGTGCTCGGCCCGCCCACCGTCTTCGACGCCTCCAACATCGACCAGTTCAACTTCTAGAGGATGAGACTCCTCCGGTGCCGGCGAGGCCATGTGCGGGGCAGCGCCGGCACCGGAGGGCTTTGTTTCGGGCCGGTGCGAGTGCGCCGCGGCCTCGAAACCAAGATTCAAAACGAGATCTGGGCTACCGCGATGTCCGTCGTGGTCCGGACCGCTGCTCCCGCGGCCTCACCCTTCGCGACTGGTCACGCTCACCCCTTGCGGGGTGACGATTTGTCCACCATGTCCGTTGCCAGGCCGGTGGCGAGGGTGGCCAGCGTCCCGACCCTGGGCTGGTAACGCTGTGTCACAACCGGTGCGGCGGCAGCCGCAACGACCCTCGGACACCCCTTCCGACACGGTCCCGCCCCGCGGGCTTGCGGCGCGGACCTGGCAGCGGGGGTCGGGGAACTCGGCGAGCGCCAGCTCGCCGCCGACCCGCGCGGTCTCCGGCGGGAGCAGCGGTCCGCGCTGACGCGGGACCCGGGCAACTCAAGCTTGCGACACACCACGACGGCGGCCGTCGTCCGAGGTAACGGGCGAAATATTGGCCCAATTGGATTGGCCAGGATTGGCGCTTCAGTGAGCCAATCGCCGGTCTTACGTTGATCTCATGTCTCGGTTCTTCCCGCCCGCCGGCTCACCCCGCACCCTGGCGCTCGCCCAGATGGCCAACTCGCTCGGCGACGGCGCGTTCTACGCCTGCTCGGCGCTCTTCTTCACCCGCGTGGTCGGGCTTTCCGCGACCCAGGTCGGCGTCGCGCTCACCCTCGCCTGGGCCACCGGCATGCTGGCCGGCGTGCCGCTCGGGTACGTCGCCGACCGGTTCGGCCCGCGCCGCACCGCCGTGGTGCTCGCCGTCGTCACCGCGGGCACGCTGACGAGCTTCCTGGCGGTCCGCTCGTTTCCGCTCTTCCTGCTCGTCGCCTGCCTGTACGCGTGCTGCCAGGGCGGCCTCACCTCGGCCCGCGGCGCGTTGCTGGCGGGTCTCGTGGAGGCTGGCGAGCGCACCAGGGTGCGGGCGCACCTCCAGTCGACGCTCAACGCCGGCCTCGCCGTCGGCGCCGGGCTGGGCGGCCTGGCCCTGACGTTCGACACCCGCGGTGCCTACCTGGCGGTCTTCGCGATGGACGCCGTGAGCTTCCTCGCCGCCGCGCTCGTGCTGCGCCGGCTCCCCGAGGTGCCGCCCGCGCCGGTCGCTCCGGACGCCGGGCCGCGACTGGCCGTGCTGCGCGACCGGCCATACGCGGTGATCACGCTGCTCAACGCGGTCATGTACCTCAACATGCCGCTGCTCAGCCTCGGCCTTCCACTGTGGATCGTAGAGCGCACCGACGCGCCCAAAGCGATGGCCGCCGGCCTCCTGATCGTCAACATGCTGAGCGTGGTGCTCTTCCAGGTGCGGGTGGCGCAGCGGGTGACGAGTCTGCGCATCGCCGCCCGGATCACCGGCCGGGCCGGCTGGGTGCTGCTCGCCGCCTGCGGCGTGTACGCCCTCTCCGCCGGCCGCATCGGCGCCTTGGCGACGGTGGTGGTGCTGCTCATCGCCGCGGCGGTGCAGGTGCTCGGCGAGATGATGCAGGGCGCGGCCGCCTGGGAGCTCGGGTTCGGGCTGGCGCCGGCCGACAAGCAGGGGCAGTACCAGGGATTCTTCGGCATGGGCCCGCAGATCGCCCGCATGCTCGGGCCGGTCGTGATGACCACGCTGCTGATCGGCTGGGGCACGCCCGGCTGGCTGGTGCTGGGCGGCCTCTTCCTCGCCGCCGGCCTCGGGATGGCGCCGGCGCTCCGGTGGGCGGAACGCGGCCGGACGCGCGCCGCCGGAACGCTGACGCCGGTGCTGGTAACCGCCTAGTGCGGTGGCCACAAACCTTCAACGGGTGAGCGGTGGCCTTCGGCCGCCGCTCACCCGGTCCGGCGAAGCCGGCCAACGTTTGTGGCCACCGCACTAGCGACCAATCCCGGCTACCGGCCGCGTAGCTCGCGGTACTTGGCGACGAGGTGGGCCGTCGACGCGTCGAGGCCGGGCACGTCCGCGCCTTCGGTGAGCGCCGGCTCGACCCGCTTGGCGAGCACCTTGCCCAGCTCGACACCCCACTGGTCGAACGAGTCGATGTCCCAGATCGCGCCCTGCACGAAGACCTTGTGCTCGTACAGCGCGACGAGCTGCCCGAGCACCGACGGCGACAGCTCGGTGGCGAGGATCGTGGTCGTCGGGTGGTTGCCGGGGAACGTGCGGTGCGGCACCTGCTCCTCGGCCACCCCCTCGGCGCGTACCTCCTCGGCGGTCTTGCCGAACGCGAGCGCCTGCCCCTGCGCGAAGAGGTTGGCCATCAGCAGGTCGTGCTGTGCGGCCAGCCGCGGGCCGAGCTCGGCGACCGGACGGGCGAAGCCGATCAGGTCGGCCGGGATCGTCTTCGTGCCCTGGTGCAGCAGCTGGTAGTAGGCGTGCTGGCCGTTGGTGCCGGGCGTGCCCCACACCACCGGGCCGGTCTGCCAGGCCACCGGCTGGCCTTGCCGGTCGACGTACTTGCCGTTGGACTCCATGTCGAGCTGCTGAAGGTACGCCGCGAACTTCGACATGTAGTGGCTGTAAGGCAGGACCGCGTGCGACTGGGCGTCGAAGAACGCGCCGTACCAGACGCCGAGCAGGCCGAGCACCATCGGCGCGTTGGCCTCCGGCGGCGCGTTGCGGAAGTGCTCGTCGACGAGGTGGAAGCCGTCGAGCATCTCGCGGAAGCGCTCCGGTCCGATCGCGATCATCAAGGAGAGGCCGATCGCCGAGTCGTACGAGTAGCGGCCGCCCACCCAGTCCCAGAACTCGAACATGTTTTCGGTGTCGATGCCGAAGTCGGCCACCTCGGACGCGTTGGTCGAGAGGGCCACGAAGTGCTTGGCGACGGCGGTCTTGTCGCCGCCCAGCCCGTCGACGAGCCACTCGCGCGCGGAGGTGGCGTTGGTGATGGTCTCGATCGTCGTGAAAGTCTTCGAGGCCACGATGAACAGCGTCTCGGCCGGATCGAGGTCGCGGGTGGCCTCGTGCAGGTCGGCACCGTCGACATTGGACACGAAGCGGAAGTCGAGCGCCCGCGCGGTGTACGGGCGGAGCGCCTCGTAGGCCATCGCCGGCCCGAGGTCGGAGCCGCCGATGCCGATGTTGACGACCGTGCGGATGCGCTTGCCGGTCGCACCGGTCCAGGCGCCGGAGCGGACCGAGTCGGCGAAGCGGGCCATCTTGTCCAGGACGGCGTGCACGGCCGGCACGACGTTTTCGCCGTCGACCTCGATCACCGCGTCGCGCGGCGCGCGCAGCGCGGTGTGCAGCACGGCACGACGCTCGGTGACGTTGATCTTCTCGCCCCGGAACATCGCGTCGCGAAGCCCGGCGACGTCCCGCGCCGCGGCCAGGTCGCGGAGCAGCCCCAGCGTCTCGTCGGTGACCAGGTGCTTCGAGTAGTCGAGGAAGAGGTCACCGACCCGCACGGTGAGCCGGTCGGCGCGCCCCGGGTCGACCCCGAACAGCTCCCGCAGGTGCGTCCCGCCCAGCTCCGCGCGGTGCTTGGCCAGCGCGGCCCACTCGGGTAGCTCGTTGAGGCGGACTGTGTCAGGCATCGCTCACTCCCGGCTTTTCGGTACGGACCCACCCGACCTTAGCCGCCACCGATGAACGACCGGTGTAAGACGGCGCGGATAAGGGCACGTTGTGCTCATGACCCTCTACGGCTTCCACGCCTCGCACGAGCAGATCGACCCCGGAAGCCTGCTCGCCGCGGCCGTTCGGGCCGAGCGGGCCGGCTTCGACGCGGCGATGTCCTCCGACCATTTCTCGCCGTGGAGCGAGCGCCAGGGCGAGTCCGGCTTCGCCTGGTCGTGGCTGGGCGCCGCGCTCCAGGCCACGCGGCTGCCCTTCGGCGTCGTGACCGCACCCGGCCAGCGCTACCACCCGGCGATCATCGCCCAGGCCATCGGCACGCTGGCGTCGATGTATCCGGGACGCTTCTGGGCCGCGCTCGGCACCGGCGAGTACAGCAACGAACACATCACCGGCGAGGCCTGGCCCCGCAAAGAGGTCCGCAACGCCCGCCTGCGCGAGTGCGTCGACGTGATCCGGGCGCTGCTGGCCGGCGCCGAGGTGACCCACGACGGCCTTGTCACGGTCGACCGGGCGAAGCTGTGGACCCGGCCCACCGAGACACCCGCCCTGGTCGGCGCCGCGGTCAGCGTCGAGACCGCGCGATGGTGCGCGGAGTGGGCCGACGGGCTCATCACCGTCGGCGCGCCGCACGAGCATCTGCGCCGCATGATCGACGCGTACCGCGAGGCGGGTGGCCGCGGACCGTTGCGCCTTCAGGTGCACATCAGCTACGCGGCCGACGAGGACGAGGCGTTGCGGATCGCGCACGACCAGTGGCGTACCAACGTCTTCGCGCCGCCGGTCTGCTGGGACCTGGAGCTCGTCGAGCACTTCGAGGAGGCGGCCAAACACGTGCCACCGGAGGCCATGCACGACGTGGTGCGGATCTCCGCGGACCCGGCGCGCCACGCGGCCTGGCTCCAGGAGTACGCGGACCTCGGGTTCGACGAGATCATGGTGCACCACGTGGGGCAGGAGCAGGACGAGTTCCTGGAGGTGTTCGGCGGCAAGGTGCTGCCGCAGCTGCGTGGAGGTGTGTCATGAGGATGAGCCACGCCGCCGACCTGTGGTGGAAGAACGCGGTCATCTACTGCCTCGACGTCGAGACGTTCTTCGACGGCGACGGTGACGGGTGCGGCGACTTCAACGGCCTCGCACAGCGGGTCGGCTACCTCGACGAGATGGGCGTGACGTGCATCTGGCTCATGCCCTTCTACCCGACGCCGGACCGCGACGACGGCTACGACATCACCGACTTCTACGGCGTCGACCCGCGCCTCGGCACGAACGGCGAGCTCGTCGAGTTTCTCCGGGTCGCCCGAGACCGGGGCATCCGCGTGATCGCCGACCTCGTCGTCAACCACACCTCCGACAAGCACCCGTGGTTTCAGAGCGCGCGGTCCAGCCCTGACTCGCCGCACCGCGACTGGTACGTGTGGCGCGACGAGCCGCCCGCCGACGGCCCAAAGGGCGTCGTCTTCCCTGACCAGGAGAAGAGCCTCTGGGAGTACGACGAGAAGGCCGGCCAGTACTACCTGCACCGCTTCTACAAGCACCAGCCGGATCTCAACGTCGCGAACCCCGCCGTGCGCGACGAGATCGCCCGCGTGCTCGGCTACTGGCTCCACTTGGGACTGTCCGGCTTCCGGGTGGACGCGGTGCCGTTCCTGCTGGAGACCGGGGGAGCGCTAGACGCGGAGGACCTGCCCGACCCGCACGAGTACCTGCGCGACCTGCGCGCCTTCCTGAACCGGCGCAACGGCGAGGCGGTAATCCTCGGCGAGGTCAACCTGCCGTACCCGGACACGATGCGCTTCTTCGGCGACGAAGACGGCGACGAGCTCACGATGTGCTTCGACTTCATCGGCATGCAGCGGCTGTACCTGTCGCTGGCCCGTGGAAAGGCCGCCCCGCTCGCCGAGGCGCTCCGCGAACGGCCGGAGCAGCCGAAGGACACGCACTGGGCGACGTTCGTCCGCAACCACGACGAGCTGACGCTCGACAAGCTGAGCGAGGAGGAGCGGCAGGAGGTCTTCGAGGCGTTCGGCCCGGAGAAGCGGATGCAGCTCTACGACCGCGGCCTGCGCCGCCGCCTACCCTCCATGTTGGACGGTGACATGGACCGCATCCGCCTCGTGTACAGCCTCCTCTTCTCGATGCCCGGCACGCCGGTGCTCTTCTACGGCGAGGAGATCGGCATGGCCGAGGAGTTGAGCGTGGAGGGGCGCAACGCCGTGCGTACCCCGATGCAGTGGTCCGACGACGACAACGGCGGCTTCTCGACGGCCGATCCGGAAAAGCTTCCCGCGCCGATGGTGCAAGGCGAGTTCGGCCCGGAGAAGGTGAACGTGGTGTCCCAGCTGCGCGACCCGGACTCGCTGCTGTCCTGGATGAAGCTGCTGATCCGCCGCTACCGGCAGTGCCCGGAGCTGGCCTGGGGCCGATACGAGGTGCTGGAGCACGACGCCGAATCGGTGCTGGCCCACCGCGCCGACCAGGACGGCGGCACGGTGGTGGCGGCGCACAACTTCGCGGACGAGCCGGTCGACGTGACGCTGCGCCTCGACCGCCTCGAGCCCGGCGACCGCCTCGTCGACCTGCTCAGCGACGGCACCACACCCGTCGAGGACGGCGAGGTGCGGCTCAGCCTCGGCCGCTACGGCTGCCGCTGGCTGCGCGTCGTCAAGCCCGGCGAGGTCTTCGTGCCCTAGGCCCTGTTTCGACAGGGCCTAGCGCGGTGCGGGGAGCCCTTCGCAGAGGCGGGTGGGGATGTCGAGCCCCGCGGGGCAGCCCGCCTCGCGGGTGGCGGTCCGCACCTGCCAGCCGGTCTCGAAGCGCAGGAACCACCGCTGCACCCGGGGCTCGGCCGCGCAGCCGGGGCGTTGGCCTTCGACCGGGCCACACTCGCCGGCGGTCTCGTTCACGCTGACGATGAGCCAGGTCTGGTCGCAGTGCTCGAAGTTGTAGGAGCTGTGCTTCGGCACGTCCATGCCGCCTCGGACCACGTCGAGCCAGCCTTGTGCGCAGTGGTCGGCCGGTGGGGTGGCGCAGCCGAAGGCACCCGTGCAGCGCCGGTAGCCGGTCGTGGTGCGACCCCAGGCGATGCTGTCGCTGTTGAGCACGATCTCGCGGTCGCCGAGCGGCGCCTTGGTGGTGAGCGTGACGGTCGCCGGGATCTTGGTCAGGCAGGCGTTCGGCTCCCGCACCTCGTACACCACGTTGGCGTGCACCGCGCCCTTGACCGACTCGTCGAGGTAGGTGACCTTCCGGTCGCGCGAGCACTCCGGCACGAGCACGTCGATCAGCAGGGTCCGGTCGTTCTTGCCCATGCGCAGCCCGGTGACCTCGGCCGCGTAGCTGACCCAGCGCGGCGGCTCCGTCGGCGTCCGCATCTCGACACCTGGCTCGCGTTTCGCCCCGGCCCGCGCCATCGCCCGCTGCCCGTAGTCGGCGGCGAGCGTCATGTCGTCGACGACGAGTACCGCGACGAAGTAGTCGCCGGTCGTGCCGATGTAGTAGGCGGCGCTGTCGTGGCTGATCAGCACGGTGTCCCGGTAGCCGAGGTCCGTCGCGGCGACGCGGTACGCGTCCGGGCACTGGGCGATCGCCTCGCGCACCGCGGTCAGCGCCCAGAGCTGGCCGCGGGCGACGTACTCGAACACCTTGTGGCGCCCGGCCTGAAAGGCGACCGTGCGGGACTCGACCGGCGGCCCGGACGGCAGCGGCTCGCACGGCGCCGGCGGCAGCGGGTGTGTGCTCTGGTCGGGCGCCGCGGAGATGGCGGAGCCGCCGTCGATGTCGTCCGGCTGGAGCATCACCCCGTCGGGTATGCCCCCCGCCGCCGTCGTGCCCCCGCACGCCGCGGTGCCGAGGAGCAGGAGCGCGGCCACCGCGGCCAACCAACGCCGCGTCACACATGTACCTTATGCCAGGGTGTCAATCGCGCTATTAGTCGCCCGCACAAACGGCGCTCATGTGCATTACGCAACTTGCATCTATTGAGACGCGGTGAACCCGGAATTGCGTATCAGGAATGGCTATTGACTAACGCCTCCGTCGTATCGCACGGTAGAAGTCCCGAGGAGGCAGGCATGGAGCTCAGGCCGTTCTCTGGCTCGTATCTCACCGACCCCGCCGCTATTTGGCGGGATCTGCTCGACGGGCCCGAGCGGGTACATTTCGCCGACGATCTCGGCCTCTGGCTGATCACCAAACACGCAGACGTGCGCAACGCGCTGGGCGACAGTGAAGCATTCAGTAACGCGTTGACCTTAATGCCCATTTATGACATGTGTCCGGAGGCGCTGGCGATCGTCATGGAGATCGACGCGCCGCCGACCACCGCGGCGGCCGACGCGCCGACGCATACGCGCACTCGCCGCGCGCTGCGGGCGACGTTCCCCAACACCGCGGCACGCGTCAACGAGCACTACGGCGCGATCGTGCGCCGGCGCGTCGACGAGCTGGTGTCCCGCCTTGTCGCCCGGCGGGGCACCGTCGTCGATCTCGTTCCCGAGTTCGCGGCCGAGCTGCCCCTGCTCGTCATCGTCGACCTCCTCGGGGTGCCACCCGAGGACGTACCGGCGATCAAGAGCTGGTCCGACGGGCAGATCGCGCTGGTGTGGGGGCAGCCCGAGCCGGCCGAGCAGGTGCGCCTGGCGCAGGGCCTGCTCGACTTCTGGCGCTACTGCCAAAAGCTCGTGACCCTCCGCCTCCAAGACGGCGACTCGGGCGAAGACTTCATCAGCCGGGCGCTGCGCTACCGCGGTGGCGACGACGAGGTGCTGACCGAAAACGAGGTCGCCAGCTTCGCGTTCAACCTGCTGGTGGCGGGGCACGAGACCACGTCCGGCCTGATCGCGCACAGCCTCGACAACGCGCTTTCGGTGCCCACCCGGTGGGAGCGGCTGGTGGAAAACCCGGCCGGCGTGCAGGCGTTCGTCGAGGAGACGCTGCGCTTTGGCCCGGCGATCGACGGCTGGCTGCGGGTTACCACGCGTGACGTCGCCATCGGCGAAACCACGATCCCGGCGGGCTCGCGGTGCCTACTGCTGCTCGGCGCCGCCAACCGCGACTCGTCGACCTTCGCGCACCCCGACGTCTTCGACCCGCACCGCGCCGACGTCCGCGACCACCTGTCGTTCGGTTACGGACCGCATTTCTGCATCGGCGCCGCACTGGCCCGGCTGGAGGCGCAGGTGGCGCTCACCCAGCTGACCGCCGCGGTTCCGGGCCTGCGGCTGGCGCCCGAGCACATCAGTTCCTTCAAGCCAAATGTGGGTTTCCGGGCGCACAACGCATTGCCGGTCCTCGTTGACACCTTCGCCCAGCTGGACGACGCCACTCAGCGGGCGGCTTGATCGACGATTACTATCCGAGTCGATCTTTTGGAGTGGGTTTCCACGGCTCGGCCGGCCCGTCAGAATGGGAGCGGCGGGTTTTTCCGATAGGCCGGGTTGACTCGAAGGTGAGCACATGGACCGTGCGCCATCCGATGCTGCCCCTGATCCCATGGCCAGTCGCCGGTTTCGGCGGGAGCTGCGGCGTTGGCGCACCCGTAACGGGCTGACCCAGCGCGCGCTCGCCGACCGCGTCCGCTTCAGCCGGGAGACCGTTGCCGCGGTCGAGTCCGGCCGGCGCTACGGCAGCCTCGAGCTCGCCGTGCGCTGCGACGAGGTGCTCGGCACCGGCGGGTTGCTCGCCTCCCTCTGGCCAGACGTGGCCCGCGAGCAGATCGCCGCCGACGGCCGGCGCGGGCCGCGCGAGCGGCCGGCGCCCCGCCCCCGCACGCCGGCCGACGACATCGTCGCGATGATCGTCGACAACGGAGCCATGCTCGGCCCCACGGAGGTCGTCGTCGAGATCGACGACCTGCGTTCGGTCATCGACCGCGCCCTGAGCCGGAGCCGGCGCCGCTGACCTGCCAACTGCCGGTTGCCGGTGGAGCGGGTGGATCAGGCTTTGCTACGGAGAGTGGTTGATCCTCTCCGGGCGGTACAGATGCAGGTACCAGTTTTTCGTACCTCGGGCAACCCTGTTTGTCGCACCACGTGTGCGATCGGATGGGAATTGCTACCTGCAACGTGCACATGGAACTGTGCCGACCACCCGTGGGAGTGAAATCTTGGCGTCCGGGAAGAATGCCCATGCGGCCCGACCGGGCCCTCGGCAGCGGGGCTGGAAGATCGCCTCTCGCATGCGCATCATCGTTGCCGCGCCCCTTGTCGCTGTCGTCGGCTTCGCCGGCCTGGCGCTAGCGGGCAGCGTCCAGCAAGCCGAGCGGGCCAGTGACCTCGGTGTCCTCGCGCGCCTTGGCGCCGACGCGGGCGCCCTGGCTTACCAGTTGCAGCGTGAGCGGGTCTCCGCGGCCGATCTTCTGGCCACCGGGGGCACCCGCCAGGAGGACGCGTACGCGAAGCAGACGGCGGAGACGGACAAGGCGGTCGCCGAGTACCGGCGGCAGCGGGCCCTCGTGCCGTCCGTGCCGTCGAGCACCGCGGCCGTCCTTCAGCGGATCGACGGATCCATCGACGACCTTGGACCGCTGCGGGCGCAGGTGCGCACCGCGGCGAACGCCTCGGTCTCCGCAATGACCTTCAGCTACCGCATCATCGTCGCGGACCTGCTGGCCTACCGCGAGGCGACCGCGCAGGGCGTCGAGTCGGCGGAGATCGCCGACCAGATCCGTGCGTCGTCAGCGCTCTCCAAGGCCGGCGAGGCCGTGGGGCAGCAGCAGGTCGCGGTCATGCGCGCCCTCGCCGCCGGGCAGCTGACGCCCGCGATGCAGCAGGACATCACCGCCTCGCGTACCGGCTTCACCGAAAACAGCCTCGCCTTCCTCAGCCTCGCCAGCCCCGAGTGGCGGGTCTGGTGGGAGCAGGCGGGCAGCGGCCAGGAGATCGTCGGGCTCCAGCGGCTACAGGACCAGGTCTCGCGCGCCGAGCCGGGCAGCAAGCTGCGGGTGCCTACCGCCGACTGGATCGCCGCGACCCAGTCCTGGGCCCGCCGGCTGTTCGAGGTGCAGCAGCGCGTCGACAGCGCCGTCTTCGACCGGATCGACGCGGCGCGGGTGGACGAGCGGCGCAACGCGATCCTCGAGGCGGCCGCGATGGCCGTGGCGCTCGCCCTCACCGTGCTCGTCACGTGGGCGGTCGCCCGCCAGATCACGCACCGCTTGCGGCGGTTGCGCGACGAGGCGAACGCGGTGGCCTTCGACGAGCTGCCCGCGATGGTCGAGGAGCTGCGCCGGCCCGACGCGTCCGTGCATCCCGAGATGCTGGCCGCGCAGGTCACCACGAGCATGGAGCGGGGCAGCGGCGACGAGATCGGCGAGGTGGGCGAGGCGTTCACCGCCGTGCACCGGGCGGCTGTCCGCACCGCCGCCGAGCAGGCCGTCATGCGGGCCAACACCGCGAAGATCTTCATCCACCTCAGCCGCCGCGAGCAGCGCCTGGTGGACTCGGTGCTGGCCCAGGTCGACCTCGTCGAACAGGACGAGACCGATCCCGAGCGGCTCCAGCGGCTGTACACATTGGACAACCTGGCCACCCGGATGGCGCGGATCAACGCCAGCCTTTTGGTGCTCGGTGGCGTCGGCGTCGGCCGCATGCGGCAGGACGACGTGCCGCTGTCGAAGATGTTGCAAGCCGCGCTCTCCCAGATCGAGCACTACGAGCGGGTGCGCCTCGGCGTGGTCGACACCGACGTCGCGGTCTCCCGGGACGCGGTCGACGAGGTCGTGCACCTGCTCGCCGAGCTGATGGACAACGCGACGACGTACGCCCCGCCGGAGAGCGAGACCTGGGTGACCGCCCGGAGCCTCGGCGACCGGGTCATCGTGCAGATCAGCGACGAGGGTGTCGGCTTGCCCAAGGAGCGGCTGGCCCAGCTCAACCACGTGCTCTCCCGGCCCCCGGCGATCGACGTCGCCGCCGTGCGGGCCATGGGTCTCGTCGTGGTCGGCCAGCTCGCCATCCGCCTCGGCGCGACGGTGGAGCTGCGTCCCGGCCCGCGGCTCGGCACGATCGCCGAGGTCGCGTTGCCGGGCAACCTGATCCGCCCGGTGCCCGAGGACCAGGAGCTGCCCAGCGCCGGCCACGCGCCGCTCTTCGGGAGCCCGATGGAGGCCGCCATCCGCATGGACGGCCCGATCCCGGTCAGCCCCGCGCCGGCCGGCATGCAGATCCCGCTGCCACGCACGCCGCACGCCGGGCCACTGCCCCCGGTCAACGGCGGCGGTCAGCAAGGCACCAACGGCGGTATCTACGGCGCGAACGGCGGACTACCGGCACGGCCGCCGGCCACACCGCCGCCCGCACCGCCGGAACCCCTCCCGATCCAGGGCCGTGCACCCGTGCGGGAGATCGACCAGACCCAGGAGCTGATCATCTTCGAGCAGGTCAACAGCTGGTTCCGGGCGGATCACGACCACGCGGTCAGGTTGGAGCAGAGCGAAGCGCCAGCCCAGCCCGCGCCCGCGCCGGTCGCCGAGTCCCCGGTCCCACCGGCCGTGGCCAACTGGAGCACGCCCGGTGACGACGGTTGGCGCGCGGCGTCTCAGCTCGAAACCCCGAAGGTGGCCGGCACCACCCGCACCGGCCTGCCGATCCGCAAGCCGCAGGCACACCTGATCCCCGGCGCGGTGCCGCCCAGCGGCGACCAGGGCCGGCCCGAGCAGCGCGACCCCGCGCAGGTCGCGTCCGCCATGTCCGCGTACGCCCGCGGTGTCGCGGGCCGCCGCCCCCTGGCCAACGCCACCAACAACGACGCGACAGGAGAGCCTTCGTGACCAACCAACGAGACCTCGGCTGGATGCTGGACAGCTTCGCCGAGCGCGCACCGGACGTGAGCCATGCCATCGCCATCTCGGCCGATGGGCTCATGGTGGCGGCCACGCGCGCACTGCCGCCGGACCGGGCCGACCAGCTCGCGGCCACCGGCAGCGGCCTCGTCAGCCTCCTGCGCGGCGCCGCCGCCTTTTTCGACGCGGGCGCGGTGATCTCCAACGTCACCCAGCTCGAGGGCGGCTTCATGTTCTCCATGGCCTTCAACGACGGCGCTTCGCTGCTCGTGCTGGCCACGCCCAACTGTGACGTCGGGAAGGTGTCGTACGAGATGACGGAACTGGCCAACCGCATCGGCGACGCGCTCACCCCGGCGGCTCGCTCCGCCCTTTCCCACTCCCGCTGAACCGACCCCCGGAGTACACCTCGATGCGTACCCACAAGATGACCGCCGCGCTGATTGCCCTCGGCCTGGCGGCGACCGGCGCGACAGCTTGCAGCAACGAGAGCGGTGCCGCCACCGGCTCGCTCAAGATCGGCTTGCTCGCTTCGCTGTCCGGCACGTACCAGGCGATCGGCACGGACATGCGCGACGGCTTCCAGCTCTACCTCAACATGCACGGCGGCAAGCTGGGCGGCCACCCGGTCGAGCTCGTCGTGGCCGACGAGGGCGACGGCGCGCCGACCGCGGTGCCCGCCGCCACCAAGCTCGTCAAGCAGGACAAGGTCGTCGCGCTCACCGGCGTCGTCGGCGGTGGCTCCGCGGCGGCGATCCAGCCGGTGCTGGCCCAGGCGAAGATCCCGTTCATCGGCGCCAACGCGCGGCCGAAGATCGACGACATCAGCCACACCTGGCACACCTCGTACCTCTCCCAGGAGACCGGCGCGGCCATCGCCCAGTACGTGCGCGACAACGTCAAGGGCAAGGTCTACGCGATCGGCCCCGACTACCAGGGCGGCTGGGACCAGCTCAAGGGCTTCACCGACGCGTACGCCAAGGCCGGCGGCGAGCTCGCCAACCCGGACGGCAAGGCGCGGTTCACGCCGTTCCCGGCGACGAAGAACTTCACCCCCTACTTCGCGCAGATCAAGGCCTCCGGCGCCTCGGCGGTCTACACGTTCTACGCGGGCGGGGCGGCGATCGACTTCGTCAAGCAGTACGCCCAGTCGGAGGTCAAGGACCTGCCCCTGTACGCGGCCGGCTTCCTGACCGAAGGCGGCGTGCTCAACGCGCAGGGTGACTCGGCCCGCAACGTCTTCTCGGTGCTCAACTACTCGCCCGACCTCGACAACGCGCAAAACCGCGAGTTCGTCGCCGCGTGGAAGGCCGACCACGACGGCCCGCCGACCACGTACGCGATGGCCTCGTTCGACGCGGCCGCGGTGCTGGACAAGGCGATCGGTGCGGCGGGCGCCAATCCGACCGCGGAGAGCATCAACAACGCGATCGCCGGGCTGGGCCAGATCGAGAGCCCGCGCGGCGCCTGGCAGTTCTCCAAGAAGACCCACTCGCCGGTGCAGAAGTGGTACCTGCGGCAGGTCCGCCCCGACGGCCGGGCATTGTCCAACACGGTCGTCGGCGACCTCGCGACCGTCGGCGAGTGAGTCCACAGTGGAGCCGTACCTGATTCCGGCGCTCGACGGCGTCGCGTACGGTCTGCTGCTTTTCGTGGTCGCCGCGGGGCTGGTGTTGAGCTTCGGCGTCGCCGGGATCCTCAACCTGGCCCACGGCACCCTGTACGCGATCGGCGCCTACATGGCGGCATGGCTGGCTGACGGAGGCTGGGCCGCGGTGCCGCTGGCGCTGGTCGCCGGGGTGGTCGCCTCCACAGCCGCGGGCACGGCATTGGCCGGCCTGCTCACACCGGTGAAGCGGGGCGACCACCTCACCCAGGCGCTGCTGACCTTCGGGCTCGCGCTGGCCGGCGGGAGCCTGCTGGTCAGCGCGTTCGGCCCGGAGGACCTGCCGGTGCGCGTGCCGGTGGCGCTGGACCGCCCGATCGACCTGGCCGGCCACCCCTACGCCGCGTACCGGCTGGTCTTCATCGTGGTCGCCGCGGCGATCGCGGTCGGCCTCTACCTGACCGTGACCCGCACCCGCGCCGGCATGCTGGTGCGGGCCGCGGTCGACGACCCGCAGATGGTGGCCTGCCTCGGCGTCGACCCCACCCGCGTGCGGGTCGGCGTGCTCGCGGTGTCGGGCGCACTCGCCGGGCTCGCCGGTGTGCTCGGCGCGCCGATCATCGGCCCGGGGCCGTCGACGGCCGCGACCGTGCTCCTTCTATCTCTTGTCGTGGTCGTGCTCGGCGGCCTCAACTCCGTCGGGGGCACGCTGCTCGCGGCACTCGCGGTGGGAGAGATACAGACCCTCGGGGTCGCTCTGCTTCCGACGGCCGCTCCTTTCCTCTTGTACGCGGCCATGGCCCTGATCCTCGCCGCCCGCGCGCGAGGCCTCCTGCGGCGTTGGAGCATGGCGTGAAACTACTTGCGGTCTTGGGCGCCGTCGCGGTGGCGGTGCCGTGGTTCGTCGACGACTACACGACGGCCACGGTGGCACGGATCCTCGTGCTCGGGCTGGTAGCGGTGAGCGTGGCGCTGCTGACCGGCGTCACCGGGCTGCCCACGCTCGGGCAGACGGCCCCGTTCGCCGCCGGCGCGTACACGGCCGCCCAACTCGACGGGCCGGTGCAACTCGTCGCCGCGATCGGCGCCGGCGCCGGCTTCGCGCTGCTCACCGCGCCGCTGGTGGTGTACGCGCGGGGCGTGTACGTACTCATGATCACGCTGGCGATCGGCGAGCTGGCGATCATCGTGGCCGGCCGCTGGAAGTCGGTGACCGGCGGCACCGACGGGCTTATCGCGACCACCACGCTCGACACCGACCGGGCGCGTTACCTCTACGCCCTCGCGGTGGTCGTCGTGATCCTCGCCCTCGTGCTGCTCGCACTCCGCTCGCCGGCTGGGCTGCTCCTGCGGGCCAGCCGCGACGACGAGGCGCGGATGCGGGCCAGCGGTCATCCGGTGACGGCGTACCTGACCGGGGCGTACGTGGCGGCGGGCGCGATCGCCGGCGCGGGCGGGGCACTCCTGGTCACCACCCAGCAGTACGTCTCGCCGGCCGACTTCGGGTTCGATGTCGCCGCCCTGCTCCTGCTGGGGGTGGTGATCGGTGGCGCCGGGTCGATGCTCGGCGCGGTCGCGGGCACGGCGCTCGTCTTCGCCGCCCGCGACTGGCTCTCCGGCCTGCTGCCCGGACACGCGCCGCTGCTCCTCGGCGCGCTGTTCGTGCTGACGGCCTACCTCCTGCCACGCGGGGTGGCGGGATTCGACTGGCGCCGTATCGGTCGGCGGGACCGTGCGGCGAAGGGGGTTCTATGGCGGACATTCTCGTAACGGAGGCACTCACCCGGCGGTACGGCTCGCTGGTCGCGGTGGACCGGCTCGACATGCGCCTCGTACCGGGCGAGCGCCGGGCGGTCATCGGGCCGAACGGCGCCGGCAAGACCACACTGCTCGACCTGGTGGCCGGCGCGATCCGGCCCAGCGGCGGGCGGATCCGCTTCGACGGGCAGGACATCACCGGCTACGGGCCGGCGCGGCGGGCGCGGCTGGGGATCGGCCGGATCCACCAACGTCCGGCGGTGTGGCCATCACTGACCACATTGGACAACGTGGCCGTGGCGGCGTCCCGGCGGCGGGGCGGGGTCAAGCGCTCCCGCCGCCCGGCCATCGAGCTGCTCGACCGGCTCGGCCTGGCCGACCACGCGGGAGTACAGGCCGAACGCCTCTCGCACGGCCAGCGGCGGCAGCTGGAGATCGCCATGGCGCTGGCCGGCGAGCCGCGGCTGCTCCTGCTCGACGAGCCCGCGGCGGGACTGTCCGCTGTGGAGTTCGAACGGCTCGGCGCGGTGCTCGGCGACCTGCCCGAAGACGTGACCGTACTGCTGGTCGAGCACCGGCTCGACCTCGTGTACGCGCTCGCCGACGTGGTTACCGTGCTGCGCGACGGCCAGTACGTGGTCACCGGCACGCCGGACGAGATCCGGGTGTCGCACGCGGTGCGGCAGGCGTACAGCGGGGCGGTGGCGTAATGGCCGTCGCTCTGCGCGTCGACGACCTCTACGCCGGCTACCACGGCGGGCGGGTGTTGCATGGCGTCGGGCTCTGCGTCGAGGCGGGCACGGTGCAGGCGCTCGTCGGGCGCAACGGCGCCGGCAAGACCACGCTGGTACACGCGATCGCCGGCCTGCTGCGCCCGTACTCCGGCGTGGTGGAGATCTGCGGCGCGGACCTGGCGGGCCGGCCCGCGCATCAGGTGGCGCGGGCCGGGGTGGGCATCGTCCCGCAGGGACGGCGGGTCTTCCCCAGCCTCACCGTGGCCGAACACCTGAAGCTGGCGGCCCGCCACCAAGAAGGTCCGATGTGGACCGTCAGAGGCGTGCTGGAGCTGCTGCCTCGCCTGGGCGAGCGGCTCGACCACCGGGGCGACCAGCTCTCCGGCGGCGAGCAGCAGATGCTCGCGATCGCCCGCGCGCTGCTCACACAGCCCCGGGTGCTGTTGCTCGACGAGCCCTCGGAGGGGCTCGCACTGGACCTGGCCGCACGGGTACGCGGCCTCGTCACCGGCCTGGCCAAGGCCGGACTGGGCCTGCTGCTCGTCGAGCAGCGGCTCGACCACGCGATCGAGGTGGCGGACCGGATCGCAGTCCTGGATTACGGGCGCGTGATCTACGACGCGCCAACCGCGCGGGTACGCGCGGACCCCACGACCGTCCAATCGATGCTCAGCATCGACCAGCCACTACCGCAAGGGAGCTGACCGATCGTGCCCACCGGCTACTCGTTCGACAACCACGCACCAGAGGCCGACGCCCAACTCGCCACGCTGGAGGCATTCCTCGACCCGCTGACGGGCGCCCGCCTCCGCCCGCTCATGCGCGCCGGTGCGACCTGCTGGGAGGTCGGCGCCGGCGGCGGCTCGGTCGCCCGGCTGATGGCCAGCGCCGTCGGACCCGAGGGCCAGGTGGTCGCCTCCGACATCGACCCGTCCCACATAACCTCCGGTGGCAACCTCACCGTGGTGCGCCACGACGCCCGCACCGAGCCGGCCCCGGCGGGCGGCCCGTACGACCTGATCCACGCCCGCCTGCTCCTGCTCCACCTGCCGGAACGCCGCAAGGTGCTGACCGAGCTGGTCAACGCGCTGGCTCCCGGCGGCTGGCTGGTGGTCGAGGAGTTCGACTGCACGGCGCCGCTGCGCGTGCTGACCGCGCCGACCGATGACGCGGCCAAGCTCTTCGGGCAGGTCATGGAGGCGATCCTGGGTTGCCTGCGCGACCGCGGCGCCGACCTGGCGTGGGCCCAGGACGTGCACACCGAGATGGCGCTGGCCGGCCTCACCGACATCGACACCATCACCCACTCACAGAGCTGGACCGGCGGCTCGTCCGGCGCCGCCCTGCACGACCTCAACTCCCGCACCCTGGAGCCGCGGCTGCTGGCGTCGGGGATCTCGCTGGACCAGCTGCGCGCGTTCCGGCAGCTGTCGCGGGACCCGGCGTTCGCGTCGCTCTCCTACCAGTTCGTCTCCACCCGCGGCCGTAAGTCCCTCTAGCTCTTGTCGTTCGCGGCGCGCGGGCTGCCACCCTCCGGCCCCCGCGCCGCGCCCCAATCAAGACCGGCTTCTTGCGCGGATTTGTCCGCGTCCGCGTCAGCGGCGGGCCGTGTGCGCGGGGTCCCCGGGGAAACGTGGAGCGCGGCGGAGCGTTTTCTTGGGGTGCTTTCCCGCGGGCACCGTTCCCGGCCGGCGGCTCGCAGCGCTCGCCGAAACTCCCGGCCGTCCACTGCCAGGTCCGCGGGACAAGCCCCCGCAGGAGTCTTCGCGACCGTACCTCCGCCACCGTGACGCGCCGTGACCAGTCCGGGATCGGGCCTTCGAGATCTAGGACGTTTAGGGTTGATATAGCGCCCTAACTGTCCTAGATCTCGAATCTTGCGCCGCTCACACCGTCGCAGCGGTTACTCGCGGCGACGAAACCCCCGTGGCTTTCCAGGATCGCCCTCTTCCTCCCGGCCGGCTGCGCGCAGAGCGCGACCAAAAGCGGACGGTGAGGCCGCGGGAAATGCACCCCAAGAAAACGCTCCGCGGCGCTCCACGTTTCCCCGGGGGCCCCGTGCAGGGGTCCGGACCACGACGGACGTCGCGGTAGCTCAAATCTCTGTCCAGATAAGGGATTCAGGGATCGAAGGGTGATCGGCGGCCAGCTTGTGGATCGTGGTCATCTGGACCCCTCCAGGGGCGTTGAGTCCTCGGCGCCGATCAAGGGCCAGTCGGACGGTGACACACAGGCACTGGAAATACCGGCCAACGATCCCGGGAGAGTTAGGGCGCCATATCAACCCAAAGTCGCCTAGATCTCAAGCCTCGCCGTCGCATTCGCTTATGCGGCGTTGCCGCCCTGCGGTCGCCGAGGGCTTGGACCGCGGACCTGGCGGCGGAGCGGGGGAGCTCGGCTCGCTCCGCGGGCCGCCGACCTCCGCGGAGGGTCGGTGTGGAGGCCCGGCGACGGGTCCACGGGCAGCTAGGGCATCGAGTCGCGCCGATGCGTCCGATCTGTCTTGGTACCGGAAAGCCAGGTAGGAATCGCTTTCTTGCGGAGCTTCTTGTGCATGGGAGCCCTCCCATGCAAGACTCGCTCTACGCATTCGGGGGAGCCGATGCGAGTGAGCTTCGCCAGGGCACGCGGGCCGGTCTCCAGCCGTTCCGCACGGCGGACCACTTCCCCCAGCCTTCAGGCTGGGCGGGATCTCACCATCTCCAGCTTGCCTTCCGGGCCGGCGAGCTAACCCTAAGGCGTGCCTGCGGCGCGCGCGTCCGCGACGCCCGCGGCCCGCCGGGCCAGAGCTATCCGCTCTGGTTGCCGCGCGACGATGTAGGAGTAACAGGAATGAGACTCGTCTCGAGTCGTACCCGGAAACAGCGCCTCGCCATTGGCGCGGTCGCTGTGCTTGGCTTGGGCGGCCTCTCGGTGATCCAGGCTTTGCCAGCCAGCGCCGCCGCGGGTTGCAGCGTGACCTACAGGGTCACAAACCAGTGGACCCCAGGGTTCCAGGGCGACATCGCCGTACGCAACGTCGGCGACGCCTGGACCTCGTGGAGCCTGACGTTTTCGTTCGCCAACGGCCAGACCGTGCAGCAGGGCTGGGGCGGCCGCTTCTCGCAGAGCGGCAGCAATGTGACCGTGGCCAACGAGGGGTGGAACGGCAACGTCGCCAACGGCGGCTCGCTCAGCCTCGGCTTCATCGGCAACTGGAACGGCACCAACTCGGCGCCGACCTCGTTCTCGGTCAACGGCACCGTCTGCACCGGCTCGCCGGTGACGACCAACCCGACGACCGGTAACCCGACGGGCAACCCGACCACGAACCCGACGACCACCCCGCCGACCACGAACCCCACGACGGGTCCGCCCGGGACGCGTGTCGACAACCCGTACGTTGGCCGTGGCTACGTCAACCCGGAGTGGAAGGCCAAGGCGGAGAGCGTCTCCGGCGGTAGCCGGGTCTCCAACAACCCGACCGCGGTGTGGATCGACCGCATCGCCGCGATCGAGGGCACCAGCGGCAGCAGCTCGAACGGCCCGATGGGCGTCGAGGACCACCTGCTCGCAGCGGTCCAGCAGGGCGCGAACTACATCCAGTTCGTGATCTACAACCTGCCCGGCCGCGACTGTGCCGCGCTGGCGTCCAACGGTGAGCTCGGCCCGACCGAGATCGACCGGTACAAGACGGCGTACATCGACCCGATCGCCGCGTACCAGAACGACGCGCGGTTCCGCAGCCTGCGGATCATCAACATCATCGAGATCGACTCGCTGCCGAACCTGATCACGAACGTGTCCGGCCGGCCGACCGAGACCGCGATGTGCAACACGATGAAGTCCAACGGCAACTACGTGAACGGTGTCGGATACGCGCTGGCCAAGCTTGGCGCGATCCCGAACGTGTACAACTACATCGACGCCGCGCACCACGGCTGGATCGGCTGGGACGACAACTTCGGCCCGACCGCCGAGCTGCTCGCCACCGCCGCCCGCGCCCAGGGCAGCAACATCGCCAACGTGACCGGCTTCATCGTCAACACGGCCAACTACTCGGCCCTGTCGGAGCCGTACATCACGGTTACCGAGCAGAACCGCCAGTCCAAGTGGATCGACTGGAACCGGTACAACGACGAGCTGAGCTTCGCCCAGGCGTTCCGCACGCGGCTTGTCCAGGCCGGCTTCTCGTCCAACATCGGCATGATCATCGACACGTCCCGCAACGGCTGGGGCGGCTCGGCCCGCCCGACCGGCCCGCGTACCACGGGCACGCTCGACGAGCAGATCAACGGTTCGAAGATCGACCGCCGTATCCACAAGGGCAACTGGTGCAACCAGAGCGGCGCCGGCCTCGGCGAGCGTCCGCGGGCCAACCCCGGCCCGGCTGGCATCGACGCCTACGTGTGGGTCAAGCCTCCGGGTGAGTCGGACGGTTCGAGCACCCTGATCCCGAACAACGAGGGCAAGGGCTTCGACCAGATGTGCGACCCGAACTACGCCGGCAACGCCCGTAACGGCAACAGCATGAGCGGCGCGCTCTCCGGCGCTCCGATCTCCGGTGCCTGGTTCGCCGCTCAGTTCTCGCAGCTGATGCAGAACGCCTACCCGCCCCTGTAAGGCGACAGTGAGTACAAGGTAAGGAAGACATGAAGAGGCTGCGGGGTCCGGGCGAAACGCCCGGGCCCCGTGGTCATTCCCGATTGCCGGACGGCGCGCGCAAGATCGGCGTAGCCTCGCAGGTGTCGGGAGATCTGACCCTGGGCGTGTTGACGCCCTTCCTCGGCGGCTGGTATTTCGGCGGGCTGCTGCGTGGCATCGCGCGCTCCGCCGCGGTCGAGGGCGCGAGCGTCGTCGCCGTGCAGACGCTTGACGCCGGCACCGACCAGACCGAGGTGGAGCCCTCCGACCTCTCCTATCCGGTGGCGTGGCGGCGCGTCTCCGGGTTCATCGTGATCATCAACGCGGTGCACCCGGGCTACCTCGCGGCCGTCCAGGAGGCCGGCAAGCCGGTCGTGATCGTGAGCCACGAAGTGCCGGAGCTGGACTGCCCGGTGGTGGTGCCGGACAACGGCAGCGGCATCCGCGAAGCGGTGGCCCATCTCGTCGCGCACGGCCACGAGCGGATCGCGTTCGCCGGCTACCTCGGCGCGAAGGACATCCGCCAGCGGTACGAGGCGTACCGCGAGGCGCTCCGCACGCATGGCATCGAGCCCGACCCGGGGCTGCTCTTCCCGATCGAGGACAACCAGATGTCCAGCGGCGAGGAGGCCGCCCGCGTGGTGATCGGCGCCGGCATGCCCGCCACCGCGGTCATCACCGGCACCGACGCGAACGCGATCGGCCTCATGCAGGGCCTGATCGCCGCCGGCTACCGGGTGCCGGAAGACCTGGCCGTGGTCGGCTTCGACGACGTGCGTGGCGCGCAGTACAGCCTGCCCCGCCTCACCACCGTCAACCACCCGGTCGACACCATCGGGCGGACCGCGGCCGACCTGCTGGTGCGCCGCATCCGCGGTGAGGCGGTGCCGCGCGGCCGGCAGTACGTGAGCACCTCGCTCGTCGTCCGCGAGTCGTGCGGCTGCCGGCGCCACGACACCGGCGAGGCGCCCACTCTGCCGCCGCTGGCCCGGATGGAGGCCGAGGGGCGGGCGCACTTCCGCGAGCGCACCCACCTACAGGGCATCCTCAGCAAGCAGTACGTGGTGAGCATGGACCTGCTCCGCGCGCACGAGGAGGACCCGCGCCGGCTGAGCTGGCTCGGCCGCACCAGCGCGCGGGCCGGCAGCCTCGGGCTCTGGACCGACCCCTCCCGCACCGACCCGCCGCTCGACCTGGTCGGCGTGTACACGCGCGACAAGCCGAGCACCGCCCAGCCGCTGGTGATCCCGGTGAGCGAGTTCCCGCCGCCCGACCTGCTCGACGTGGCGCGGCAGGACGGCGACGCGGTCACGTTCGTGGTCCCGGTCAAGGTCGACGGCAGCGACTGGGGGCTGCTCGCGGTCGTCGACGCGGTCGAGACCCGCACCGGCACCGGGCGCGAGCCGATCAATCACTGGGCCGCGCTGCTCACCGTCGCCCTCGACTACCAGCAGGTGCTTGCCACACTCCGCGAGCAGGAGGAGCGGCTGCGGGTGGCCGCCCAGTACGACCACCTCACCCACCTGCCCAACCGCACCCTCTTCCTGGAACGCCTCCGCGAAGCGATGCGCGACGGCGAGGAGTGCGCCGTCCTCTTCGTCGACCTCGACGGCTTCAAGGTGGTCAACGACAGCCTCGGGCACGCGGCCGGCGACGCGCTGCTGATCCAGGTGGCCAACCGGATCTCGCACAGCCTGCGCGAGCGGGACACCGCGGCCCGGTTCGGCGGCGACGAGTTCTTGATCCTGCTCGACGGCGTCGCCGACCCGTACACGCCGACGCAGGTCGCCGAGCGCCTGCACGCCGCGCTGGCGCCCCCGTTCCGCCTGCAAGGGCAGGAAGTCGTGGTGACCGCCTCGATCGGCATCACGCTGGGCGGCCCGAGGTACGCGGACCCCGAAGACCTCGTGCGCGACGCGGACATCGCGATGTACTGGTCCAAGTCGCAGCGCAAGGGCTCGCACGCGCTTTTCGACGTGGCCATGCACGCCAAGGCCGTCGTGCGCCTCCAGATCGAGACCGAGCTGCGCCGGGCCATCGAGCGGGGCGAGCTGGAGGTGCACTACCAGCCGATCGCGCAGCTCGTCGGCGGCCGCACCCGCGCGTTCGAGGCGCTGATCCGCTGGCGGCACCCCACCCGCGGCCTGGTGCTGCCCGAATACTTCCTCGCGGTGGCCGAGGAGACCGGACTCGTCATCCCGATCGGCCGCTGGGTGATCGCCGAGTCGTGCCGGCAGCTGGCCGCCTGGCAGCGCACCCCCGGGCGCGAAGACCTGCGGATCAGCGTCAACGTCTCCAACCGCCAGTTCTGGCAGGGCGGCCTTGTCGACGACGTGGCGGAGGCGCTGCGCGTGTCCCGCCTGCACCCCCGCTGCCTGGCGTTCGAGATCACCGAAGGCGTGATCATGAACAACGTCGGGCTGGCCCGCAAGATGCTCGAAGACCTGCACAACCTGGGCTGCGAGCTACACATCGACGACTTCGGCACCGGCTACTCGTCGCTGGAGGCGTTGCACCGCCTACCGATCGACGCCCTGAAGATCGACCGCTCCTTCGTGGCCCGGCTCGGCGTCGACGCCAAGAGCAGCGCGCTCGTGCACACGATCGTGCTGATGGGCAGCAACCTCGGCCTCCAACTCATCGCCGAGAGCGTGGAGACCGAGGAGCAGCGCGACCACTTGCTGCGGCTCGGCTGCGCCTACGGCCAAGGCCACCTCTTCTCCGAGCCGGTGCCCGCCGAGGATGCCGAGCGCCTCATCTCGTGACCCCTCCCCAAATCTTCAGAGATTTGAGCTACCGCGACGCCCGTCGTGGTCCAGACCGCTGCTCCCGCAGCCTCACCCTTCGCGGTTGGTCACGGTCACCCCTTCCCGGGAGGGGATTCGCCGACAATGTCTGTTGCCGGGTCGGCGGCGACGTGAGGACCCGGGCAACCCAAGCTTGAGACACACCACAACAGCGTCACCCTGAACCCGAAAGGTCTCTAGACCGCTCCCACGCACGACGCCCTCCCCTTGCTGGCGGCGGGCCGATGGGGGTGGCCACTCCAGGGAAGCAGAGCAAATGCATCCCACGCGCACCTACCCAGCCGGGGCCCGTAGGGCCCGGCGCAGCCGCCGGGCTGGGCGTGACCAGCGGCGGATGGGAGAGGCCGCGGGAGCAGCGGTCTGGACCACGACGGGCATCGCGGTAGCTCATTTTCGAAATTGGATTTCGAAAGCGGACAGAGAGCGCGGGCAAATCCAAGGTCAAGGAGTCGAGCGGGTGGCGCCTGTGGTCGTGAGGATCACCGAGGCGACGAGGTCCGGGTTGTCGCTCATCGGCACGTGGCCGCAGCCGGGCAGGTCGACGTGGCGGGCCTCGGGCAGTGCCGCCTTCGCGCGGGCGGCCTGTCGGTAGGGCAGGATCTTGTCGCGCGTGCCCCAGGCGATGGTCACCGGCACGGGCGGAGCGCCCTGGTAGGCGTATGCCCGGCCGGCCCTGGCCACCGCGCGGAAGGCGTGGCCGTCGCGGAGCGCCAGCGCGTCGGAGAGGGCCACCTCGGGCGTGATGCGGCCGGGGCGGGCGCAGATCATGCCGAAGCAGAGCGCGCGGAAGGCGCCGTACCGGAACGCGGTGCGCATGAACGGCTCGGGCAGCCGGGTGCCCCACCGGTGGGCGGTCAGCGTGCCGATCGCCCAGCGCAGTTCGCGGCGGTTCCAGAAGCCGGCGGGGGAGAGCGCGGTCACCGACGAGACAAGGCCGGCGTTGGCCAGCTCGAGCGCTATCGCGCCGCCGAGGCTGTTGCCGGCCACGTGCGGCCGGTCGAGGCCGAGGTCGGTCAGGAAGGTCGCGACGCCGTCGACGGCCTTGGCCATGTCGCGCGGCGGGCCCTCGGCCGGCATCGGGGATCCGCCGAAGCCGGGCAGGTCGACCGCGATCACGTCGTGTGCCTCGGCGAGCCGGTCGAGTACCGGCAGCCAGGCTTGCCAGTGGTGGCCGATGCCGTGCAGCAGCACGAGCGGCTCACCGGCGCCGCGCCGTTCGTACACGATCATCGGCCACCGCCGTGCCGGCCGAAGGCGCGTCCCAGCGCGCGGACCTGCTCCTCCATCCGGGGCACGCCGGTGCGGGCGCTGTGCCCGACGATCGCGTCGCTGAGCGGGCTGAGCATCACCGAGCGGATCGCCTGCACCGCGCCGATCGCGCGCGGCACGTACACCTTGCGCCGGCGCCGCTCGATCGCGTCGACGAACGCCCGCGCGCACGTCTCCACGGAGGTGAGCGTGCCGAGCGGCCACGGCAGCTTGTGCAGCGTCTCGCGAAACTCGGGCATGTCCTCCTGCACGTCGCGGACCATGTCGGTGTCGACGAACGACATGTGCGCCGTGCCGACCCGGACGCCGCGGTGCCGCAGCTCCAGCCGGATCGCGTTGCCGAACTGCTCCACGCCCGCCTTCGACGCGCAGTACGCCGCCATGCCGGGCAGCGCGGTGAACGCGGCGGCCGACGAGACGAGCAGGCAGTACCCGTGGCTGGCGATGAGGTGGTCGACCGTCGCCGCGACCGTGCGCATCACGCCGACGAGATTGACCTGCACGGTGTGTGTCATCGCCTCGATGTCGCCGGCCGCGATCGTGCCGCGCGGGAAGATGCCGGCGTTGGCCACGACCGCGTCGATGCGCCCGTACCGCTCGACCGTCCCGGCGGCCGCGCGGTTGAGCGACGACTGGTCGGTCACGTCGGCCTCGAACCAGGCGCCGCCGGTCTCGGCCGCGACGGCGGCGAGGCGCTCGGGCTCCAGTCCGGCGAGCACTACCGTCGCGCCGCGGGCCGCCGCCAGCCGTGCGGTGTGCGCGCCGATGCCCCGGGCGGCGCCGGTGATGAACACGACCTTGCCGTCAAGCATTGGCCACCACCTCGTAGTCGGCGGGATCGAAGCGCCTGGTGCGCAGCCGGTACGACCAGGTGTAGCCCGGCCAGATCGCGGCGACGCGGCCGGTGGCGTCCTGGTACCAGCTCTTGCAGCCGGTCTGCCACACCGTGCCGACCATCTTCTTGTCCACAGTGGAGATGAACCCGCGCTGTGCGGCCGGCGTCGGCTCGATCGCGGCGGCGCCGGTGCGGTCGAGGTGGCGCAGGGCGTCCAGCACGTACGCGAGCTGGCACTCCATCATGAAGACCACCGACGTGTGCCCGGTGCCGGTGCCCGGGCCGAGCAGCAGGAAGAGGTTGGGAAAGCCGGCGACGGTCGTGCCCAGGTATGCCTTCGGCGAGCCCTGCCACACCTCGGCGAGCGTGCGCCCGTCGCGGCCGCGGATCTTCTGGGCGATCGGGTTGTCGGTGACGTGAAACCCGGTGCCGAAGATGATCGTGTCGACCTCGCGCACGGTGCCGTCGGCGGCGACCACCGCGTCGGGGCGCACCTCGGTGACGGCGTCGGTGACGACCTCCACATTGGACCGGGTCAGCGCGGGGTAGTAGTCGTTGGAGAGCAGGACCCGCTTGCAGCCCATCCGGTATCGCGGGGTGAGCTTGGCGCGCAGCTCCGGGTCGGGCACCTGCTTGCGCAGGTGGGCCCGGGCCATCCGCTGGCCGAGCCGCATCATGACCGGCTGGAGAAACGCGGTGCCCTGCCAGAACTCCCGGAGCCAGTAGATGCCCGCGCGGGCCAGCCGCTGGGTACCCGGCACCGCCCGGAACACGCGCCGCTCCAGCCGGCTGATCGGCCGGTCGGTCTTCGGCATCACCCACGGCGCGGTGCGCTGGAAGACGTGCAGCCGCTCCACGTCCGGCGCGATCGCCGGCACGAACTGGATCGCGGACGCGCCGGTGCCCACCACCGCCACGCGGCGGCCGGTGAGGTCGAGGTCGTGGTTCCACTGAGCCGAGTGGAAGACCTCGCCGGTGAACGTCTCCAGCCCGGGCAGCTTCGGCTGCGCCGGCTCACAGAGCGCGCCCGTGGCGGAGATGAGGATGTCCGCGCTGTACGTGCCCGTGGACGTCTCGACCATCCACCGGCCGCCGTCCCAGGCCGCGGTGTGCACCTCGGTCGCCAGGCGCAGGTGCCGGTCCAGGCCGTACACGGCGACGCGGCGGCGCAGGTAGTCCCAGATCTCCGGCTGCGGGGAGAAGCTGCGGCTCCACTCCGGATTGAGATCGAAAGAGTACGAGTAGAGGTGCGAGGGAACGTCGCAGGCGCAGCCGGGGTAGGTGTTGTCGCGCCAGGTGCCGCCCACCTCGGTGCCCCGGTCGAGCACCACGAAGTCGTCATATCCCCGCTGCTTGAGCCGGATCGCGGCGCCGAGGCCGCTGAAACCCGCCCCGATCACCGCGATCCGATGGTGCTGTGGACCCGCCATTCTCGGAAGTTACCATCGGGTAACGCCCCGGGGAAGGGCGGCTTTCGATCAGGCCGGCGCGGCGTTCTGCCAGAGCCCGACGACGTTGCCCTCGGTGTCGCTGAAGTAGCCGACGAACCCCATGTCGCCGACCGCCATCGTGCCGGCCACCACCTTGCCGCCGTGCCTTTCCACCGTCGCCAGCGCTTCGTCGACACTGTCCACGCCGATCGTGAGCGTCGGCGCGGAGACGGGGGACTGGCGCGGGGTGAGCCCGCCGTTGATGGCGCCCGGCTCGATGGGCATGCCCTGCTCGTCGCTCGGTGTGGTGACCACCATCGTGTACGACATCTCCGGCACGGGGGTGAGCTGCCAGCCGAAGGCGTCCCGGTAGAAGGTCTGCGCCCGCTCCATGTCGTCGGCGGGCATTTCGAAGTGAACGATCTTTCCGCTCATGGTGCGTACCTCCCTCGTGGCCGACTCTAAGCCCGTGCGGTGCTAACGCGTTGAGGAATGAGCTCACTGGCACCGGTCGGTCGACGATCCGCACGTCGCCGAGCCAGCCGTAGAAGCCCTGCTCGATGATGCGGTCGTAGTGGTACGCCGGCGGGGTGGGCGCGACCAGCAGCGGACGGGTGAGGCCGCGGGAGCAGCGGTCTGGACCACGACGGGCATCGCGGTAGCTCGGATCTCTGTCCTTCGAACGGGGTTTCGTGGCCGTGGCGGTCGAAGCGGTTGTCGCCGGAGGTTTCTAGAAGACGCCTGCGGCGGCGCGGGCGGCTACGCCGGCGCCGACCATCATGACCAGCGTGGCGGTGCCGGCCGGAGCCAGCTTCGAGAAGCGCTGGGCGAGCGCGGGGAGCTTGGGCAGGCGGCCGAGGCGGCGTTGGGCGGCGACCAGCGCCAGGCCCACCGCGGTGAGGGTCGCGGCCATGCCGACGCCGTACGCCAGCACGAGCACCACGCCGAACGCCGTGCGCCCCAGCCCGATCGCGGCCAGCAGGACCACGATCGCGGACGGGCTGGGCACCAGGCCCCCGGCGATGCCGATGCCGGCGAGACCGAGCCGCCCTGAGCCGCCGTGGTGATGGTGGTGGTGATGCCCGTCCCCATGGTCGTGATCGTGCGAGTGCGTGTGGCCGTGGTGGTGATGGTGATGGTGTGCGCCCTTGCGGCGGCGGACGAACATGCCGATCCCCACCGCGACCACGATGGCCCCGCTCACGATGCCGAGGTAGCCGAGCAGGCGGTCCCCGGCGAGCGTGCTGGACGTGGCCAGCAGCAGGCCGACCACCAGCACGCCGCCGGTGTGGGTGAGCGTCACGGTTGCGCCGACCGCGAGCGCGTCGCGGATCCGGCGGCGCTGGGCCGCGGCGTAGGCGGCCAGCACTGTCTTGCCGTGCCCGGGCAGTGCCGCGTGCCCGGCGCCGAGCAGCAGTGCCAGCAGCACGGCGAGCAGCCCGACGGTCGGGGTGAGGCGGCCGCCGGCCAGCTCCTGGAAGCGCCGCTCCACGCCCGCGGTGACGCCGGCGAGCAGGCCGTCGTCCGGGCGGCTCAGTGCGGCGCCCGCCGTGCCGTCGCCGGGGGTGACCCGCAGGGTGGCCGAGCGTACGTCCGGCGCGGACGACAGCGGGTCGGCGGGATAGGTGCGTAGCTCGTCGCTGATGCTCTCGGCCGGCAGTGACGACTCGACCCGCACGCCCTCGCCGCGGGCGGTCATCTCGCGCCAGCCGATCCGGTCCGGCGCGTACCGGTTTTCCACCGTCACCGTCGCGGTCTCCAAGCGGACCGCGGCCGACAGCTCACACGTGAGGCGGCTCGTCCTGAGGCCCCCGCTGCCCTCGACGTAGGCGAAGTCGCTCGACTTGAGAGTCCACTGTAGAGCTTCGCCGTCGACGGCCGCGGAGAGTGCGAGGTCCGCGCAGGTGGGTTCCGCCGTGGCCTGGAGCGTCGGGATCTCGGCGAAGTCGACGACCGCCGTCGCGTCGATCCGGTCAGGGTGCATGGTCAGGCCGGTGTACTGGTTGACGGAGAAGTTGCCGAGCGGGTGCGCACTCGCCGGCGCGGCCGGCAGCAGCAGGAAAGCGAGCGGTGCGGCGGCGAGCGCGAGCAGCCAGCGGCGTTTCATCGGGTGACCTCCGGTCCCGCGAGCAGGGTGCGCGCCAGCGGCGCGTCGGTGGGCGAGAAGTGGGGGTTGAGGCGCAGCGCCGCGGCCAGGTCGGCCTTTGCCGGGCCGGTGCGGCCCAGACCCAGCTCGATCACACCCAGGTGGTACATGTACGTGGCCGACTTCGCTCCACTCTGGACCGCCGCGCGGGCGTACCGCAGGGCTTCGGCGTCCCGCCCGGCGTGGTGCAGCGCCCAGGCGAGGTTGTCCGCGACGTCGGCGTGGCTGCGGCGCGACCACTCGCCCCGCGCCTCCTTCAGCGCGGTGGCGGGGTCGCCGGCGGCCAGGGCGAGCGCGGTGCCGGTCAGCCCGTCGACGCCACCCGCGGCGGTGAAGAGGCGGTGGCCCGCGACGGCCAGATCGAGCTGGGCGTCCGCCTCGGCGGCCCGGCCGGCGGCGCGGAGCAGGTCGGCGTACTCGAGCACATAGGACGGTGTTGGCGCGCGGTGGGTGATGTCGGCGTACCCGGCGAGGGCCGCCTCCCGCCGCCCGGCGGCCCAGTCGGCGCGTGCCTTGCCGCGCCGCAGCGTCACGGATGTGGGGTCGGCGGCGAGGCCGGCGTCGTACTGGCGGGTCGCCTCGTGGAGGTCGCCGGCGTGCCAGGCGAGGTCGCCGAGCTGCACCCGGCAGAAGCCGATGTCGGAGGGGCTGAACGCCGCGTCGAGTGCCCGCCGCATCAGGTCGGTGGCCTCGGCGACTTTGCCGCGCAGCTCAAGGTCGTAGGAGGCGCGGGCGTACGCGGACAGGCCCGGCCGCAGGTCGAGCTGGCGCTGTACCGCGGCGGTCGCGGCGGCCACGTTGCCCAGCTGGGTCTCCGCGTCGGCGAGCACCGCGTAGGCGTCCGCGTCGTGTTCGTTGATCTTCGTGGCGTCGAGGGCGAAGCGCCGGGCGGCGGCGAACTCGTGGCGGGCGTTGGCCAGCGCGCCCTGCGCGACGAGCGCCTCGCCGTTGCCGGTGGCGCGTACGGCCAGCGACCGGCGGACCGCCTCGTCCGCGCGCGGGTAGTTGGTGGGGTCGCCGGTGGTGCGGCCGCGCTCGACGTACGCGACCGCGAGCGCCGCCCAGCCGCGCCAGTCGCCCGGGACGAGCCGGACGCGTTCCTGCGCGCGGACAATCGGGTCGGCAGGTGCGGCGGCCGCGGCCGGCGCGGTCGCCGGGGTGTTTCCGGTGGGGCCGAACACGGCCGCCGCACCGGTCACCGCGACGGCGAGCGCCGCCGCGCCGCCGATGAGGACTGTCCGTCGCATGTGGAGCCTCCAGGGAGAGCGGGCGCGCCGCGCTGGGGCGGCGCGTCCGGAACGAGGGTCAGAACCGCTGGGTGCGCTGGTCCGCGAGGCGGACCCGGCGGCGCCACAGCCAGGCGAGGACCAGCAGGCCGAGGCCCGCGCTCGCCGCGACCCCGACGGCCGCCGCCGCGATGGTGGCGGGCATGTCGTCGTCGGCCTTGCTGGCGAACCCGGCCGGAGTCAGGGCCGGACCGTCCGAAGAGGACCCGTCGGCGGCAGCCGGCTTCACGCCGTCGCCACCGGTGTTGACGCCGACGCCGTTGGGCAGCGCGAGGTACGGGAACGTGTCGCTGAACTGCTGGTCGTTGGCGTCGACCTTGTCGCCGGCGGCCAGCGCGTCCACGATCTTGCCGGTCTGCGCCGCGCCCTCGAGCGCCTGGATCTCGATGTCCAGCACGTCGTCGGTTAGCCGCCGCCCGTTCGGGAAGCCCTGGAGGTCGCCGGCGAGCACGCCGAGCCGGTTGGGCTCCGCGGTGACGGGCACGGTCAGGTTGAGCCGCAGCTGCTCGGACGGCACGAACCGCTTCGGATTCACGTCCTTGTTGTTGAGCTGCGAGTTGAGGTCCGCCTTGATCGGCCCACCGGCCTTGGTGGTGATACCGGTCAGGAAGATCTCGACAAGGTCGTTGCGGGGTGTCGCCGGCGCCGGGATGCCGTAGATCTTCTCGATCAGCATCGGCACCTCGGGGTTGGTCACCCGCTTGACGATGGTGGGGTTCTTGGCGTCCTGGTCGGGGCGGGAGGCGTTGAACGCGTCCTTGAGCCCGGCCGGCACGACAACCTCGTTGACCAGCGGGTTGCCGAGGCGGGAGACCTGCACGCGGTCACCCGACGAGCCGCCGCCGGCGAGCCGCACGCGCGGCCGGTCGGTGGTGGTCCACACGCCGATGTTGGGGTTGCGCTTCGCGTCGCCGTTGAGCGCCACGTCCTTGAACGGCACCTGGAGGACGATCGTGTTGACGTTGTAGCCGGCGACCGTGTCCTGGCCGGTCTCGCTCAGGTCGCCGCCGTACAGCAGGTCGAAGACCCGCAGGTCCAGGAAGAACGGGTCGTCCGCCTGGCCGGCGTAGATCTTCCAGCCGCCGGGCAGCTGGATCGAGGCCTGGTCGCGCAGCTTGGCGTAGTCCGGCATGGACGCCGGGCCGACCCGGGACGGCGCCACCGGCCCGCGGGTCACCCGGGTCTTGAACGGCTTGCCGCCGAACGAGGACTCCATCGTGTACGTCTGGCGGACCAGCAGGTTCTCGTCGTCCAGCGAGGTCACCGGGCCGTTGTTGTAGAGGAACGTCTTGGTGCCGCGGCGGTCCTCGGTCTTGAACTTCCAGCGGAAGACGGCGTCGGCCTTGGCGTCGCCGTCGCTGTCGACGTTGATGTTGTAGGTGGCGTCGGTCGCGAACGGGTAGAAGTTCGGCCCGCCGTTGGGCTCCTCGAACGGGATCCAGTTCGCCACGAAGGTGACGTAGTCGGGCCGGTCGGGGCTGACGAACGCGTACAGGTCGGTGTTGTCGACGGCCGGGTCGGCCGCGATCAGTGGCGCCTCACGGTGGCTGGAGGCCACGGCGCCGCTCGGCCCGAGGCCGTAGAGCCCCGCGCCGCCGAGCACGGCCATCGCCGCGAGTGCGGCGGCGCCGCGCCGCGTGGAGATTGAACTTTTTTCAACCTGGACGGCGCGGCGCTTACGCTCACGGCGGACCGAGAGGTGAGGTTGAAAAAGGTTCATTAGGGTGCTTATGGACATCGGGGTTCCTTCCGCCCGGTGCGAGGTGATGCCAGGCGTTCGGAACCCCGATGTGTGCCGGACGGGTCGCTGTCAGATAGCTCGCATTGAGCAATCCGCGGGCCCGCGGGATGCGAATAGCGTTGTCAAAGCCCGAGCAGGCGGTCCAGGAAGTCGCGGTGGCGGCGGACGACGGAACGCAGCTCCTCGGTGTCCTCACCGGACCAGCCGCTGAGCGACTCCTTCTGCCGGGACAGCTCGGCGGTGAGCGCACCGACGGCCTCCTCGACCAGCTGGTTCGCCTCGCGGGCGGCACCGGCCGGGTCATCGATGAAGCGGAGCTGCACCTCGCGCCACCGGTCGCGGTAGCCCTGGGCGGTCCCCTCGCCCCACAGCCCGGCGACCGGCTCCTCGACGGCGGGCGCCGCGCTGGGCGCCGCCGGGGTGTCCACGGCCGGCGCGATCTCCGGGAGGTCGGCCGCGCCGTCGACCGGCCGCTCCGCCGTGTCCTGGTAGGCCCGCTCCTCGGCCGCACGGTCCGCGTCGAGCGCGGTCGTGTCGCCGCGGAGGTCATCGCGGGTCGTGTCCGTGTCGCGGTCGTCGCGGCCGTCCCGAACAGCGTCGGGGTCGGTGCCGAAGTCGCGGTCATCGACGGCGCCCTCGGCGCCGGGGTCGGTGTCGCGGACCTCGCGGGACGGGCCCGCCTGCGCCGCCGCGGCGACCGCACCGCCGACGGTGGCCGCGCCGAACGCGGTCTCCTGCGGCGCCGGCTCGTCGAAGTGGGACGAACGGGTGTCGACGGCGGTCAGGTCGTCCGGGTCGTTTCGCTCGCCGGTGAGCACCGGGTCTTCGAACGTGCCGCGGTCGTCGATCGCGTCCTCGGGCACCCGGTCGGTGACGTCCTCGGCCGCGTCCCGCCGCGCGTCGTCCCGGTCGCGGTCGTCGACCACGCCGTTCCGGTCGTGCTCGTCGACGCCGTCCCGGTCGCGGTCCTCGTCGACAACGCCGTCCCGGTCGCGGTCCTCGTCGGTGGGCGGCGGCACGGGAACCGGATCGGAGGTGACCCGCTCGGGGGTCTGCTGGTTGGCCATCGTGTGTCCCTCTCTCACCGGTTGTTCTCGTAACCGTCGGCCGTCGGCGCGGCCTCCTCGGCGGGCCGGCGAGCGGTGGGCACGGCCTCGCGGCCGAGCAGCTCGGTGACCATCTCGCGGTAGTGCACGAGCGCCTCGCGCAGCTGCTCGGTGTCGCTCTCGCCGCGGTCGACGGCCTCGCGCACCGAGTGCGCCTGGCGGTAGTGGTCGAGCGAGCGCGAGTGCTCGACGGACAGGTATGCGGCTTGCTCCTCGAAGTCGCCCGCGGGGTAGCCGCGCTCGGTGGCCATGCGGCCCACGAGGTCCTCGGCGGCGCTCACGGCCTCGACCGGCGACTCGACGAAACGGATCTGGATTTCTTCCCACTCCGCGGCGTAGCGGGCGCGGGACTCGGGGCTGAGCGGCCTGCGGTCCAGTTCGGCGTGCCGGCGCTCGCGCTCGCGCAGCTCGCGCTCGGCGGCCGACCTGCCCTCGCGCTGTGCGACGAGGCGGTCGTACTCGGGGCCGAACCGGTGACGCAGCGACCACCGGCGGTACAACATCCAGCCGGCACCCGCGGCGGCCAGCACCGCGAGCACGACGATGAGGGTGACAACGATCTGCGTGGCTGACATGGGTGTGTAGTTCCCGCTCAACCATGATCAACAATCCCCGAGCCGGCAAAATCTCGGCGCGATTAGCGTTGATCTTCGGTGCTCATTTCGCGCGAGAAGGGGCACCTTGATACTTGCGGGGGCAATGTATCCTGCCCAAGGCTGCCGTACCGTACCCCCGTCGGGCGAGGTCTCATGAATACAGGCAACTGGTCGATCCGCGCGAAGATTATCGCCCTGGTCACCGTGCCCCTCGCCGCCCTTTTGGCGCTCTGGATATTCACCACGACGCTCACGGTCGGCCCCGCATTGGCCCTGCTCGGGGCGCAAAAGCTCCTCGACGAGGTGGGCAGGCCGGGCGAAAGCATGGTGGCCGAGCTACAGCGCGAGCGGCGGCTCTCACTCGTCTACCTCGCCGGCAAGGGCGAGCTGCCGGCGCTCGGCGAGCAGCGCAATCGCACCGACGCCGCGGTGGCCGAGTTTCGCCGCCGGGCCGGCAGCCCCGACCTGCACGACACCGCCGAGGGCCGGCTCCGCAGCCACCTCGACCAGCTCTTCACTTCGCTCGACCTGCTGCCCACCGGCCGCGGCTTCATCGACCGGCGGGAAATGGACCAGGCCGGCGCGCTCGGGCTGTACAGCGGTGTGATCGACGGCGGGTTCCGGGTCTTCGAGATCATCGCGGACGTCGACGACGACGACCTCAACCGCGAGGCCCGCGCGATCACCGCGTTGGGCCGGGCCCGCGAGGTGCTCGGGCAGTCCGACGCGCTGCTGGCGGGTGCGTTCGCGGCCGGCAGGTTCTCCGGCGGCGAGCATGCCCAGCTGGTGCAGATCATCGGCGCCCACCGCTTTCTGTTCGCCCAGGCCCTGCCCGCGCTGCCGGACGCCGAGCGGGTCGCCTACCAGCGGATGACCGAGGGCGAGGCGTTCACCCGGCTCCGCGGGCTCGAAGACCGCGTGATCGCACAGGGGCGCGACGGTCAGGCCCTGCCGATCACCGCCGCGTCCTGGCAGAGCGCGTACGAGCCGGCCGTGCGCCAGCTGCGCGAGTTCGAGCTCTCCAGCGCCGACGCGCTCGCCGAGCGGGCCACGCCGGTCGCCGTCGGTGTGCTGCTCCGCCTGGCGCTCGCCGGCCTCCTCGGCCTCGCCGCGATCGCCCTGTCGCTGCTGATCTCCCTGCGCGTGGGCCGGTCGCTGATCCGGCGCCTCAGCAGCCTGCGGGAGAGCGCGATCGACCTGGCCGACCGGCGGCTGCCCGGGGTTGTCGCCCGGCTGCGGCGCGGCGAGGAGGTCGACGTCGCCGAGGAGGCGCCCCCGCTGGAGTACGGCAGCGACGAGATCGGCCAGCTCGGCCGGGCGTTCACCGAGGCGCAGCGCACCGCCGTGCAGGCCGCGGTCGACGAGTCGACGCTGCGGCAGGGCTTCAACGAGGTGTTCCTCAACATCGCCCGGCGCAGCCAGGCGCTCCTGCATCGCCAGCTGGCGCTGCTCGACTCGATGGAGCGCCGGAGCACCGACCCGGACGAGCTGGAAAACCTCTTCCGCGTCGACCATCTCGCCACCCGCATGCGGCGGCACGCCGAAGACCTCGTCATCCTCGCCGGCTCCGCGCCGGGCCGCGGCTGGCGAAACCCGGTCGGCGTGATGGACGTGATCCGCGGTGCGGTGTCCGAAGTGGAGGATTACTCCCGGGTCGCGATCACCAAGGCCGAGCCCGCCGACATCGCCGGCCGCGCGGTCGGCGACCTGATCCACCTGCTCGCCGAGCTGATCGAAAACGCGACGTCGTACTCGCCGCCGGAGACGAAGGTGCAGGTCACCGGCGCTTCGGTGCCCAATGGGTACGCGGTCGAGATCGAAGACCGCGGGCTCGGCATGACGCCAGAGGCGATCGGCGAGGCCAATCGCAAGCTGAGCCGGCCGCCCGACTTCGATCCGGCCAACAGCGCTCGGCTGGGCCTGTTCGTGGTGGCCCAGCTCGGCGCGCGCCACGGTGTGAAGATCCAGCTGCGCAGCTCGCCGTACGGTGGGGTCACCGCCGTCGTGCTCGTTCCGCCCGACCTCGTCACCCCGCGCGACGAGCCGGCCGCGCTGCCGGCCGGCCCGGCCGGTGCCGAGACCCGCCGGGTGCGCCGGGCCCGAGCGCTCGCCAGCATCGACTCGGGGCCGCGCCGCTCGCTGGAGGCGGTGGCCCGCCCGGTGCTGGTGCCCGCTCCCGTCATCGAGCCGGAGGAGCCCACCGACGCGTCGCTCACGGCGGGGCCGGATGGGCTGCCCAAGCGCGTGCGCCAGGCGAGCCTGGCGCCGCAGCTGCGCGGCGAGCCGGCCGGCCCGCTCACGCTCGACCGGGCCGACGCGGAGCCGCCGCCGCGCACCGCCGAGCAGGCCCGCGCCACCATGGCCGCCCTCCAGGCCGGCACCGCCCGCGGCCGCCGCGACGCCGACGCGATACCGCCGAGCCGGCCGCCCGGTGCCGTGCCGCTGGCGCGGAGGGGTGGCGCAGACGCTCCGGCCGGGCCCGTGCCGCTCGCCCGGGGCACCGCGTCGCCACCGCCGGGCGCGGTCGTCCCCCCGCCCGCGGCGGCCACCGGCGAGGCGCCCGAGGTGGTCGACGGCCTGCCCCGCCGCAAGCGGGCCACCGACGCCCCACCCTCCCGGCGGGCCGGTGCGGAGGGACCTCCCGCCCGCAGGTCCACGGGCGGCGGGCTGCCGCGCCGCAAGACCGGCGACGGACTGCCCACCCGCAAGCCCGGAGTCGCCGGCGCGGAGGCGTTCCCGGTCGGCGACAAGCCACCCGCGGACGCCAACGGGCACGGCAAGCTGGCCGCGGACGACGTCGGGCCGGCAGGCGACAATGGTGAGCCGCCCGCCGAGCCGGAAGGAGACAAGTAGTGGTGTCGACGACCAGCCCGGCCGCCAGACTCAACTGGCTGCTCGACGATCTCATCGAGCGGGTGCCGTCCGCGCACCACGCCGTGGTGCTCTCCGCCGACGGGCTGCTGATGGGCTCGTCGCACGGCCTGACCCGAGAAGACGCCGAGCACCTCTCCGCCATGGCCGCCGGCTTCCAGAGCCTGGCCAAGGGTGCGAGCCGCCACTTCGAGACCGGGCCGGTGCGGCAGACCGTGGTCGAGATGGAGGGGGCGTACCTCTTCGTCACGGCCGCCGGGCGCGGTGCGTGCCTGGCGCTGCTGGCCGGCATCGACTCGGACATTGGCTTGATCGCATATGAGATGGCGATGCTGGTCGCGCGGGTGGGGCAAAACATGAGCACACCCATGCGCCACCCGACGGTGCCCTCCGATGCGGGGTGAGGCCTCCGGGGCTGAGCCGGCTGACGCGCGGGCCGCGCGCGTTGGCCCCGGGGACGGCCGCCTCCGTCCGTCCTCGCCGCTGCGCTCCTCGGATCGGACGTCGCCGGCCCCCGAGGCCCAGCACGACTGGCTCGACGAAGATGCCGGGCCGGTAGTCCGTCCGTACACGGTGACCGGTGGCCGGGTGCGGCCGGTGACCGGTGGGTTCGACCTGATGGCGTTCGTCCTCGCGGCACCGGGTGCCGCGGGTTCGCCGGACGCCGCCTACCTGCAACCCGAACACCGCGCGATCCTCGCGATGGCCGAGGATCCCGTGTCGGTGGCCGAGCTGGCCGCCGGGCTCAACCTGGTCCTCGGGGTCGTCCGGGTGCTGCTCGGCGACCTCCTCGCGGCCGGTCTCATCGCGATGCACGAGCCGTCCACGGCGGCCCACTTCCCCGAAGACGACGTCCTCCAGGCGGTGGTGAATGGACTACGGGCACTCTGACCTCGACGCCGATCGGCGGATCCCGCTCGCGCTGAAGATACTCATCGCGGGCGGGTTCGGCGCTGGCAAGTCCACTTTGGTGGGTGCGGTGAGCGAGATCCGACCTTTGCACACCGAGGAGGTAATCACCCACGCCAGCATCGGCACCGACAACCTGGCGGGCGTCGAGGGCAAGCGCACCACCACGGTCGCGATGGACTTCGGTCGCATCACCATCAACGAGGATCTCCAGGTGTACCTCTTCGGCACACCCGGGCAGGACCGCTTCTGGTTTCTCTGGGACGAGCTGGCGTACGGCGCGCTCGGCGCCGTGGTGCTCGCCGACACCCGCCGGCTGGCCGACAGCTTTCCCTCCGTCGACTACTTCGAGCGGCACGGCATCCCGTTCGTCGTGGGCGTCAACTGCTTCGACGGCGCCCGCCGCTACACCGCGGACGCGGTGCGGCAGGCGCTCGACCTCGACCGTGACGTGCCGGTGGTGCTCTGCGACGTGCGCGAGCGGCAGTCCGGCAAGCTGGTGCTGATCGCGCTCGTCGAGCACGTGGCCGGCTACCACGGCCACCCCGTGCCGGCCTGACTCCGTCGCGAGAGGCTGCGACGGCGGTAGGCCAGCTCTCCCACGCAGGTCGCACCGAGGACCAGCGCGGTGACCGCGACCGGCGCGTGGGCCGGCGTCTCCGCGTGCGCGGACGCGAGCAGCAGCCCGGTGAGGCCGAGGCTCCCACTGTGTACGCGCGGCGTCAGCGGGCTCTCGACCCGCCGCATGATGCCGCCCGCCACCAGCGCGAAGCCCAGGCACAGCAGGTACGCGCCACAGTGGACGAGCAGGGGCAGGCTGGCGCCGTACGCCACCAGCACCGTGCGGCTCACGCCGGAGGACGCGACGAAGAAGATGACCGCGTGCCAGGAGGGGCGGCGGGTGCCCCTGAGCCGGTAGCCGAGCTCGCCCGCGCACACTGCCGCGAGGAGCAGCGCCGCCGCCGGCACCGGCGCCCAGGGGTGGATGTCGCCGTGCAGCGTGGCGTAGAGCAGGCCGGTCATGCCGAGGCACGCGCTCCACACCCGTGAGGTGAGCGCGCTGCGGGCCCGCTCCACGAGCCGGGCGACGAGGACGGCCAGCGCGGCGCAGAGCGCGTACACGCCGACGTGTGCGTGCGGCTCGGGGTCGCCTTGGCAACGGGCGAGCAGCGTCCGAGCCACGTTGGCGGCCCCGACGTAGAAGATGAGCGAGTGCCAGCTCGGCCGGGCGAACACATCCGCTTTGTACCTGTTGCGGCGATTATCGCGGCCGGTTTTCGGCGGTGCCTGGCGGCGCGGGTTCGGCCAAGATCGGAAGAACTATTTGTTGCGCTCGGCAAGCTCCGCTTGTCGGGAGCCACGCCGCTGTACCGCAAATCACCTAAGCAGGCCGTGTGTGGGCCGTAACTTTCCGCTGTGGGAAAGGTGAGGGACCGCGCGCCGGACGAGTGGGACTGCGTCGTCTTCATGGCGGTGGTGGAGGCCGGCACCCGGCAGCGTGCCGTGCGGCTGCTCGCCGACCGGTACGACGAGCACATCACCGTCGAGGGCGTGCGCACCATCCTCCTGAAGATCAACAGGTGGCTGGGGCGCCCCGCGCTGCGCGAGGGCGTGGGACCGCGCGGCAAGGCGGAGCTGACCGTCCGCGGCCAGCGCTTCCAGCGATTCTGCGAACGCGTTCGCAGCCTGTACCAGGAGGAGCGGGGCCGTCTCGCCGAGTCGGACGTGACCCGGCTGGTCTGCCTCCCGCACCACGCCACGATCGTCAAGACCCTCTACGTCGAGACGCTCGCCCAGCACCCGGCAGGTGAGGAGAAGGTCGGCATCGAGGAGCTCAAGCAGAGCGACCGCGGCAACGAGTCCTTCTTCGACCAGGCCTTCTGGCCGCTCACCACAGGCACGTACCACCTCGCGATCGGCCAGCCGCCACCCGCCGAGTTTCGCGAGGAGCTCCAGTCCGACCTGCTGTACGAGTCGCAGCTGGAGGTGCTGGTGCCGGCCGAGTACCCGGGCGACGCGATGCCGCTGGCCGAGTTCGTGCGCAGCGTCTCGCACGTGCCGCCCAAGGACTCGCGCGCACGCATCCTGCTGGAGGAGCGGATCGCCGCCAACCGGATCGAGGACCCGGGCGAGGAGCGGCGGGTGGCCAGCGCCACGTACGAGATCGGCAGTGTCATCGAGCGGGTCGCCCTGCTGCACGAGTGCGGCCTGGCCAGCCCGCTCGTCCTGGCGCCGTCGGACATCGCGCTCATCTACAAGCCCGGCATGCGCTTCGGCGGTGCGGGCGTGGAGCACTCCAAGTGGGTGCCGCTGCACCACGAGACCGAGCGGCTGACGCTGGAGGTGCACGTGACGACGGCCAACCCCCGCCCCAACCACCTGCGCCCGATCGTCGCGCTGCTCAAGAAGATCTGCGCCGACCAGCCCCGCCTGCGTGGCGAGGTAACGTCAATCCACCACCAGGACGACGTCGAGCCGCCGCGGCCCGTGCACGCCCTCGACCCGGTTTAGCTCGATGTCGCTCGTCGCCGAGGGCCCGGAGACCAGCGTGAGCGGCCGCGTGGGGTCTGCCAGCCGGGCCAGCGCCTCCGGCACCCCGCCCACGATCTGTCCGCTGTGGACGACGCAGACGTGGTGGTCGGGCACCAGCGTGAGCGCGCGCCGCCCCTGGTCCGGCCCCGCGTCCAGCACCAGCGTCCCGGTGCGCGCGATCGCGACGGCACATCCGGTCAGCACTGCCACCCCGGGCGCGTCGAGGTCGGCCACCGCGAGCGGTTCTCGCAAGACATCGCCCTGGTATCCGGCGAGCCAGGCGTCCGGCACACCGGCCGGCGTGACCACGGCCGAGGCGCCGCTCAGCAGCTCGCCGACCGCGCCGCCCAGCCCGTCCGCGCCGCACCGCCGCACGGTCGCCTTGTAGTCGAGCAGCCGGTCCACGAGCAGATCCACGAGGTCGGTGTCGCCGTCGACGGCCCGGTACTCCCGCGGCACGGTGACGGCCGTGCTCGGCCGCGCCGCCCGCACCCGCCGCAACACCTCGTCACGCGCACTCATGGGCCCACCGCCGGATATTCATGAGAACATTTCCCGGTCCGCGTCACCTGCGGACCGCTGCTCCCGCCGGAGACCGCGCAGGTCGGCGGCTCGCGGAGCGAGCCGAAATCCCCGACCTCCGCTGCCATGTCCGCGGGGCAAGCCCGAACGGCGTCGCGAAGCGACGCCTCAACCAACAGCGGACGGGTGAGGCCGCGGGAAATGCACCCCAAGAAAACGCTCCGCTGCGCTCCACGTTTCCCCGGGGACCCCGCGCAACGGTCTGGACCACGACGGACATCGCGGTAGCTCAATGCTTCTGTTCTTCTTCGAGTCTTGAGGGCTGTCGTGGGATTAGGCGCCGCGTTCATTGGCCCACCACTCGCGGAAGGTCTGCTTCGCAGGCAGGGGAGCGTCCCGTGTGGACGTCCACTTCGACAGGGGCCACGGAAGGTGGCGCACCGTGCCGCGGCGGCCGGCCACCCAGCGCACCGGGGCGGCGCCGCGGCGGGCGGCGCGGAGGGCCGCGGTGTAGCGGCGGCGGTCGCGCATCACCCACGACAGCGCGCGCATCGCGGCCCGCTCGGCCGGCGGGTGCGGGCCGGTCTGTCGCAGGTGGACCAGCACCTCCGGGATGTTGATCCGCACCGGGCAGGCGTCGTAGCAGGCGCCACAGAGCGTGGACGCGTACGGCAGGGTGTGGTTGGCGCCCTCGCCGCTCATCTGCGGGGAGAGGATCGCGCCGATCGGTCCAGGGTAGACGGAGCCGTAGGCGTGGCCGCCGACCCGCTCGTACACCGGGCAGACGTTGAGGCAGGCGGAGCAGCGGATGCAGCGCAGCGCCTGCCGACCCACGTCATCGGCGAGGGTGTCCGTGCGTCCGTTGTCGACGAGGACGATGTGGACGGTCTGCGGCCCGTCGCCGGGCGTGACGCCGGTCCACAGTGACGTGTACGGGTTCATCCGCTCGCCCGTCGAGGAGCGCGGCAGCAGCTGGAGGAAGACCTCCAGGTCGCGGAACGTCGGCACGATCTTCTCGATGCCCACGACCGAGATGAGCGTCTCCGGGAGCGTGAGGCACATCCGGCCGTTGCCCTCGGACTCGACCACCACGAGCGTGCCGGACTCGGCGACCGCGAAGTTGGCGCCCGAGATGCCCACCCGCGCGGAGAGGAACTTGGCGCGCAGGTGCCGCCGTGCCGCCTCGGCCAGCGCGGGCGGGTCGTCGGTCAACGCCGAGAGGCCGTTGCGCTTGAAGATGTCGCGGATCTGCGAGCGGTTGTAGTGGATCGCCGGCACCAGGATGTGCGAGGGGGTGTCGCCGGCGAGCTGGACGATCAGCTCGGCCAGGTCGGTCTCCACCGCCGCGATGCCGGCCGCCTCCAGCGCTTCGTTGAGGCCGATCTCCTGGGTGACCATCGACTTCACCTTGACGACCTCGGCGGCGCCGGTGTCGCGCACCAGCCCGGTGACCACCGCGCAGGCCTCGGCCGCGTCGCGGGCCCAGTGGACCGTCGCGCCGGCCGCCGTGGCCGCCGCCTCGAACTGTTCGAGCAGCTCGGGCAGGCGGCTCAGCACGTCGTCCTTGACGGCCGCGCCGGAGCGGCGCAGCGCCTCCCAATCGGGCACCTCGCCGACCACGCGCAGCCGCTTGTCGCGGATCGTGTGGGTGGCCTTGCGGAGGTTGGCGCGCAGCTGCGCGTCGGCCAGCTCCTTGCGCGCCGCCGCCGGAAACGGTCGCTTCGCGACGATGCCACTCATGAGGTCGCCGCCAGGATCTCGGCGTAGTGGATCGGCTTGGCCGGGCCACCGCCGCGGGACAGGCCGCCGCCGATGTGCGCGAGGCACGAGTTGTCGACCGCCGCCACGTACGCGGCGCCGGTGTCCACGATGGAGCGGCACTTGTCGGCGAGCATGGCGCCCGATACGCCGGCGTTCTTCATCGCGAACGTGCCGCCGAAGCCGCAGCACTCCTCCGCGCCGGGCAGGTCGACGAGATCCAGGTCGCGGACCGCCTCCAGCAGCCGCCGCGGCCGGTCGCCGAGGCGGAGCATGCGCAGGCCGTGGCAGGTGGGGTGGTACGTCACCTTGTGCGGGAACACCGCGCCCACGTCGGTCACGCCGAGCACGTCGACCAGCAGCTCGGACAGCTCGTACGTACGGGCGGCCACCCCGGCGGCACCGGGCACCAGCTTGGGGTACCAGTCGCGGACCATCGCCACGCACGAGCCGGACGGGCAGACCACCGCGTCGTACCCGTCGAAGGTCTTGGCGTAGTTGGCCACCAGCGGCAGCGCCTCTTCGCGGTAGCCGCTGTTGGCGTGCATCTGGCCGCAGCAGCCCTGCTCGGCGGGAAACTCCACGGTGTGGCCGAGCCGCTCCAGGATCTGGACCACCGCGCGGCCGGTGCCGGGGAAGACGAGGTCGTTGACGCAGGTGACGAAGAGCGCGACTTTCACGCGGGCCTCCCGAAGTAGGGGAGATGCCGCTCCCGGGCGGCGGTGATGTGCGCGCGCATGGCCGCTCCCGCGCGCTCCGGGTCGCGCGCGGCGATCGCGTCGACCACGCGGTGGTGCTCCTCCGCGCTGATCCCGTAGTGGGCCGGCGGGAAGTGGAGCCGGAAGAGGTGCAGGTGCGAGCGGAGCCGCACCACGGCCTCGTGCAGCATGCGGTTGGCGGAGAGCTCGGCGACGAGGTTGTGGAAGCGGGCGTCCTGCGCGGTGAAAGCGGCGATTCCCGGCTGCGGGTCGGGGAGGTCGGCCTCGGCGCGGAGCCGGTCCACATCGGACGCCGCGGTCACACCGGCGGCACGGCTCGCCGCCGGCGGCTCCAGGATGAGCCGCATCTCCACCAGCTCCTCGAACTCGTCGCGGGTGAGCAGCGGCGCGGCCGTGTATCCGGCCAGCGGGCGCTTGCGGACCAGCCCGTCGGCCTCCAGCCGGGCGAGCGCCTCGCGCACCGGCGTGGGTGAGACCTCCAGCTGGCGGGCGAGGGCGTCGATGTTGATCCGGGCGCCGGGCGCGACGGCGTGGTCCATGATCAGCGCCTGCACCGACGCGTACACGTCCTCGGTGAGGGTCAGTCGCCGGGCCGGCCTCATCGTCACCACGATCGTAGATCCTATACGATCTGCAGACGCTAGATCAACCGGTGGTCGTCTGGTTGGATCAGAGCGTGACCGGACTCCTCTACATCGGGTGCTACACGGCGGAGATGGGCGGGGAAGGCACGGGCATCACCGCCGTGCGGCGTGACCCGGCGACCGGCCGGCTCGACTCGCTGGGCGTGGTGGCGCGCACCCAGTCGCCCTCGTTCCTCGCCTGGCACCCGACTCTCCCGGTGCTCTACTCGACGAGCGAGGTCGAGGAGGGCGAGGTGCACGCCTGGGCCGTGGATGGCGAGACCGACCTGCGCTCCCTCGGCACCGGCGCCACCGGCGGCGCCCACCCCTGCCACCTCGTCGTGGCGCCCGGCGGGCGATACCTCGTGAGCACTAACTACACGAGCGGGAGCGTGGCCGTACACCGGCTGGGTGACGACGGCGCGCTGGGTGAGCGCACCGACCTGCTGGTGCACGACGGCAAGGGCCCCAACCCCGAGCGGCAGGAGCGGGCGCACGCCCACATGGCCTCACCCAATCCGGGCGGCGGCGCGATCCTCGTGATCGACCTGGGCACCGACGCCGTCTACCGGTACGAGTTGGAGGCCGCCACCGGCCGTCTCGTGCCGATCGGGCCGCGGATCCACGTGCACGCCGGCATGGGGCCGCGACACATCGCCCGCCACCCGGACGGCAAGCGCGCCTACCTGGTGGGCGAGCTCGACGCGACCGTGACCGCCTACGACATCGACGGCGCCGCCGGTGTGCTGCACGAGCGCGGCCGGATGGCCACCACCCGGCTCACCGGGGCGCAGCCCTCTGAGATCGCGGTGCGCCCCGACGGCCGCTTCCTCTACGTCGCCAACCGCGGGATCGACACGGTCTCGGTGTTCTCGCTCGCCGACGACGCCCTCGCATACCTGGCCGAGGTGCCGACCGGTGGCCACTGGCCGCGGCACTTCGCGGTGGTGGGCGAGCACCTGTACGTGGCCAACGAGCGCTCGCACGCGGTGGTCGGTTTCCACCTGGATCGGGACTCCGGCGTCCCGCAGGAGCCGGGCAGGGTACTCGATCTGCCGAGCCCTACCTGCGTTTTGCCCGCTAAGTCCTTATAGGCCGATATCGCGAATGAAGCGCCTCTCTTGAACGATTGTGGATTGCCCCGGTATATGGGGGATTCCCAAAACGCACCGGCGCTATACAGCTACGCCACGTGACCGAATATCAACCAGAAGGTCCCTGATCCGTAACTTTCGGCCGAACGTACCTGGCGATGTGCAGGAAGCGTCAGCAGGATGGGGACCGTGCCAGGCCGCCATCGCATGCGTAGCAACTACCGCGGAGCAGGCGCCATCGCTGTGGCGGTGGCGCTTGTCCTCGTCGTGGGTGGCTCGTGGTTCGGATATCGAGAGCTCGTCGGCTCCCGGTGCACCGGCGAGGTGAAGCTTGCCGTCGCCGCCTCACCCGAGATCGCACCCGCTGTGCGTTCCACGGTGGACGCTTGGCGCGCGGACGGCGGCTCGGTCGACGGCACCTGCGTGGCGGTCGACGTCAGCGAGGTCAACTCGGTCGACGTGGCGGCGGTGATCGCGGCGCAGCACAGCGTCGGCCTCGCCGGAGTCGGCAGCGCCAACGGCACGCTGGAGCTGCCCGACGTGTGGCTGCCCGACTCCTCGACCTGGCTGGTGCGGCTCAAGACCCTGGCGCCCGGCTTCACCCCCTCAGACGGTGGGTCGGTCGCGCGCAGCCCGGTGGTGGCCGCGATGCCGGAGCCGCTCGCCGAGAGCCTCGGCTGGCCGGAAAAGAAGGTGGGCTGGGCCGACCTGCTCAAGCAGATGACCACCGGCACCGGCCTGCGCACCGGGATCGTCGAGCCGACCCGCGACGCGGCCGGCCTCTCCGGGCTGCTCTCGCTCAGCGCGGCGGCCGGCGCGGGCAGCAACAGGCAGGCGCAGACCGCCGCCCTGCGGTCGCTGGCCATCGGGCGCTCGGCGCTCCGTGACGACCTGGTGGCCAAGTTTCCACAGGCCTCCGACGCCGCCTCGCTCGCCTCCGGGCTCAGCGTGGCGCCACTGTCCGAAAAGGACGTCATCGCGTACAACGCGAAGAAGCCGCCGGTGCCGCTCGCCGCGCTCTACGTCGAGCCGACGCCGACCCCGCTCGACTACCCGTTCGCGATCATGCCGGGAGTCGACCCGGCCAAGGCGGCCGCGGCCGAGGCGGTCCACGACGCGCTCGACAGCGGCACCTTCCGCGACCGGCTCGGCGCGCAGGGCCTCCGCTCGCCCGACGGCACGTGGGGGACCGGCTTCGCGCCGCCCACCGGCGCGCCCAGCCCGGCCGGCGGGCCGCCGTCCCCGACGCCCAACGCCGGCGGCAAGGCGGCCGGCGACCTCGACCCGCTCGCGCTCGACCGCTCGCTGGCCACCTGGACGGCCGTCACCGCGCCGGGCCGCATGCTCGCCGTCATGGACGTTTCCGGCTCGATGCTGGAGACGGTGCCCGAGGCCCGCAACGCCACCCGGATGGCGGTGACGCTCGCGGCGGCCCAGGCCGGGCTCGGCCTCTTCGACGACTCGTGGGCGCTCGGCCTGTGGACGTTCTCCACTCAGCTCGACGGCGGCAAAGACTGGCTCGAGCTCGTGCCGATCGGTCCACTGAGCAGCAACCGATCGCAGGCGCTCGCCGCCCTGAAGTCCATCGAGCCGAAGTCCGACGGCGACACCGGGCTCTACGACACGATGCTCGCGGCGTACAAGGAAGTCCAGGACGGCTGGGCGGCCGACCGGGTCAACTCGATCGTCATGTTCACGGACGGTAAGAACGACGACGCCAACGGCATCAGCGAGCAGGCCCTGCTGGCCCAGCTGAAGGATCTCGCCGACCCGAAGAAGCCCGTCCAGGTGATCATCTTGGGCATCGGCGACGGCGTCGACGAGGGTCAGCTCAAGCGGATTACCAATGTCACAGGCGGCGGAGTCTTCGTCACCAAGGACCCGACGAAAATCGGCGACATCTTCCTCAAAGCCCTCGCGCTGCGCCCCGCAGCCCCCCGCTGACCTGCGGATATACCGGTTGTAGGCAATTGACTACCTTGCGTACATGTACGTTCGGGTGGTTGATCGCAATGAACTGACAGTTTTTTGTCCGAAGCACTTGCGGGGTGCCGCAGTGGGTTCAAGATGTCCTGGTGCTCAGGCGCCGCCGGCCCCAAAATGGGTCCGGCGCTTGCCGTGAGGGCACGGTCGACTTAAACAAGCTGGGGGAGGGCTGGTGACGTCGGCGACTCTCCTGACGCGTCCGGTGGGGGCTCCGGGGGCATTAGAAACGACAGGTGCGCTGCTTCGCACGAGGCTGCGCACGTACGAGCGGGCATTGGTGGTGCTGGATCTCGGCATCATCTCGCTCGCCGTCCTCGCGGGCTACTTCGGCCGGTTCAACTGGGTGGTGGAGCCGTTCGGCGGGGGTGCGCCGGTCGGCTCGCAGATCCCCTACCCGGTGGTCGGACCAGCCCTCGTGCTGGTCTGGCTCGCCTCACTCAAGCTGCTTCGCTGCTACGACGACCGCGTGCTCGGCTACGGCGCCGACGAGTACCGCCGGGTCACCTCAGCGAGCCTCCGCCTGGCCGGCGGCATCGCGATCGTCGGCTACGTGGCCAACGTCGGCGTCGCCCGGGGCTTCCTGGCCCTGACGTTCGCGACCGGCACGATCGGCCTCGTCGCCGGGCGCTACGTGGCCCGCAAGTGGCTGCACCGGGCGCGCGTCCGGGGCACCGGCTGGTCCCGCCGCGTGCTGGTGGTCGGCGACGCCCCGCACGTGCTGGAGCTCGTGCACACGCTCCGCCGCGAGCCGTACGCCGGCTACCGCGTGGTCGGCGCCTGCATCCCGGACGCGCTGCTCGCACCGGTGCCGCAGCGGCTCGGCGACGTGCCGGTGGTGGGCTCGTTCCGCAGCATCCTCGAGGCCGCCCGCGCGGCCGGCGTCGACACGGTCGCGGTGACCGCTTCCGGCGAGCTGACCGCCGCCCGCCTGCGCCGGCTCGGCTGGCAGATGGAAGGCACCGGCATCGACCTGGTGCTCGCGCCCGCCCTCACCGACGTCGCCGGCCCACGGATCCACACCCGCCCGGTCGCCGGCCTGCCGCTGATCCACGTGGAGGCGCCCGAGTTCCGCGGCACCCGCAAGATCGTCAAGGGCTTCGTCGACCGGTTCACCGCGCTGTTCGGCCTGACGATCGCGCTGCCGCTGATGCTCCTGATCGCCCTGGCCATCAAGCTCGACAGCAAGGGCCCGGTCATCTTCCGGCAGATCCGCGTCGGCCAGGGCGGCCGCGAGTTCGGCGTGTACAAGTTCCGCACCATGGTGGTCAACGCCGACGAGATGCTGGCCAAGCTGGCCGCCAACAACGAGCACGATGGCCTGCTCTTCAAGATGCGCAAGGACCCTCGGGTCACCCGCGTCGGCCGCATCCTCCGCAAGTACTCATTGGACGAGCTGCCCCAGCTGCTCAACGTGCTGGTCGGCCACATGAGCCTGGTCGGCCCACGCCCGCCGCTGCCCTCCGAGGTCGCCCGCTACGACGGCGACATCGCCCGCCGCCTGCTGGTCAAGCCCGGCATCACCGGCCTGTGGCAGGTCAGCGGCCGCTCGGACCTGTCCTGGGAGGACGGTCTGCGCCTAGACCTCTACTACGTCGAAAACTGGTCCCTCGCCACCGACGTCGTCATCATGTGGAAGACCATCGGCGCCGTCATGGCCAGCCGAGGCGCCTACTAGACAACCGTCTTTGGCGGCTCACCCTCTGCGCGACACACCCAGGCCGCTAAAGACGCGCGGCTGACCACCGCGCCGCGATGATCGGTAGCCCACTACCCGCACTGTCTCCGGCGTGTCGTACGGCTGTAGGGCTAACGATCACGGTGCCGCCCAGATGCTGAGCCCCCGTCCGCGTCAGCTGGAGGCCGTATGCTCCCGCGGGGACCGTTCCCGGCCGGCGGCTCGCGGGGCGAGCCGAGATCTCCGGCCGTCCACTGGCAGGTCCGCGGGACAAGCCCCGAAGGGGGTCTTCGCGGGGCCTTCCTTCGCCATCCTGACGCAGCGTTACCAGCTCATGGGTCGGGACTTCGAGATCTAGGAGGCTTAGGGTTGAAATAGCGCCCTAACTCTCCGAGATCTGGAATCTCGCGCGGCTCACACCGCCGCGGCGGTTACCCGCGGCGACGAAACCCCTGTTGCTTTCCCAGAGCGCCGACCCGGGAGCAGGCATTGTGGACAAACAGCGACCGCCGCGCGGCCCAACGGGGTGAGCGGGACCGGCGGCGGACGGGTGAGGCCGCGGGAGCGGCGGTCTGGACCACGACGGACGTCGCGGTAGCTCAAATCTTTGTCCTAAAAGGAACGTATCGGCCGGCCACCTCGACTCCGAAAAGGCTCTAGACGCGGGTGAGCCAGCGGGCCGGGTGGTCGTGGATGGTGCGGACCACCGAGCCGGCGGCGCCGACCACGGCGGCGTCGGCGCCGAGGACCGACGGGCGTATGTCCACAGGGGACCAGCCGGCCGTCAGCACCCGCTGGCGGATCTCGGCCTCGACCGCGGGGCACAGCCAAGGGGCGAGTGGCGCGTAGATGCCGCCGAGCACGACCGCCTCGACGTCGAGGAGGTTGACCACGCCGGCTACCGCTACCCCGAGTGCGGCGCCGGCCGCGGAGAGGGCGTCCAGCACCGCCGGGTTGCCCGCCTTGGCCTGTGGGAGCAAATCGTCGGTGCCGGCGGCGCGGAGGATGGCTTCCTGGCCGGCGTACTGCTCCAGGCAGCCGCGTGCGCCGCACCGGCAGGCGGGGCCGTCCGGGCGCACGGCCATGTGACCGAGCTCGCCGCTCCAGCCGCGGGCGCCGCGGAAGAGGGTGCCGTGCAGCACGATGCCGGCGCCGATGCCGATCTCGCCGGATACGTAGAGGAAGCTGGCCGGGCCGGCCGGGCCGGCGTGCAGCTCGCCCAGCGCGGCGAGGTTGGCCTCGTTGTCCACAGTGACCGGTAGGCCGTCGAGCGCGGCTGAGCGCCCCAGAGGGCCGGCGCCATCCCGCCTCGTCGCTTCGCTTCGCGGACCGGAGCCCGCCAGCCCCTGTGCGAGGCCGGCGGGCACGTCCACGTCGCGCCAGCCGAGGTTGGGAGCGAGGCGGACGAGGCCGGTGGGGGTCACGAGTCCGGGCACGGCGAGGGCCGCCCCGGCGAGGGTCAGGCCCTGCCGCTCGGCGTGTGCGCGGGCCGCGGCGGCGAGCTCGGCGACCTCGGCGAGCACCTCGGCCGGGCGGCCGGGGCGCTGGTCGGCGTGGCGTACCTCCCGGTGGCGGACGGTCCCGGCGAGGTCCACCACGCAGGCCGACAGGTAGTCGACGTTGATCTCCAGGCCGAGACCGGCCGGGCCGCTCGCGGAAAGCACAAGGCCGGCGGCGGGGCGCCCGGCGCCGGCCCTCGGCGCGGGCTCTACCTCGGTCAGCAGGCCACCCGCGATCAGGTCATCTACCAGCGCGGAGACGGTGGCGCGGGTGAGACTTGTGGCGGCGGCGATGTCGGCGCGGGAGGGCGGACGGGCGGCGTTCGCGGCCTGGCGGAGCACCAGCCCCAGGTTGTGCTCGCGCAGCGAGGCCTGCCGTACAGGCGCGTCCGTCATGCCCTTGACAGTGCCACAGTGGGGGCAAATAATTCAACCGTTGAACAAATCGTGGATGCCACACGGAGGTCAATATGTCTGTCCAGCCGACGCGCGCCGACAAGTTCTCCTTCGGCCTCTGGACCGTGGGTTGGCAGGCCCGCGATCCCTTCGGTGACGCCACCCGCGCGCCCCTCGACCCGGTCGAGGCCGTCCACAAGCTGACCGAGCTGGGCGCATACGGCATGACGTTCCACGACGACGACGTCGTGCCGTTCGGCTCCGACAATGCCAGCCGCGACGAGATCCTCGGCCGCTTCCGCAAGGCGCTCGACGAGACCGGCCTGGTCATCCCGATGGTGACCACCAACCTCTTCACCCACCCGGTGTTCAAGGACGGCGGCTTCACCAGCAACGACCGCACGGTCCGCCGCTACGCGCTGCGCAAGGTGCTGCGCAACATCGACCTCGCCGCCGAGCTCGGCGCGCAGACGTTCGTGATGTGGGGTGGCCGCGAGGGCGCGGAGTACGACTCGGCGAAGGACGTCCGGGCCGCGCTCGACCGCTACCGGGAGGCCGTCGACACGCTCGCGCAGTACGTCGTCGACCGCGGCTACGGCCTCCGCTTCGCGCTGGAGCCCAAGCCCAACGAGCCGCGCGGCGACATCCTGCTGCCGACGGTGGGTCACGCGCTCGCCTTCATCGCCCAACTGGAGCACGGCGACATGGTCGGCCTCAACCCCGAGGTGGGGCACGAGCAGATGGCCGGGCTCAACTTCGCGCACGGCATCGCCCAGGCGCTGTGGGCCGGCAAGCTCTTCCACATCGACCTCAACGGGCAGCGCGGCATCAAGTTCGACCAGGACCTGGTCTTCGGCCACGGCGACCTGCTCAACGCGTTCGCGCTGGTCGACCTGCTGGAGCACGGCGGGCCGGCCGGCGGCCAGGCCTACGAGGGCCCCCGCCACTTCGACTACAAGCCCTCCCGCACCGAGGACTACGAGGGCGTTTGGGAGTCGGCCCGGGCCAACATGCGGATGTACCTGCTGCTCAAGGAGCGCGCCAAGGCGTTCCGGGCCGACCCCGAGGTGCAGGAGGCACTGGCCGCCGCGAAGGTGGCGGAGCTGTCCCAGCCCACGCTCGGCGAGGGCGAGACGGTCGCCGACCTGCTGGCCGACCGCACCGCGTGGGAAGACTTCGACCCCGACGCCAAGGGCGAGCAGGGCTACCACTTCGTCCGCCTCAACCAGCTCGCCGCCGAGCACGCGCTCGGGGCTCGCTGAGGGCGGGGCCATGCTCGTCGCGGGAGTGGACTCGTCCACCCAGTCGTGCAAGGTGGTCGTCCGGGACGCGGAGACCGGCGCGCTCGTGCGTGAGGGGCGGGCCAGCCACCCGGACGGCACCGAGGTCGATCCGGCCGCCTGGTGGGCGGCGCTCGGCCAGGCGATCGAGGGCGCGGGCGGTCTGGACGACGTGGCCGCCGCCTCGGTGGCCGGGCAGCAGCACGGCATGGTCTGCCTCGACGAGAGCGGCGAGGTGGTCCGTCCGGCCCTGCTGTGGAACGACACCCGTTCCGCCGGCGCCGCCGCCGAGCTGATCGAGGAGCTGGGCGGCGGGCAGGCGTGGGCCGAGGCGGTGGGCCTGGTGCCGGTGGCCTCGTTCACCATCACCAAGCTGCGCTGGCTGGCCAGCAACGAGCCGGCCAACGCCGACCGCACCGCCGCGGTGTGCCTGCCGCACGACTGGCTGACCTGGAAGCTGGCCGGTGCCGGGAGCCTCGCCGCGCTGCGCACCGACCGCAGCGACGCCAGCGGCACCGGCTACTGGTCAACGCCCACCGGGGAGTACCGGCCCGACCTGCTCCGGCGGGCGTTCGGGCGGGAGCCACTCGTGCCGGAGGTGCTCGGGCCCACCGGCGTCGCGGGCACCCTGCCGGGCGGTGCCCCGCTCGGGCCGGGCGCGGGCGACAACGCCGCGGCCGCGCTGGGTGCCGGCGCCCTGCCCGGCGACGTGCTGGTCTCGATCGGCACGTCGGGTACGGCGTTCAGCGTCGCGGAGACGCCGGCCGCCGACCCGAGCGGCACGGTCGCCGGGTTCGCCGACACCACCGGGCGCTTCCTGCCGCTGGTCGCCACGCTCAACGCGGCCCGGGTGCTGGACGCGGCCGCGAGGCTGCTCGGCGTCGACCACGCGGAGCTCTCCCGGCTGGCGCTGAGCGCGCCGGCCGGGGCGGGCGGGCTGGCCCTCGTGCCGTACCTGGAGGGCGAGCGCACCCCCAACCGTCCGAACTCGACCGGCGCGCTGCACGGGCTGACGCTGGGCACGTCCACCCCGGCACACTTGGCCCGGGCGGCCGTGGAGGGCATGCTCTGCGCGCTCGCCGACGGTCTCGACGCGCTGGTGGCGCAGGGTGCGGTGGTCAACAGGGTGATCCTCGTGGGCGGCGGCGCCCGCTCGGAGGCGGTCCGCCGGATCGCGCCGGAGGTCTTCGGGGCACCGGTGGTCGTCCCGCCGCCGGGTGAGTACGTCGCCGACGGCGCGGCCCGCCAGGCGGCCTGGGTCGCGCTCGGCGGCGACGAGCCACCGGCCTGGTCCGGAGGCGCGGTCGAGGAGTACGAAGGCAAGGCCGTCCCGGCGATCCGGGAGCGCTACGCGGAGGCACGCGAACACGTGATCGACCGAACCGCTTGATCAACGCGCATTACGGTGCACCGGCGGGTTACCGTCGATGGGTATGACCGAAGCGCAGGACGACGCGGAGCAGACCGCTGACGGCGACTCGCCGTCAGCGGTGCACGCGCGGGCGGTCGCGCTCACCGAGTACCTGCTGGCCGTGCGCACGCTCCTGGAAAAGCCGGTGCGGGCCGTGCCGGCCGTTGACGCGTACTGGCAGGCCGACCTGCCCGCCCACGTCGAGTGCGGGGTCGGCCCGTTCAAGCCGGGCGGGAGCTGGCTGCGGGTCGGCCGCCCGGACCCGCCCGACCCGCCCTCGATCCCCACACCGCTGCTGCGCCACCTGGTCTGGGATCTCTCCGACACGGCACCGCCCACGATCGGCGAGGTCGATCCCGAGGTGGAGGCCGCGTTCACCGAGTGGCGTGACAAGCAGTGGGAGCCGTGGGCCCGCGACCACCAGCTCTCCGAGGTGACCCGGCGGCTGCACGACCGCCTCTACGACCTGCGCTACCGGGTCGACATCGACGCCGCCCGGGTCGAGCTGGTCTGGGGCCACCTGGTCCTGCGCCACCGCGACATCCACTACCCGCTGCTGGCCACGCCGGTCGCGATCGAGTACGACCCGGACTCGACCACCGTCTCGGTGACCCCGCAGGGCCCGCCGCGGATACAGGCCGACGCGCTCGGTGACCTCGACGCGCGGCGGGTGGCCGACCTGCTCGACCTCGGCGGCACCGGCGGCCAGGTCGACATCGACCCGTGGGACGCGGCCGAGCGGCTCGACTTCGGCCGGCGGGCGGTGCGCCGCCTCGGCCTCGAGCCGGAGACCGTCGTCGACACCGGCGTCCTCTTCGTGCGCCCCCGCCAGCGGATGGTCCGGCGCTTCCTGGAGCTGCTCCAGGAGCGGCTGACCAGCGGCAGCAGCACCGAGGTGGGCGCGCTCGCCGGCGTGCTCGCCCACGAGCCGAGCCGGCTGCGGATGCCCGACGACGACACCGACGCGTGGGTGCGCACCAGCGAGCGGCTGCTGATGCCGATGGCCACCAACGACGCACAGGAGTCGATCGCCCGGCGGCTGGCCGCGCACCGAAACGTCGCCGTGCAGGGCCCGCCCGGCACCGGCAAGACACACACCATCCGCAACCTCATCTGCCACCTCGTCGCGCACGGCAAGCGGGTGCTCGTCCTCGCCCAGAAGGAAGACCCCCTTCGGGTACTCCGCGACGGGCTGCCCGAGGAGATCCAGCCGCTCTGCCTGGCGGTGCTGGGCCGCTCCGCCGACCAGCTCGTGCAGCTCCAGGTCGCCGCCCGTGAGCTCGCCGACCGCGCCGCCACATTGGACAGTGAGGCGGAGGCGGCCTGGGTGCGGCGCCTGCTCGCCGACGTGGAGGCGGCCGAGGAGGCGTTCGCCGCGGCCCGCGCCGAGCTGCTGGCGGCCGCCGAGCGGGAGGCGCGGCGCTACGGCGGGCGGAGCGCCGGCGAGGTGGGCGAGTGGCTGCGCCGCCACGCCGCCGACGCGCTCGTGCCCGACCCGATCGCGCCGGGCACGCCGGCGCCGCTGGAGGCCGCCGAGTTCGCCGTACTCGCGGAGCTGTCGCGGCGGCTGACCGCCGCGGACCGCGCCGCCGCGCTCGGGCCCCTGCCCGCCGACGGCCAGCTTCCGGTCGGTGAGGCGGTCGCCGCGCAGAGAGACGCGATGCGCGACGCCCGCAAGGTGGTCGACGCGCTGCGCGACCGCGGCATGGCCATAGACGGGGTACGCGCGGTCGGTTCCACGGCCGTCGACGAGCTAGCCGCGGCCCTGCGCGGGGCGGCCGACGATTTGACCCGCCGCGAGGGGAGCTGGACCGACCGGCTCGGCCTGCTGATCCGCGACCCGAGCTGGCGCGCGGTGTGGGACGGCCACGTCGCCGGCTGCCAGCAGCTGCTCGACGAGCTGGGGCGGCGCACCGCGTTCCTGGCCGGGCGGCGGATCACGATCCCCGAGCCGCACTCGACGCAGCCCCGCCGCCTGCTCACCCAGCTCACCGAGATCCGCGCGCGGTACGCGGCCGGCAAGCCGGTCCGCCGCCTCACCCACGCCGAGCTGGCCCGGGTCGTCGCCGAGGTGCAGGTCGACGGCGAGCCGCTGCGCACCGCCGACGACGTCGACCTCGTGATCGCCACCGTGGAGCGCGAGCAGTTGCGGCAGCAGCTCGCCGCGCGGTGGGGCGAGTGGCGCACGCGGCTCGACGCGCCCGTCCCGCAGGATGTCTCCGCCGAGCCCGAGCTGTGGGCGGGGCGCCTGCTCTCCTCGGCGGTAGCGGCGCTGGAGTGGGAAAGCGTCCGCTGGCCGGAGCTGCACGCCACGCTGGTCACCGTCTTCCCGCGCTGCCCGCGCGACGTCGACGCCCGGCAGATCGCCGAGCTGGCCGGCGCGGTCGAGGCCGCGGGCAACGTCTTCCTCGCCGACCGCCTCGAGGCCGAGCGCACGGCGATGGCCGAGTGGCTGCGCCGGTTCGCGCCCGAGGCGCCGCAGATCCAGGCGCTCGCCGCGGCGTGGGAGCGCGACGACCTCGCCGGCTGGGACGCGGCGCTGGCCGAGATCCGTCGACTGTGGACACTGCGGCCGGACGCCACCCGGTACGCCGTGCTGCACGCCCGCCTCGCCGCGGTCGCCCCCCAGTGGGCGGCGGCGATCGACACCGGTGCGGGCGACTTCGACGGCGGGGCGGCGCTGCGGGCGTGGCAGTGGCGGCAGGCGCAGACCTGGTTCGACGAGGTGATCGGCGACGTCGACGGCGCCGACCTGGGACGCCGGCTGGAGCGGGCCCGCGACCAGATCCGCCGGCTCACCGGCGACCTGGTGGTCACCTCGGCCTGGCTCGAGGTCGCCCTGGCGCTCGACGACCGGCGCAAGGCCGCGCTCGCCGACTGGACCGCCGCGCTCCGCAAGATCGGCAAGGGCACGGGCAAGAGCGCCGCGCACTGGCAGGCCGCCGCGCAGCGGGCCATGTCCGAGGCGGTCACCGCGGTCCCGGTCTGGATCATGTCGATCGACCGGGCGCTGGAGCAATTCCCGGGGCAGGCGCCGATCTTCGACGTGGTGATCGTCGACGAGGCGTCCCAGGCCGACCTCTTCGCGCTGCCGGTGCTCACGCTCGCCCGCCGCGCGGTCGTGGTCGGCGACGACCAGCAGATCGGGCCGCAGCTCGTCGGCGTACCGACCGACCGGGTCAACGGCCTTGTCGCCACTCACCTGCACCCGGCCGGCGTGCCCTCGGCGGAGCACTTCGACACCGAGAGCAGCCTCTACGACCACGCGGTACGCCGCTCGCCACAGCGCATCCTGCTGACCGAGCACTTCCGCAGCGTGCCCGAGATCATCGGCTTCTCCAGCGGCGTCTACTACGACGGCAAGATCCAGCCACTCCGCGCCGCCCGCAGCGGCCTCGACCGCTCCGTGGTGGCCGAGCACGTACCGCAGGGCAAGCGGGTGACCCTCCCGGAGTACGGCGAGGTCAACGTGGCCGAGGCGGAGGCGCTGGTGGCCCGCGTGGCGGCGATCGTGGCCGACCCGTCGTACACCGGCCGCACGCTCGGCGTGGTCAGCCTGCTCTCCGGGAGCGGGCAGGCGGCCTATCTCCAGCACCGGCTCCGCGAGGAGATCGGCCCGGACGAGCTGGAGCGGCGCGAGCTGCGGGTCGGCGACCCATACACGTTCCAGGGCGACGAGCGCGACGTGGTGCTCGTGTCGATGGTGGTGTCTTCGGCCGACGGCGCGATCGGCGCGTTCACCAAGCGCGACTTCCACCGTCGCATCAACGTCGCCGCGTCCCGTGCCCGCGACCAGCTGTGGCTCTTCCACTCGGTCACGCCCGCCGACCTGCACCCCGACGACGCCCGCGCGGCACTGCTCGGGTACGCCCAGCGCCCGCCCGCGCCGCCAGAGGTCGGCGGCGAGCCGGTGACGGAGTTCCAGCGCGCGGTGCACCGCCAGCTGACCGGCGCCGGGCTGCGCGCGGTGCCACAGTTCCGCATCGGCACGTTCAAGGTCGACTTCATGATCGCCGCTCCGGACGGCCGCCGCCTGGCCATCGAGTGCGACGGCGACAGCTATCACGGCGCCGAGGCGTTCGCACACGACCTCCGCCGCCAGGCCATCCTGGAACGCGTCGGCAACTGCGTCTTCGTGCGCCTGCGGGCCAGCGTCTTCCACCGCGACCCGGAGGCCGCGATGCGCCCGGTCTGGGATCGCGCCGAAGAGCTCGGCCTGGTCGTCACCAGGCCGGGCAGTACAAACAGCTTGTAGTACAAACGGTTTGTATCTAGGGCGTCCGCCGCGTCCGCTTGCCCCGAGACGCGCGGTAGGCGTTCACCGCCTTGCGGGAGCTCCGCCAGACGCCGTCGGGTCCTTGCAGCGCGTCCAGTCGTCCTCGCTGGGCGGCCTGCCGCAGGGCCGCCATCGTGAACTCGTCCGTCACCAGCGCGGCCAGCGGCACCAATCGAGCCGGACCGGCCAGGTTGGGCACGATGAAGCGGTTGAGATTGTCGTGCATCGCCCGTGCGATCAACTCACCGAGCGCGCCACAGTCGCCACTGTCGGCGCGCTGCAAGGCCGTGAGGTACGCCGCCCGTTGCTGCTTGAAGATGATCACCGGCGGATAACCGAGGCGCACGAGAATCAGGTTGAGTAGCAGGCGGCCGGCCCGTCCGTTTCCGTCGATGAAGGGATGGATCCGCTCGAACTCGTTGTGCAGGTGGGCGAGTGCCTCTGGCAGCGGGCGAGGAGTCGCGACGCCCGCGGTGATCTGCTGGCCAAGCGTGCACACCTCCGCAGCCCAGTGCTCGACCTGGGCCGGGACCAGTGGCCACGCGGGTGGCCGCATGCCGCCGGCGAACGACTGGATGTCGTGCTCGCGGAAGCTCCCCGGACCCTCGCGGCCGGTAGCGTCCGGATGTGGGGCCACATTCCACACCGGAGTCATCGCGGTGTGGTGCACCTGCCGTACCTCACTGACGGTGACCAGCCGTCCGTCGTGCCACCCCTCCGGCTCGAGTGCCTGCCCGTAAACCCATTTCGCGGCGTCCGCATAGCCGCGGACCTCGTTGTATTCGCGCAGCGGCTTGGCGCCGACGGCCCGGCCTTGCTCCAAAAGGGCTTCCACTTCACGGAGAATTAGGGTGTTGCCCTCCAGCGCCGTGGAGTGATGCGCCTCCTGGTGCCAAATATCCTCCCAGATGCCCTGGGCCTCCTTCGGGTTAGGTAAGCCACCGAGCCTCTGGTTCAGCTCCAGCAGCGCGCTATCCAGTCGCGCATAGACCGTCTCCCGGCTGGGGCGTCCCCTGCTCACCACGACCCGCTCTCCAGATGCATAGCTGTGAAGTTGATACAGGCAGCCGCTACCGAATTGAACTTATCAACTTCGGAACGGATGGGCCGGCCCTCGGCGGCGTGGCGCTACCGCTTCGTTATCTGGTGCTGGTTGGGTGCCGGTCATGAGTGGTGGCGGGCGGGCGCACCGGACCTACAGCGTGGTGGTCTTCGTCGTGCTCGCCTCGCTCGACAACGTCGCCATCGGGCTCGTGCCGCCGCTCTACGGGAGCATCAGCGAGTCGTTCGGCGTGGCCGAGAGTGCCGTCGGGCTGGTCACCGCGATCACCTTCCTCTTCAGCGCGGTCGCCGCCGTCGCCTGGGCGTACACGGGAGATCGACACCACCGCAAGCCGCTGCTCATGATCGGCACGCTGGTGTGGGCGGCGGGCACCGGGGGCACGGCGCTGAGCGGCGGCTACGTGACGTTCTTCGCGGCGCAGATCGTCGCCGCGGTCGGGTTGGGCGCGGTCGCCTCGGTCGGGTTCTCCGTGGTCAGCGACCTCATCGCGCCGCGCCGCCGCGGGCTGGTGATGAGCTTCTGGGGGCTGTCGCAGGGGATCGGCACGCTCGCCGGCACGCTCGTCGGCGGGCTGCTCGGGCGGGGGGACTGGCGGGTGCCGTTCCTGGTGCTCACGGTGGTCGGGGTGGCGGCCACAGTGGCGTACCTGTTCACGTACGACGTGCGGCGCGGCCAGAGTGACGCCGAGCTCGCCGGCGTGGTCGACTACGACTACCGGATCAGCCGCGACGACCTGCCCACGATCCTGGACCGCCGGACCAACCTCTGGCTCGTGCTGCAAGGGCTGACCGCACAGGTGGCGTTCGGATCGCTGGTGTGGCTGCCGGTGCTCTTCCGGGAGCGGGCCGAGGCACAGGGCTACAGCGACGACACCGCCATCGTGGTGGGCAGCATCTTCGCCACGCTGTTTCAGCTCGGCGCGGGCTTCTCGATCCTCGGCGGTCTGATCGGCGACCGGCTCCAGCGGCGCGACCCCGGCGGGCGGGCCATGGTGGCGGCCGTCGGCATCCTCGCGGCGGTTCCGCTGTACCTCGTGCTCTTCTTCGTGCCGATCCGCATCGACGTGCCCGACGGCGCCGGTGCGGGCGCGGTGGTCCGGGCCGTGCTGTCCAGTGTGTTCACCGAGCCGACCGTGGGGCTGAGCCTGCTCACCGCGCTCGTCGCGCTGGCGCTGACCTCGGCCAACTCGCCCAACTGGTTCGCACTTATCGCGGACGTCAACCCGCCCGAGCACCGCGGCACCGTGTACAGCCTGGGCAACCTCACCAACGGCGTGGGGCGCGCGGTCGGCAACGGCCTGGCCGGGGTGGCGTTTCGGGCGCTACAGGGGCCGTTGCCGCCGCCGCTCAACTACGCGGTGGGGCTGGCCGCCTTCCAGCTCTTCTTCGTGCCGACCGGCCTGATGTACCTGCGGGCCTCCCGCACCTCGCCGGCGGACATCGCCACCGTCCACGAGTTGCTGGAGGCCCGCGCCGAGCGGAGCAAGCCGGCTACACCACAGCCCACACCGTGACGTCCGTCGGCACCGTGCCGTCGGCGTGCAGCTCCTCGCTGCTGATCAGCGGGCGGGCGCCCGCGGGCAGGGAGGCCGGTGTCTCGCCGAAGTTGGTCAGCACGTACACGTCGCCGTTGCGGAAGGCGAGCACGCCCTCTGGCCCTTCGGCCCAGGTGAGCGAGCCGGGGCCGAGCCCCTGCTGGGCACGCAGGCGCAGGGCCGCGCGGTACATCTCGTACGTCGAGCCGGGCACCCCGCGCTGCCGGTCGAGCGCGTATCCGGCCCAGTTCGCGGGCTGGGGGAGCCAGCTCGCGTTGGTGGGGCCGAACCCGTACGACGGGGCGTCGCTCTGCCACGGGATCGGGACCCGGCAGCCGTCGCGCCCCTTCTGTTCGCCGTTGGTACGCCGGAACATCGGATCCTGCCGTTCCTCGTCCGGCATCGTCGTGTGCTCCGGCAGGCCCAGCTCCTCGCCCTGGTAGAGGTAGGCCGAGCCGGGCAGGGCCAGCATCAGCAGCGTCGCCGCGCGGGCCCGGCGCAGGCCGAGCACGAGGTCAGGCTGCGGGTCGCCGACGCCGATGCCGCGCGGGCGCATGGTGCCGATCGGCAGGCCGAGGCGGGAGGCGTGGCGGAGCACGTCGTGGTTGGACAGCACCCACGTGGTCGGCGCGCCGACCGTCCCGTTGGCCGCCAGCGACCGGGTGATCACCTCGTGCTGGGCGGCCGCGGTCCAGGCGGCCTCCAGGTACTCGAAGTTGAACGCCTGGTGCATCTCGTCCGGCCGCACGTACGCCGCGAGCCGCTCGGCGGGCGAGACCCAGGCCTCGGCTACGAGCACGCGCTCGCCGGGGTACTCCTCCAGGACCCGCCGCCAGTCGCGGTAGACGTCGTGCACGGCGTCCTGGTCCCACATCGGGGGGCGGATGCCCTCCGTGGCCGGGCCGGTGAGCGGCTCGACCGGGTAGTGCCAGTCGGCGAGGTCGGCCTGCTTGATCAGCCCGTGCGCGACGTCGACCCGGAAGCCGTCGACACCGCGGTCGAGCCAGAAGCGCAGGATGTCGCGGAACTCGGCGCGCACCTCGGGGTGGTCCCAGTTGAGGTCGGGCTGGCCCGCGTCGAACAGGTGCAGGTACCACTCGCCGTCGGGCACCTGGGTCCAGGCCGGGCCGCCGAACGTGCTCTCCCAGTTGTTCGGCTTGTGCGTCCGGAAGATGTAGCGGGCCCGCTCGGGACTGCCCGGGCCGGCGGCGAGCGCCTGCTTGAACCACGGGTGCTCGCTCGACGTGTGGTTGGGCACCAGGTCGACGATCACCCGCAGGCCCCGCTCGCGGGCCGCGGCGAGGAGCTTGTCGGCGTCGTCGAGGCGGCCGAAGAGGGGATCCACGTCTCGGTAGTCGGACACGTCGTAGCCGGCGTCCGCCTGCGGCGAGGGGTAGAAGGGCGACAGCCAGAGGGCGTCGACGCCGAGCTCGACGAGGTGGTCGAGCCGCGCCGTGATGCCGGGCAGGTCGCCGATGCCGTCGCCGTTGGAGTCGGCGAAGGACCGGGGATAGATCTGGTAGATGACGGCTGTGCGCCACCAGTCTTTGCTCTGCTCAGGCATCGCTCTAGTTTGCCCGAGGCGGCGCGGTAGATTCGCGAACGATCAACTGAGTTGGCAGGATCACGGTTTCCTCTCCTGGGTACTCGCCGCCGGTCAGCGGGCCGAGAAGGATGTTGGCCGCGAGGCGGCCTTGATCGGCGGCTGGCTGGGCCACTGTTGTGAGGCCCACCACACCGGCCAGGTCGTGGTCGTCGATGCCGATCACGCTGATGTCTTCTGGCACCTTGAGCCCCGCCTGCCGTAGGGCCGCCATCGCGCCCATGGCGATCTCGTCGCAGGCCGCGAATATGGCGGTGGGCGGGTCGCCCCGCCGCAGCAGCGTGGCCACCGCCCGCTCGCCGCCGGAGACCGTGAACTCCTCCTCCACGTCCAGCGCCGGGTCCGGGGTGACGCCGACCTCGGCCAGCGCCTGCCAGTAGCCGCGGCGGCGGTCGATGTGCGTGGTGAATGCCAGCTCGTCGGCGGGATCGCCGGAGATGTGCGCGATCCGCCGGTGGCCGCACCCGATGAGGTGTGACGTGGCGGTGTACGCGGCGGCGACGTCGTCGATCCGGATGCTGGGCCAGCCCGGCACGCCGGTGCCCGAGCTGACCGTCACGCCGGGCAGGGCGAGGCCGGTGACCGCCTCGAGGTCGACGCCTTGGAGCGGTGTGGCCACCAGCATCAGCGCGTCGACGCGCTTGTGCAGCGCGGCCGTGTGCAGCAGCCGCTGCCGCTCGGTCTCGCTGCCGCCGAGGTTGTGCAGCAGCAGGTCGTAGCCGGCCTCGTGCAGCGCCTGCTCGGCGGCCTCGACCACGGTCGCGAAGAACCAGCGGGTGATCCGCGGCACGACCACCGCAACCGCCCCGGACTTGCCGCCGGCCAGGCGCGACGCGCTTGGCGAGGCGGCGTATCCGAGCTGGGCCGCGGCCGCGAGCACCCGGTCGCGGGTGGCCTGGGACACCGTCGGCAGGCCGCGCAGTGCCCGGGAAACGGTGGCCGTCGATACGCCGGCCAGTCGCGCGACATCGTCGATCTTTGTCACGCGTGCACCTCCCCAGTCGACCGTCGGCGGGCGGGTGGCCGGGCCACCCACCCGCACACGGCCATCAGCCCTTCACGCTGCCGGTGAGGAGACCCCGGACGAAGTACCGCTGGAGGGAGAGGAAGACGATCAGCGGGATGACGATCGACACGAACGCGCCGGACGTCAGCCGTTGCCACTCGTTGCCGCGGGTGCCGGCCAGCTCGGCGAGCCGTACCGTCAGCGGGGCCGTTTCGTCCCCGCCTCCCGCGAAGATGAGCGCTACGAGCAGGTCGTTCCAGACCCACAGGAACTGGAAGATGGTCAGCGATGCCAGCGCCGGCGTGATCAACGGCAACACGATGGTCCGGAAGATCTTCGGGTGGCTGGCCCCGTCTACCCGGGCCGCCTCCATCAGCTCGCCGGGCAGCTGCGACACGAAGTTGTGCAGCAGGAACACGGCGAACGGCAGGGCGAAGCAGGTGTGCGCGAACCACACCTGGATGAACTTCTGCTCGTCTTCCAGCTGCCAGGCGGGCATGAGCGTGATGCCGCCCAGCGAGACGCCCCGGGAGAAGAAGCTCAGCAGCGGTACGAGCGACATCTGGAGCGGCACGATCTGGAGCGCGAAGATGAGGATGTAGAGCCACTCCCGCCCGCGAAACTGGATCCAGGAGAGCGCGTAGGCCGCCATCGCGGCGAACGCCACCGGGAAGAGCACCGACGGGATCGTGATGACGAGCGAGTTGACGAAGTAGTTGGCCAGCTGGCCGGAGGAGGCCGACTGTCCGAAGAGGACCTCGTTGTAGTTTTCCAGCGTCAGCTGGGGGTCGCTGAAGAACGTCCACCAGCCGGTGGTCTTGATCGCCTGCTCGGGACGCAGCGACGAGATGAACAGGCCGAAGGTGGGCACCGTCCACAGCACCGCGATGAGGATCGAGACGATCGTGGCGGCGCGGGTGTTGAGCCGCTTGCGCACGCGGCCGGCCACCGTCTTGGGCAGCGGCTCCGCGGTGAGGCCGGGCAGGACGGGAGTCGTGGTAGCCATGTCAGCCCTCCCGCTGCTGGCGCAGGTTGCGGACCTGGAAGATGACGATCGGGATCACCAGGATGAACAGGAACACGGCCAGTGCCGAGCCCTGCCCGACCTCCTGATAACGGAACGCCTGGTTGTACATCTCCAGGGCGATGACGTTGGTGTCGTAGTTGCCGTTGGTCATCGTCCGCACGATGTCGAAGATCTTCATCGTGGCGACCGTGATGGCCACGACCACGACGATCAGGGCGGGCCGGATGCTCGGCATCGTGATCCGCCAGAACATCTGCCACGCGGTGACGCCGTCGAGGCGGGCCGCCTCCACGATGTCGGCGGGGATCGCCTTGATGGCGGCGGAGAGGATGACCATCGCGAAGCCGGCCTGGATCCAGACCAGGACCATGATCAGCAGCAACGTGTTGAGCGGCGACTCGAGCAGCCACTGCTGCGGCGCGCCGCCGAGCCACACCACGATCTGGTTGAGCAGACCGATCTGATCCTGCTCCTCGCCGCGGTACGCGTACACGAACCGCCAGATGATGCTCGCGCCGACCATCGAGATCGCCATCGGCAGGAAGATCAGCGACTTGGCGACCGCCTCGAAGCGGGCGCGGTCGACGAGCACGGCGTAGAGGAGCCCCACCGAGGTCGCCACCAGCGGCACCAGCACGACCCAGAGGAGGCTGTTCCACAGCACACCGAGGATGTCGCCGTTGCTGAACATCCAGCCGTAGTTGTCCAGGCCAACCCACCCGGAGCTGTCGCCGTTCTGGAACGACAGGATGGTGGTCCGGATCAATGGCACCACCAGCCCGATCAGCACCAGGACCACGACCGGGAGGAGGAAGAAGATCGCGTACCCGAACTCGCGGGGCTTGCGCAGGCGGCCCGCGGGTGGCGCGGGCGCGTCGCCGGCGGCGACGGCGATGAGCTGGCGCTCCCGCCGGCGGGCGAAGTAGGTGGGTACGACGTCAAGCAGAAGCAAGAGCCCACCGACGACGACCGCGAACGCGACGAGGCCGTACACCAACATGGTGAGCTTGGGGGAAATGTCCGCGAATTCCATCCGCCCTCCCGAGGGGGATCGGCCGGCCCGACCCCGAGGGAAGGGGTCGGGCCGGCCGTCTATGCGCTACTTCCAGGAGCTCTGGATACCGGCGAGCACGCTCGCGGTGTCCTTACCGTTGATCCACTCGACCATGCCCTTCCAGAACGTGCCGGCGCCGACGGCCGACGGCATCAGGTCGGAGCCGTCGAAGCGGAGCACCTTGCTCTGGTCTTGCAGGATCTCGACCGACAGCTTGTCGATCGGGTTGGCGAAGTTGTTGATGTCCGCGCCCTTGCTGCCCGACACCCAGTTGCCGAGCTTGGCCCGGGAGTTGGCGTACTCGGGCGTGGCCAGGTAGTTCTGCACCGCCTGGACCTCGGGACGGTCGGCGAACGCGGCGGTGAACTCACCGGCCGCGAGCACCGGCTCGCCCTTGCTCGGGTCGACGGCCGGGAAGTAGAAGGCGAACACGTCGCCGTCCTCGGCCACCTTCGTGCCCTGCGGCCACTGGTTGGCGTAGAAGGACGCCTGGCGGTGCAGGTAGCACTTGTCTTCCAGGATCGGCAGGCCCGCCTCCTGGAACGACGTGGTCGAGATGCTCTTCACGGGGCCGAACCCGGCGTTGACGTACTTGTCGTTCTTGAGGATCGTGCCGGCGCGGTCGACCGCGGCGGCGACCTTCGGGTCGTTGAACGGGATCTGGTGGGTCACCCACTGGTCGTAAACCTCGGGCGACTGGTCGCGGAGCATGATGTCCTCGATCCAGTCGGTGGCCGGCCAGCCGGTGGCGTCACCGGACTCGATGCCCGCGCACCAGGGCTTTTCGCCGCCCTGAGCGATCTTGTCGCTGAGTGCGATGAGCTCGTCCCAGGTCTTGGGGACCGCGTAGCCCTTCTCCTGGAAGGTCTTCGGCGAGTACCAGACGAAGGACTTGACGTTGGAGCCGAGCGGCGCGCCGTAGAACGTGCCGTCGACCGTGCCGTACTTCAGCCAGTCAGCGGGGTAGTTGGCCTCCGCCGAAGCCTTGGTGTCGGCGGGAGCGGGCTTGAGCTTGCCCGACTTCGCGAACGTGCCCAGCAGACCGGGCTGGGGGATGAAGGCGATGTCCGGCGCGTTGCCGCCGTCCACAAGAACCTGGAGCTGCGCCTCGAACTCGCCGCTGCCCTCGTAGTCGATCTCGATGCCGGTGCAGTCGCTGAACTGCTTCCAGGACTGCTCAAGCAGGTCGGCCTCCGTGTCACGGATGGACGCGTAGATCTTGACCTTCTTGCCGTCGTTGCCGTCGTACTTGTCAAAGGCGGAGCACTCCGCCGAGCTTCCGTTGCTGCCACTTCCGCTGTCGTCGCCGTCCCCGCACGCGGTGGCGCTGAGCGCCAACCCGACCACGGTGGCGATCACGATGGCTTGGCGTCGTCTTGGAAAGACCGCCATGCCGTCCTCCTTCCTCGCCGGCACGGTGCGTTGGCTCACGTGCCGGTCCCGACTTGGGGCGTCTACACATGTAAGCGCTTGCACCGATCTTTCGTCCAGGCTTTCGAGTAAGGAAGCCGTAACGATTAGGAAACGTCGGGAGCGCTTCCATGGCCGTCGAGGATGGCCGCGAACCGGCTCTCCGCGAGGTCGAGCTGGTCCATGATGTGCGCCTTCGTCGGGTCGGAGAGCGGCGTGTCCGGGCGGCCGACCAGCTCCCGGAAGACCGGCACGAGCGGCCGGTACTTCGTGGCTGAGCTGTGCACCTTCGGCCCGGTGGTGTGTATGACGCCCACCCCGTTGTCGGTGAAGTCGGACACCTTGATCACGCGTGCCCACGGGTGGCGGTCGAGGCTCTCCGCCACGTGCGCCCGGTATTGCTCGTGGCGGTCGCGCCCCGGGTCGTACTCCGGGTTGGTCACCGCGCGGACCAGGTCGGCGACCCGCGGGTTGAACCGCCGGGCCAGCTCGGCCAGCGCCGCCTCGGCGTCGCCGCCCAGCTCCTCGGGGTGGTCTTCGACCGTGTCGTGGAGCAACGCCGCCACGAGTACGTCGACGTCGGTCACGCCGTAGTGCGACATGATCCGGATCGCGACCCGGAGCAGGTGGTTGAGGTACGGCTCGCGGGTCCGGCGGTCGTCGCGGTGCAGGTGCGCGGCCAGCTCCAGCGCCTCGGTCAGCCGATCCTGGTCGGCGGCGGCGAAGCGGGCGACCTCCAGCGCGAACCGCTGCCGCAGGCCGTCTTCCCCGTAGACCTCGGTGATCGCGTGCAGCGGCATGGTCGCGAGGTACGCCGGGGAAGCCATGGGCCCAGGTATACCGGATCACGCCAATTTCCGTCGGCCCTCCTTCCGCTCGATGAAGCTTTCTGTCAAACTGCCGCGCAAGCAGGAAGGTTTTCGACGCAGGAGGACTTCCATGGCAAGACGCGTGCTCCGACTCCTCGCCGTTACCGCCACCGCGGCCGCCGTGGTCATCGTGGCGCCCGGCCCGGCACAGGCCGCACCGACGTTCAAGGTCCCATTCCCCTGTGGACAGTCGTGGTCCGGCCAGACCCGCACCAACCACAGCCCTGCCAACGCCATCGACTTCAACCGCACGGACGACACCGGCGACCCCGTCGTCGCCAGCGCGCCCGGCACCGTCGACCGGGTCACCGACCTCGGCAACACGAGCTACGGCAAGTACGTGCGCATCAACCACGGCAGCGGGTACACCACGTACTACGCGCACCTCAACGCGTTCAACGTCTCTGTTGGACAGACGGTGGGCTACGGCAGCGTCATCGGCTACGTCGGCACCACCGGCGGCTCGACTGGCCCGCACCTGCACTACGAGCAGCGCCTGAACGGGGCGGACATCCAGGTGCGCTTCAACGGCGCGCTCGCGCTCTACTGGGGCACGAAGACGTACACCAGCGACAACGCCTGCTCCGGCGGCAACACCGGGTCGGGCACCGTCAACACGGCCGGCTCGCCGCTGACCGTCCGATCCGGACCCGGCACGGGCTACGCCTCGGTCGGCACCGTCGCCGACGGCGCCACCGTCACCATCTACTGCCAGACGACCGGGACGACGGTCACCGGCACGTACGGCACGAGCAACATCTGGGACCGCATCGGCACCGGCAGGTTCGTCTCCGACGCGTATGTCTACACCGGATACGACGGCTTCATCCCGAGCGTCCCGCGCTGCTGATCAGCGGACGCGGCGCATTCCGACAGCGCGCACGTACGGCGGGCCCGCGTCGATCGGCGCGGGCCGGCCGGCGGCCCGGGACGCGGGCCACCGGTCGTCGGCGAACTCCTCCTCGGTCATCGCCTGGAGCGCGCTGAACGCCACACCGATCAGCGTGACCGCGGCCAGGACCGTGATCGGCACGATGAGCAGTGACGGGCTGAGCCCTTCTACCCGGGTCTCACCGGGTGTCCACAGCCGCACGCGCATCGCCGCCATGCCGGTGTAGTGCATGCCGCACACGGCGAGCCCGAGCACGAACGCGCCGCCGACGACCGCACGCCAGCCGCGTACCGCGATGACGAGCCAGAGCGCCAGGGTCGCGCACGCGACGGCGATGAGGGTGGAGGCTCCGACGAGCGCGCCGGAGTACTCGATGCGGCCGGCGACCCGCACGGCGGCCATCGCGGTGTAGTGCATCGCCACCGCGCCGGCGCCGGTGAGCAGGCCGCCAAGGACGATACGGCCGCCGTTCGGCTCGCCGCGGCCGACGACGAAGAGGCCGGATCCCACGGTAACGACCGCAACGACGAGGCTCGCGACGGTGAGCGTCGGGCTGTACCGGACCGGGCTGTCCGGTACGTCGAAGCCGAACATGGCGGTGAAGTGCATGAGCCAGATCGCGGCCCCGCCGATCGTGATGGCGGCGAGGACGAGCCAGCGGGCGCGCCGCCGGCGATGGCGGGCGGCCCGGGCCCGGCTCGTGCAGACCAGACCGAGCAGCGAGCCGACGAAGGCGATCAGGTACGCGACGACGGGATTGACGGCACCGTACGTCAGGTGATGGATCTCAGCCACGGCAGTGATTGAGGCACGCCGGTGGCCGGGCGGCCGCACAGGTTGTGCGCCCCTTACCAAGATCTGGGCGACTTACAGCCGTTGGGGTGGCCGCAAGTCGCCCAGACCGCTCAGATACGCCGAGGGGTAGCGGTGCGAAAGCACCTGGTGACTAGGTGAAGATGCTGACGCCACCGGGGCCAACGAGCAGCCCCACGATGATGAGGACGACGCCCCACAGGACCTGCCGGCGGAAGAGCGCCAGGATGCCGGCGACCACGAGCACAACTGCGATAATCCACAGAAGAAATTCCATGTGTTGTGAGGTACCCCCGCGCTCGCCGGCAGAAACCTATTCTCAGCCAAGCCGGAAGACGCTGTAGGCCTGCTTGATGACCGGATGCGCGACGTTACGCACCCGAACGCCGCCCGGGGTGGCGCCCCGCTCGCTGCCGGCGTGTGCGTGCCCGTGCACCGCCAGGGCGGTCGGCGCCGAGTCGATGGCCTGACCGAGCAGGTACGAGCCGAGAAATGGGTAGATCTCGGGCGGCTCGCCGGCCAACGTGTCCGGCACCGGCGCGTAGTGGGTCAGCGCGACCCGCACGTCGCAGTCGAGGTCGCGCAGCACCTGGCCCAGCCGCTCGGCCACCGTGCTCGTCGTGCGCACGAACGCCTTCATCTCCGGCTCGCCGAACTCGCTGGCGCACCGCCCCGCGAACCCGCCGCCGAAGCCCTTCGCGCCGGCAACACCGAGGCGGCAGGCCGGCGTCTCCACGACCGTGCTGTCTCCTTCGAGGACGGTGATGCCGCCCTCGTTGGTGAGCACGTCGACGACCTTGTCGACCTGGTCGCAGTGGTAGTCGTGGTTGCCGAGCACGGCGATCACCGGGACGCCGAGCTGGCCGAACTCCTGTGCCACGCAGCGCGCTTCCGCCTCGGTGCCGTGCCGGGTCAGGTCACCGGCGAGCAGCAGCACGTCGGCGTGTTCGGGCAGCTGATCCAGGGCGGGGCGGAAGCGGCCGAGCACGTCCTGGTCCATGTGGACGTCGCCCACCGCCGCGATGCGGATAGGCGGGTCGTTCGGGTCCTTCACAGCAGGTCCTCCGCCTCGCTCGGTGCGTTCGCGCGGGTGATGCCGATGTCGACCCACAGGGGGACGTCGGGGAAGTTCTCCTCGACCAGCCGCACGATCTCATCCCGGCGGGCGGGGCTTTCCACCTCACCGCAGAGGACCATCGTGCGTTCCCGGCGAGCCACCGTGATGCCCTGCTCGGCGAGGCCCCCGTGCTCGGTCAGCAGCCGCTGTACGGCCGCCTCCACATATTCATCGATCATGGAACGACCTCCAGTCGTTCGAGCAGCAGCAGGAACGCCTCGGCGTACGGCGACGGCGCGGTTTCCTTACGCACCCGGTCCCAGTCGATCTGCTCGCGCAGAGACCGGGCCAGCGGCAGGCCGCGGGTGAAGTCACAGTAGTGCTCGGTGAAGCTCAGCAGCTTGTGGATCATCAGCTGCGTGGCGGTCACGCACGGCATGACGATCGCGTCGACGACCCGGGGGACGGTGTCGGCGAGGGTCTCCGCGGTCACCGGAGTGTCCAGCGGGTGGTGGATGAGGTCGACCATCCGATCCTCGTCGTAGACCTTGACCAACCAGTCTTCCGGCGGCCGCTCGGCCCGGAAACCGGTCGCCACCAACGCTTCCAGCGCCCGCTCGACGTCCTCCTCGCGAAGGAGGAAGTCGACGTCGTGGTCACCGGAGTGGCCGCCGTGCGCGTACACGGCGAAGCTGCCGCCGAGTGCGAACGGGATCTCTGCCTGCTTGAGCGTTGCGGCGACCCGTTTGAGTGTGATGAGCAGTCCGTCGTCCACGCTCATAAAAGCTCCTCAGCGTCGTCGCTCGGGGGAAGGAAGAACAAATACCCAGGTGAAGGCCCGTTGACACGCACGGACGGACCGGTGGCCCCTGCCCCTTGATAGAGGCGCACCGGTCCGTCCGCGCGTGAAGGGCCGCTCATCCGGCGAACCGCCGTCGAGCGTCTGGGGGTGGCGAGCGCCTAGGCGGCGTCCTCGCCGAGGTGGCCACGCAGCTTGGCGAGTGCCCGGGCGAGCAGCCGGGACACGTGCATCTGCGAGACCCCGATCTGGTCGGCGATCTGCGACTGCGTCATGTTGCCGTAGAAGCGGAGCGTCAGGATCTTCTGCTCGCGCTGGTCGAGCGCGGCGAGCGCCGGCCCGAGCGCGACGCGCAGCTCGGCGAGCTCGAACTCGCTGTCCTCGCTGCCGAGCATGTCGCCAAGCTCGGTGGCACGGTCGCCGTCGCTGGTCGGCATGGAGAGCGACACGGCGTTGTACGCCCGGGCGCCTTCCAACCCTTCCAGCACCTCTTCTTCGCTGATCCCGATGTGGGCGGCGATGTCGGCGACCGTCGGCGAGCGGCCGAGCGTCTGAAGCAGCGTGCTCGTCGCCTCGGAGATGCTCAGCCGCAGCTCCTGGAGGCGGCGGGGCACCCGGATGTCCCACGTGCGGTCGCGGAAGTGGCGCTTGATCTCGCCGATGATGGTGGGGATCGCATAGGCGGCGAACTCGACGCCGCGCTCGGGGTCGAACTTGTCGACCGCCTTGATCAGCCCGACTGTCGCCGTCTGCACCAGGTCTTCGATCGGCTCGCCACGGCCGGCGAAGCGGTTGGCGAGGTGCTGTGCCAGCGGGAGCCAGGACTCGATCACCTGGTCGCGCACGCGGGCCCGGGACGGGTGGTGCGGCGGCAGCGAGGCCATCGCGGCCATCAGATCCGCCGCGTTATCGGTCGCCTGGCGCTGGTCCAGGTGGGCACTGCTCTTCGTCTGGTGCACGTGTGTCGCGGTCATGGTGGTCCTCCCTGCACCTGTGTCCGGACTCGTGTCAGTTCCTGTCCGTCTTCTCAGCTGTCCGATCATTCAGGGGTTGATTAACCGATCAGCTATCTCACCCTAGACCAAACGGTTCACGGAAATCTAGCCGAAAGTACGATGTTGTGCAGCCCGAGTACTGTGGGCTGCTGTGATCTACTCCAGAGTTCGGCCCGCTGTGACCGGGCACCCACGGGTTGTCGCGCTCGTGGGCGTCGACGGCTCTGGCAAGACCACCCAGGCCCACCGCCTGGCCACCGCGTTGACCGAGGCCGGCCTTCCGGCCACCTACTGGCAGAACGCCGGCGGCCGCAGGTGGTTCAGCCGGCTGGCCAAGCGCCTGGGCCGCGGCGGCGACGCTCAGCGGCTGCTCGGCCGGGCTGGGCTCCTCCTGGTCGAGTCGATCCTTCGCTGGCTGGCCATCGCCCGAGCGCTGCTCCGCTCCCGCCTGCGCGGCCGGGTCGCGGTCATGGACCGGTACGCGGTCTGCCAGTACGCGAGCATCCGCGCCCACGACGGCAGCCGGGTCGCCGAGTGGCTGGCCCGCCGGGCGTACGCGCTGTTTCCCCGGCCGGACGTGACGTTCTTCCTCGCGGTGGATCCGGCCGAGGCGGTCCGCCGCATCGACCTGCGGGCCGAAGACCACGAGAGCGAGGACTTCCTGGCGACGTCGACCGTCGCGTACCGGTCGCTGCCTGAATTCGGCTCTTTCGTGGTGATTGACGGAAATGGTACGCCGGACGAGGTGACCGCCCGTATCCAGGAGCGCCTCGCGGCGCTGGCCGACCGGAGCTACGCCCGCCCGTAGACCGGGATCGCCGCGCCACTGGTCGGCGCCGACTCCTCGCCGGCGAGAAACCGGATCACCGTCGCGATCTCCTCCGGCCGTACCCACCGCGACGGGTCCGCGTCAGGCTGGGCGGCCCTGTTGGCCGGGGTGTCGATCACGCTCGGCAGCACGGTGTTGCACCGCACCCCCTTTGCCTTGTACTCCACCGCTACCGCGTTGGCGAAAGCCAGCACGGCGGCCTTCGAGGTGACGTAGCCGGCCGCGCCGGGGAAGGGTGAGACCGCCGCCCGGGAGGAGACGCAGACCACGGCCCCGCCGCCGGCCTCGATCAGGTGTGGCAGCGCCGCCTGGGTGACGAGGTAGGTGGGGCGCAGGTTGAGCGACAGCATCCGCTCGAAGTCTTCGATCGGGGTCTCGTGCACGAGACCGCCCGGCGCGTACCCGCCCACGAGGTTGACCACGGCCCGCAGAGGCGCGGCCGGGTCGGACACGGCGGCCGAAACCACCGACTCGACCGCCGCGGGATCGGTGAGGTCCGCGGTCAGGTATTCGGCGCTGCCGCCCTCGGGCGGATCTTTGCGCACCGGCACGACGGCGCGCCAACCCGCCGCGACGAAAGCGGCGGTGACGGCACCGCCCAACCCGCCCGTGCCACCGGTGATCAATGCGGTGCGATCGGCCATTGCCACACCGTATCCCCGCCATCCAACCGAACGGGTGTAAGGAATGGCACGCTCGGCGGGCGAAAGCCGGACGCGGTGGAAAGGTCCACGGCGTACCGTCGCAGATAGCGAGGTCACGGTTGACGGTCCGACCTCTGTGAAAGTAAGTTTCATCCGTGGCGAAAACGACGAAGGTTTCCGCGACTCACGAGTCGAGCGGGCTGATTGTGCACATCAGCGGCCTGCTTCCGTCGCTGTCGCCCGCGGAGCAGCGCGTCGCGCGCCTCGTCGTGGCCGATCCGGCCGACGCCGCGCGGCGCACGATCACCGATCTCGCGACCGCCGCGGAGACATCCGAGGCCACGGTCATCCGCTTCTGCCGCTCGGTCGGCATGGAGGGCTACCCGCAGCTGCGCATCCGGCTCGCCGCCGAGGCCGCGCGCCGGGTCGAGCCGCCGGACGCGCGCGTGGTCGGCGGCGACATCCCGCCCGGTGCCGACCTGGCCCAGATCATCGCGACGATCTCGTTCAACGACGCCCGCGCGGTGGAGGAGACGGCCGAGCAGCTCGACCCCGCCGTCTGCGAGCAGGTGGTCGACGCCATCAACAGTGCCGGCAGGGTAGACATCTACGGCGCCGCCGCGAGTGGTTTCGTCGCCTCCGACTTCCAGCAAAAGCTGCACCGCATCGGGCGCACCGCGTTCGCCTGGCCGGACGTGCACCTCGCGCTCACCTCGGCCGCGCTGCTCGGCAAGGGTGACGTGGCGATGGGCATCTCGCACTCCGGCACCACCTCCGACGTCATCGAGGTGCTCCAGCAGGCCCGCGCGCGGGGCGCCACCACGGTCGCCCTGACCAACTTCCCCAGATCCCCGATCACCGAGGTGGCCGACTTCGTGCTCACCACGGCGGCGCGCGAGACCACGTACCGATCGGGTGCGATGGCCAGCCGCCTGGCCCAGCTGACCGTCGTCGACTGCCTCTTCGTCGGCGTCGCGGCCCGCAACCGGACCAAGGCGCGCCGCGCGCTCGAGGTCACCGCCGAGGCCGTGCAGACCCACCGCGTGGGTGCGGCCCGGCGGTCCCGGTGACGGCGGAAGCGGACGGGCGCGCGGTCGTCCGGGTCGGCTCGCCGACCGAGCGCCGCAACCCGGACAGCGTCGACCTGGACCTGATGTCGACCCGCGACGTCGTACGGGTCATCAACGAGGCCGATCGCACCGTGCCGACCGCGGTGGCGGCCGTGCTCGACGAGATCGCGGCCGCCGTCGACCTGGCGGTCGTGGCGATCCGCTCCGGTCGCCGGGTGCACTACTTCGGCGCGGGTACCTCCGGACGGCTGGGAGTGCTCGACGTGGCGGAGCTGCCGCCGACGTTCAACTCGCCGGAAGACTGGTTCTGCGCCCATCTCGCCGGCGGCACCGGGGCGGTCTTCCGGCCGGTCGAGGACGCGGAGGACAGCGACGGCGGCGGCGAGCGCGAGGCCGCCGACTGCGTGCACGCCGGCGACCTCGTGGTGGGGCTGGCCGCGAGCGGGCGCACCCCGTACGTGCTGGGCGCGCTGCGCGCCTCGCGTGCGGCGGGTGCCGGCACCGTGCTGGTGGCCGCCGACCCCGCCGCCGCGGCGGCCGCCGAGGTGGACGTCTTCATCGGCGTGGACACCGGGCCGGAGGTGGTGACCGGCTCCACCCGGATGAAGGCGGCGACCGCGCAGAAGCTGGTGCTGAACGCCTTCTCCACCGCGGTGATGGTGCGGCTCGGCCGGGTCTACTCCAACCTGATGATCGACATGGTCGCCACCAACGCGAAGCTGCGCGGCCGCATGATCTCCATCCTGGAGGAGGCCACCGGGTACGGCGAGGAAGCCTGCCGCCGGGCCCTCGCCGACGCGGACGGCGACCTCAAGGCCGCTCTTGTGGCGCTCGTCTCGGGCGCGAGCGTGGCCGACGCACGGGGCGCGCTGGCGCGCTCGGCGGGTCAGGTGCGGGGTGCCGTCGCCCTGCTCGCCACCGGTCGGGCGTGACGACCGTCACGGTTGAGATGGATGCCGAGCGGGCTTGAGTTAGCGCCGTTGAGGGCCGGGTAATCCTTGATCCGACAGTGAACCGGCGTCGGCGTACGTGCGTACTGTGAAGTGACGAGGATCGCAGACAGGTAGTGACCCGGATCGCTGTGCCTTATGGAGCTCGGATGTTGTCATTATTCGGGCGAAGTATGCACAGCGGCCGCCCAATCCACCACCGGGTCGGACCCCGAACGTCCTGATGAGGGCAGTGCACAGCAACTATGCACCGCGCTCTCAGCTAGTACTCAGGCATTCGTGACACTTTCGACTCAGCAGATGGAATCCCTTACGCGTCTCATCTGTTGTGTAGGTGTCAGCACCGCGGGGGATAGCGGAAGTTACGGGGGAGGGCTGATGAACGTGGGGACCGCAGGCAAGAGAGCAAGAGGGGCGAACGAGGGGATCGTGAGCAACGTGGAAAGCAATGTGGTGATGCGCACCGACGAGGTCGCCGAAGAGCGCGACCTGGTTGGCGTCTACCTACACGAGATCTCCCGGACGCCACTGCTCGACGCCGCCACCGAGGTCGACCTCTCGAAGGCCATCGAGGCCGGGCTCTACGCCGAGCACCTGCTCGACGAGGGGCAGATCCCGAAGGGCGTCGGCCAGGAGGAGCTCGAGCGCATCGTCTTCGAGGGCGAGCGCGCCAAGGACCTCTTCATCCGGGCCAACCTCCGGCTGGTCGTGTCGATCGCCCGCCGCTACGTGCGGTCGGGCATGCCGATGCTCGACCTGATCCAGGAGGGCAACACCGGCCTGGTGCGCGCCGTGGAGAAGTTCGACTACGAGCGCGGTTTCAAGTTTTCGACGTACGCGACGTGGTGGATCCGCCAGGCCATCAGCCGGGCGATCGCCCAGCAGGAGCGCACCGTGCGGCTGCCGGTGCACCTCGTCGAAGACGTCAACCGGATGCGTAACGTGGCTCGCCAGCTGACCCGCGAGCTCGGCTCCGACCCGGAGCCGGAGCAGATCGCGGTGGCGCTGGGCGTGCCGGTGGAGCGGGTGCACGAGCTGGTGCGCTGGTCGCAGGACACCGTGTCGCTCGACACGCCGGTCGGCGACGACGGCGACACCAACCTCGGTGACCTGGTGGCCGACAGCGACGCGCCGTCGCCCGAGGAGGTCGTGCTGACCGCCCTCGAGCGGCAGCGGATCGAGGGCCTGCTCAACCACCTCGACGACCGGTCGGCCGGCATCATGCGGGCCCGCTACGGCCTGGAGGACGGGCGCGAGCACTCGCTCACCGAGGTCGCCTCGCGCTTCTCCCTCTCCCGCGAGCGGATCCGCCAGCTGGAGATCCAGGCGCTGGGCCGGCTGCGCGAGCTGGCTCGGGCCGAGGGCCTCCAGGCCGCCTGACACACACCCCCCACCATCTGCCCGCTGAGCGGCCGGTGTCCGAATAGGACACCGGCCGCTCGCCCGTCTATGCGGCCACCAGGGTGTCTTCCGGCTGCCACGAGCGGGCGGTGCGCACGTAGTAGGCCCACCAGCCGATCGAAGACCCGTATGCCGCGCGCAACTCGGCGGGGCTGGGCGGTGGGTTGCCATACACCGCGCGAGCGGCGTCTTCGAACTGGGGCATGTGGAGCGGCACGCCATCGGGGCGGCCGAGCACGCGCAACAACAGCGCGTGCGCGGTGAACGCGCCGACGCCCGGCAGGGCCAGCAGCGCCTTGCGAACGTCCTCATACGGCCCGGTGCGGAGCCACTCCTCGTCGAGCGAGGCCACCCCCTCGACCACCTCGCGCAGGCGGCGGGCGCGCAGCCGATTGCCCGCGAAGCGGACGAGATCGGCGTCGTCTCGCGCGGCGACCGTGGCGAGCGAAGGGAACGCGACGTGCTCCACCCCGTCGAGCGTCAGGGACGGCCCGAGCTCGGCGGCCACCCGGCGCTTGCGGGCCGCCGCATACCACTGGGTGCTCCGCTGGACGAGCGCGAAGTAGACCGCGCCCTCGGCGAGCGAGGAGAAGCGCACCTGGTGTAGCCCGTGCGCGGCGCGCAGCAGCCCGGCCATGGCCGGGTCGCGCCCGGCGACGTCGAGGAAGGCACCGAGGTCGTCGTCGAGGCCGAGCCACCGCCCGACGGCGCGATGCACCACCGCCCGCTCGGTGGGTAAGAGGTGGCGGTCGGCGTGGAGGGTGAGCACGACGCCCGGACCCTCGGAAGCAGGCCCGACGTCGGCGACCACCGCCTCGGAGCCGAGCAGGAACGCCTTGCGCACCCGGCCCCCGGAGATCACATGGCCACCGGCGCAGGGCGCGAAGCCGGCCAGGGCGCGCAGGGACAGGTCGAACGAGAACGGCTCGGTGGCCGCCAGAAAGACTTCGGTCATGCCTCGACGGTGAACCCGCGGTACGACACTTCCGGCCGGCCCGTCCTCCCGCCGATCAAGGACTTGTGCGCCGATCGAGGGCTGCCGACGGCGCGTCCGCGATGGACCCGCCGCAAGCCGCCCTCGATCGGCGCACTTGAAGATTTATCTGACTCTGCCGTAGCCGTACGGGGTCATCATGTCGACCGATGCCAGCTCGACGCTCTCGCCGGCCTGCGGCGCGTGGATCACCTTGCCGCTGCCCACGTAGATCGCGACGTGGCCGAGACCGTTGTAGAAGACGAGGTCGCCCGCCTGGAGGGAGCCGCGGCCGATGTGTGCCACCACGTCCCACTGCATCGCGGCGTTGTGCGGCAGCGACTTGCCGGCCGCTCGCCAGGCGGCGAGCGTGAGGCCCGAGCAGTCGTACCCGCTGGAGCTCTCGCCGGCCCAGACGTAGGGCGTGCCGATCGCGTTGTACGCGAACCGCACCGCCACGCCCGCCTTACCGGAGATCGAGGGGATCGACCCGGTGTAGCCGCCGCTGGAGGTGGTGGCCGAGCCGTACGCCTCCTCGCGCATCTTGTACAGCTTGTCGAGGTCGCCCTCGATCTTCTTCTTGCCGGCCGCGAGCTCCTTGAGCTGGGCGGTCTGCTTGGCCTGGGTGGCGTCGAGCGTCGCCTTCTGCTCGGTGAACCGGCGCTCGGCCTCGGTGAAACCCTCCAGCTGCCGCTTGCGGTCGCGGGCCAGCTGGTCGAGCATGCCGAGCCGGTCGGCGAGCGGCCCGCTGCCGTTCAGCAGGGCGCTCGCGGTGCCCACCTGGCCCGTCCGGTACGCCACCGAAGCCATCTGGCCCACCTCGGTGTCCGCCTTGGCGAGCTGGGCCTCCAGCGGGCCCATCTTGGCGCTGAGCGCCGTGGCGGCGGCCTTGGTCTGCTTGAGCTGCTCGTTGAGCTTGTTGTACGACTCGACGACCTTCTCCAGCTCGGTGGATGCCTTGTTGATCTGCTCCGTCAGCTCGCTCGGCGACGGCTCGGCCTGTGCGGCCGCTGCCGGCACGGTCAGCCCGATCCCGAGCCCGATCAGCACGAGGGCGTGGAGCAGCTTCCGCGCGGAAGACAAACGGTGAACCCTTCTTCCCCAACGCCGCCTACCGGGTGAGCGAGCTTGCGCGCGACCCATCAAACTCGGCAGCTTGCGCTAGCGGCGGCTCGCCGCGAGCGGCGAGGCGACGTGAGCTGACGGATTCGGGCGGGAAGATCGCCCTACCGGGTCCGCCGAGGGGCGGGCGGGCCGCGGATTCACCCCAGTGCATTCGGTGGGTCCCCAACTCGCTGACGGAGAGTAATCGTCGTGCGATTAGGCGGCACCGGACCGGCGTCACCCGGGGGAGTGACTGACTACCGGACCAGCGGCTCCAACCTAGCGTCGGGGCCGGGCGGGCGAAAGTGGCGGAAGGATGACTTGTGACGGACGCCCGCGAACGGGGCGAATGTCTGTGTCACTCTAAGTGATTAGGTCGTACACCCAGGTCGGTCGGCCAGACGGGTGAAGGGCGATTTGTCGGTCTACGCGTTGGGTGGGCGACGGCGCTGACAAATCGGATATGCGGGCCTGAAAGCCCCGCGATGCAGCTAGCCGACCGCTGCCAATCTGCCAGGTGGCTGATTGCACCCCTTCCCTCGACTAGATGGCATCTCGCACAATGGCAGCAGGGCCCTTGAGGTTGCTGAAGCGGCACTTGATCGCCAGACGGAACAGAGCGAGAAAGACGATCGGCACCTGGCTGCCACCAGGTGCCGATCTCAAGAACCACCACACCAGCCCGCCTCACGAGCCGTAGGAGGCATTGAAGTGCAGACTACTCGCTACCCCGCGCGGTCACCAGCAGCACAGCCCGTAACGCAAGCAGACGTAACGAGCCCGAAACCGCCTGCTCCGCTGTACCAACAGCCCGGCATCCTGGTTACCCGCGACTGGTTCATCGTCGGTGGGCGCCGGTTCCCGGTCGGCGAGCTCAGGCACCTGCACACGGCCCGAGGCCCAGCACATCAGCTCACCGTGCGGTCGGTGACGGTGACCGCGATCGTGCTGGCCGCCATCGGGATCACGCTCGGCATGACCACCGAGCTCAACCACCTGAGTGCACAGGCCTACCTGGCGCTCACGGCGGTGGCGTTCGTCCCATTCCTCGTGGCGACGATCGGCCACCGCCTGCGGCCGCGGGCCTACGAGCTGTGGGGCGAGTTTCGCGGGATGACGGTGCTGCTCTTCAGCAGCGACGAGGAGCGGCAGTACGGGCAGGTCACCCGGGCGCTGCTCCGGGCGCAAGAGGCATACCGGCTCGGCGGGCTGGCCGAGCCGCTGGTAACGATGAACATCTGGCGCATGCGCTAGCCATAGAGACTTCGTCCCGAGTTCGGCCGCCGCGCGGCAAAGCGGGTCAACGGCGGACGAGGGGCGCGGTGGGGCCGGGGGGCCACACCGATCGTGGGCGGGCTCAGTCGAGCTCGCCCACGATCCGTTTGATCATGTCCTGGGTCTCGGTCGGGCTCAGCGCCATCTCGCGCAGCCGGTCAAACTCGTGCCGGTAGGGCTTTACCAGGTCGGGCTGGTCGACCACGTCGTCGCCGAGGCCGTTTTCCAGGTACATCACGGCGTCGTCGGTCGGGTCGGGAAACTCCAGGATCGCGAACGGGTTGGGAAAGCCGTCGACGCCCGCCGCGAACGGCAGCACCTGGATGGTGATGTTGGGCTCGCCGCACAGCGAGACGAGCCGCTCCAGCTGCTCCCGCTTCGTACGCGGGTCGCTGGCGATGCGCCGCACGACCGCCTCGTCGATCACCGCGGTGATGTGTGGCGGGTCGTCCTTGCCCAGCACCTCCCGCTGGCGGGCGAGCCGCACCGCGATCTGGCTCTCCTCGTCGGCGCCCGGCTGGCGGCGCAGCGCCTTGGCCGCGTAAGCCTCGGTCTGGAAGAGCGCGGGGAGCTTGGTGGGCGTGTAGCAGAGCACCGACGAGGTCTCCGCCTCCAGCCCGATGTAGGCCGTGTACGGCGCGGGGAGGGCGCCCGCGTACGACGACCACCACCGGCGCACCCGCGACGAACGGGCCAGCCCGACGAGCTCGTCGACCCGCGGCTTGTCGGTCACCCCGTAGAGCCGCAGCAGGGCGCGCGCGTCGATGGGCGAGACGCCGACGGCACCTGACTCGATCCGGATGATCTTCGACAGGGACCAGTCCATCTCCGTGGCAACCTGCTCCTGCGTGAAGCCTGCCGCCTCACGCGCCGCGCGCAACGCGGACCGCAACCGTCGCCGACCAACGGTGGGTCCATATGTCGCAGTCATGCCGCCGCTCCTGCGTTGTTTCGCCGATCAGCCGAGCTGGTCGGCCATCTTGGTGATCTTTTCGAGGGACTCGTCGGGCTGGAGGGACATCTCCCAGAGTCGGTCGAACATCTGCTGATACGCCGCTACGTCGGTGGGGCGGTCGAGCACGTCTTGGGCGAGCACTCCCTCGAGATAGACGATGTCGGTGTCGTCATCGTCAGGGAAGCGCAGGATCACGAACGGGCCTTGAGGGGCGTAGTCGCCCGCCGTGAACGGGAGCACCCTGATCGTCACCTGGGCGCGCCGTCCGACGTCGGCCAGGTGACGCAGCTGCTCGCGCAGGCTCTCCGGGCCGCCGGTCTGCCGGTGCAGCGCGGCTTCGTCGAGCACCACGTCGATGTGTGGCCGGTCGGGGCGGTCGAGCACTTCCTTTTGCCGCCGCATGCGGATCGCGTGTCGGAGCTCGATCTGCTCCGCGTCCATCGTGTCGCCCACGGTGGTCGAGGCCGCGGTGACGGCGGCCCGCGCGTAGGAGTCGGTCTGTAGGAGGCCGGGGATGCCGGAGGGCTGGAAGAAGGAGAGCTTGAACGCCTCCGCCTCCAGCCCGATGTACGCCGCGTAGGCACTGGGGAGGGTGTCTTTGTACTGCGACCACCAGGTGCGGCGCCGGGAGACCCGGGCCAGCTCGACCAGCTCGTTGATCTGGTGCTGGTCGGTCATCCGGTAGTGACCGAGCAGCGCCTTGACGTCGTTGGTGGAGATCGACACGGAGCCGGCCTCGATGCGGATCAGCTTGGAGAGCGACCAGTCCATGGCGGCCGCCACCTGCTCCTGGGTCAGCCCGGCGGCGTCTCTCGCCCGGCGCAGCGCGGACCGCAGCCGGCGCCGGCCGACCGTAGGCCCGTGCACCGTCGTCATCGGCGACCCTCCCCGGCTGCGCGCGTCACGCGCCCACGATGTGTCACCGTGCAGTAGACCCGTCCGTGCAAGAAAATGATCTGTGCAGAATGCCACCTGGCTAGACGCGACCTGCCATTTAGCTAGTCTTGTGAAGGCTACACCTGCCCTGCTAGCTTTTCCAGCATCGTGCCCGGGGTGCCTGAGCATCCGTCAAAGGGGCAGTTCGGACTCGGCCGTAAGTGCGGCGGTTTGGGCGCATCGGTCCACTCTTCATGCGCTACAGTGTGGCGTCACGGCGCTCTGCCGCGACATTTGCGGCTGCTTAAGAGGAGCACCGGATGTCCCAGACACATTCCGTCACCGACGTGTGGCGGAAGAGCGCACGCTGCGAGGCGCACAACTGCGTCGAGGTAGCCGAGCGCGCCGACGAGGTTGCTATTCGCAACAACTCGGTTCCGGACACGCAGTTGGCCTTCGCCCGCCCGGTGTGGGCAGCGTTCATCAGCGGCGTTCGCGCAGGTCAGTTCGACCTTCAGTAGGGTCCTGTTCCCCGGGTCTCTCCGCCCGGGGAGCTCTCCTCCGGCACCAGCGGGGCATCCACGACGGATGCCTCTTTTTGTTGTTCACGGAAGCCGCGACGGCGTGTGGCACATTGGTAGCGGCGAGGAGGTCATTCATTCATGTACGCCCTCCTTTCTGCATATGCCTCGGCATGGAACATTTGATAGCAGCGCGAGTGCGGGGCGGTGCCGTCATGGCCGGCGCGCACCAGCCCGCGGAGGGGCAGGTTGCCGTGGCGGATGGACCGACGAAGTGGCGTAAGAGCGGGCAGTGTGAGTCGCTGAACTGTGTCGAGGTGGCCTTGGACGAGGCTCACGTCGCGATCCGTAACTCTGCGTCGCCGGACGGGCCGTTCATTGAGGTCACCGCGACAGCATGGAGGGTGTTCTGCGCGGCGCTGCGCGCCGGTGAGTTCAACCGGTGACGGCGACGGGCTCGCGCACCCACCGGGTCGCGACCCGCTCGGCGTAGAAGGAAAGAAACGGAATCGTGCCCGCGAGCATGACCAGAAGCATGCGACGCAGCCCCCACCGGGCGCGGCGGGCCAGGTCGAAGACCGCGACCAGGTAGATCATGTAGAGGAAGCCGTGTGCCGGGCCTACGGTCTCCACGATGGAAGGCTCGTCCCAGACGTACTTGAGCGGCATGCCGATCACCACGAGCACGATCAGGACCACGCCCACGATGTACGCGATCGCGCGGTAGCGCAGCAGGGCTCCCCCCACGGTTACTCCTCTACTCACCCCGGGTAGTCGGCGGGCCGGGCGTCCGGGTGCTCGTTGAGCCAGGCCAGATATCGGTTGTACGCCGCAAGCTCCGGGTCGGCGCCATCGTCGTACCCGACGGGCTGCCGCGCGGTGCGGACGGGGCGGCGGTAGGCCGTGGCCGCTGAGCCCGACGGGGCCGGTGAGACCGGCACCTCGGGCTTACCGCGGAGCGTGAGGCGCACCTCGCGCACCCAGATGAACACCACGAACGCGGCGAACACGGGCCACTCGAACGCGTACGCCCAACTGAGGGTGTTGCCCCCGGCGGCTCGGCTGATCTGCCACCAGCCGAGGGCCAGGAAGCCGGCCACGAGCCCGACCGCGAGCACGTGGCGCGCGATCCACGCCGGTGACCACAGCCGCCTCATACGCCCGAGAGTACCGGCGGGGTTTCGGCGAGGTTCGGGCCGGGCAACGGTGGGACATGAGCGGACCTGCGCAGTACGCCGAAGGCGCGGCGGCCGAGCTCGACACCGGTGTCGACGGGGCCGACCTCACCGATGACGACCTCTTCCGGGAGATGAGCAGCCTGCACCGGACCCGGCTGGACACGCTGCGACACGGCTCCGACGCCGCGGTGGCCAACCACCTGCGGCGCACGGCCGAGCTGGAGACGGAGTACCTCACCCGTTATCCCGGCCGGGAGGTCGACCCGAGCCGCCTCCGCGACTGAGCCGGTCGGGTGTGGCGCGGGCCACCCCCGGGCCCCGGAACACCTGGCGGGGGCGTGCCGTTGAGATGACTGACGGTGTGTCCAGTGTCCCCGGGCCTCACCTATTTGCCTTCGCGGAATACCGTCCGGCTGGAGCCGCGTCGTGCCACTCGCCGAGAGGCGACCTGCACACCGACGCCAGCGCCGCCCGGTGGCCATCCCACCGGGCGGCGCTCTTTGCGTGCCGGCCTCTTACCGCGTGGGAGGCGACGCGGTGGGAGGGGGGCCGGCGACCCCATTGCTCTTGCGAAGCACCACCAGGCCGCCGTCGATGGTGCGTCCGGCCGGTTCGGTGCCGGCGACCGTGCCGGCGGGGCAGGACGACGGGATCGGCACCTCGTTCACCTCGACCCGGAAACCCTGACCCTCCAATGTGGACGTCGCTGCTTCGACGGTCTGGCAGGTGACGGTCGGGATCTGGCGCTGCGTGCCGTACGCGATCTTCTGGCTGGGGCGCGGGAAGTCCTGCTGCGCCTTGCCCCGCATGATGTCGGCGAGCGTCTCGTACACGGCGGGGTTGACGATGCCGTGGTCCATGTTCGCCGTGGTCTCCGGCCAGTCCGGGTCGACCAGGATGCCGGCGACCGCCATCGTCCGGCTGGTGACGACCAGCGAGGCGGTGCGCTTGCTGTCGGTCGTACCGGTCTTGCCGGCGATCGGGTGCTTGATGGTGCGGAACGCGTCGGCGGCGGTCGTGCCGTTGCACTCGCCGAACGCGGACCTGTCGCCAACCGGGCACCGCGCGGCGTCGATCGCGGCGCGCGCCACGTCACGGTCGACCGCCTGGTCGCAGCGTGGGTTGGCGACGTCGAGCTTCTTGCCCTCGAAGTCCTTGATCTCCTGTACCGGGATCGGCTCGCAGTGCCTGCCGTCCGCGGCGAGGGTGGCGTACGCGTTGGCGAGGTCGAGCGGGGTCGTGCCGGAGACGCCGAGCGTGAAGGAGCCCCACCCGTCGGCCTTCTCCTTGTCGTTCGCCATGCTGGCGTCGTCCTCGTTGAGGAAGCGGATGCCCAGTTTCTTCGCGGCTTCCACGGTGTTGGCCGCGCCGGCCATCTCCTCCAGCGGCACGAAGTACGTGTTGACCGACTTGCCGAAGCCGGTCCAGGCGTTGTGCACGCCGGCGAGGCTGGGGCTGCTGTTCTTCGGGCACCACTGGTCGGTGCCGGGGCAGGCCGAGCTGCCCGAGGCGTGGTACTTGGACTTGTACTGCTGCGGGGCGTTGATCGTGGTGGCGAGCGGATATCCCTTCTCGAGCGCGGCCACCAGCGTGAAGATCTTGAAGGTCGACCCGAACTGGTAACCGCTGCCCCCCGTGAGCAACGGGTTGGTGGTGTTCGGGTAGGTGCCCCTCTGCCCCTGGTTCTTCGGATTGGTCGTGGGCTTGTTCTTGGAGTTGTCGAGCTTGAACACCCGGTTGGTGGCGAGCGCGCGCACCCGCCCGGTGCCCGGCTCGATCGCGGCGACCATGAGCGCGTGCTTGTTGCCGGTCTTGAGGTGCTCCTCCACGTTGTCCCGGGCCTTCTTCTGCACGCTCGGGTCGAGCGTGGTTACGACGCGGTAGCCGCCACCGTGCAGCCGCCGCTCGCGGTCGTACGGCGTGGCGCCGAAGGCCTCCTGGCCGAGCCACCACCGGCGGAAGTAGTCGCAGAAGAAGCCCCAGTCGTTCGGCTTGGTGACCGTGCAGCCCTTCGGCGGGCGCTTTCCCTTGACCGTCAGCTTGACCTTCTTCGCGGCCTCGCCTTCGGCCGCGGTGATCGCCTTGATCTCCACCATCTGGCCGATCACCCAGTTGCGCCGGTCGAGCGCGCGCTCCTTGCCCTTGGGATCCAGCGGGTCGTTGTAGGTGGGCGACTTGACCATGCCGGCGATCAGCGCCGCCTCCGGGATGGTCAGGTCCTTCGGCTTCTTCCCGAAGTAGAACTGGCTGGCGGCGTTGACCCCGTACGTGTTGTGACCGAACGGTGCGAGGTTGAGGTAGCGGGTGAGGATCTCGTCCTTGGAAAACCTCTTCTCCGCCTGCTGCGCCAGCCGCATCTCGCGGACCTTGCGGGCGGTGGTGTCCTCGCCCGCCTTGACCGCGCTGTCGTACGTGGGCGCGGTGTAGATGGTGGACATCCGCACGAACTGCATCGTCAGCGTCGAGGCGCCCTGCTGTGCCCCGCCGGTGCTGTTGTTGAGCAGGGCGCGGAACGTGCCCTTCACGTCGACGCCGTTGTGCACGTAGAAGTTGTGGTCTTCCGCCGCGATCATCGCCTCGCGCATCGGCTCGGAGATCTGGTCGAACGTGACGTCGTCGCGGTTTTCGTCGAAGAACCGCGAGATCAGCGTCTTGCCGTCGGACGCGTACACCTCGGTCTGCTGCGGCGCCTGGGTGGTCGTGAGCTCGGTGGGCAAGGCCTCGAACGACTCCGCTCCCGCCTTCGCCGCGAGGCCCGAGGCGGCCAGCGCCGGAAACATCGCGGCCGCGACGACGAGGCCGGCGAGGAGGCCGCACACCACGAGCGTCGCGAGGTTGACGAGCGCGTGGCGCCGGGGCCGTCCGGCGGCGCGCCCGGGGTGGAAGCGGAGGAGAGGTTCGGTCACGCCTGCAAAGACGTCCAGAGGTGAGGCTGGGGTTGCAGCTGATACCGATCTTCACAGCACTTTCACGAGTGGTCCGGGCTTTCCTGGCAATTCACCTCTTTTAGGCGAGCACCGGTCATACGCTCCCCACATGATCGGAACGATTCTCTGGGCCATCATCGGTGGCGCCATCGTCGGCATGCTGGGTCGGCTGCTCCTGCCCGGCCGGCAGAACATCTCCGTCTGGGTCACCATCGGCGTCGGCATCGCGGCGGCGCTGCTCGGTGGCGTGCTCGCCGACTGGCTCGGCGTCGGCGACACCAAGGGCATCGACTGGATCCGGCACGCCATCCAGATCGCGCTCGCGGTCCTCTTCGTCTGGCTGGCGGCCCGCTTCATGGGCTCCAGCGAGCGCCGCAGAACCGCCTGAGCTTGCACCCCGCGCCGGAATGCGGGGTGCAAGATCGCGTAGGCATCAGCGGCGGGCGGAGGCGAGCCCTTCCAGGACCTGGACCGTCGTGTCCCAGCCCATGCACGCGTCGGTGATCGACTTGCCGTAGGCGAGGGGGCGCGTCGGGTCCAGGTCTTGCCGGCCCGGTACCAGGAACGACTCGAGCATGACCCCGGCGATGCCGCGCTGGCCGGCGGCGAGCTGGGCGGCCACGTCCTCGGCGACCACGGGCTGGCGGGTGTGGTCCTTGCCGCTGTTGTCGTGGCTGGCGTCGACGATCAGCCGCTCCGGCAGCCCGGCCGCGCGCAGCAGGTCGAGCGCGCCGGCGACGTCCTCGGCGCCGTAGTTGGGCCCGCCGCGGCCGCCGCGTAGCACCAGGTGGCAGTCGGCGTTGCCGCGGGTGTGCAGGATCGCCGGCGTGCCGGACACGTCGATACCGGGAAACACGTGCGGCACCGCCGCGGCCCGGATCGCGTCGACGGCCGTGGAGATCGCCCCGTCCGGCCTGTTCTTCATGCCGATCGGCATCGAAAGGCCCGAGGCGAGCTGGCGGTGCACCTGGCTCTCCACCGTGCGGGCGCCGATCGCACCCCACGAGACGGTGTCGGCGATGTACTGCGGGGTGATCGGGTCGAGGAACTCGCAGCCGACCGGCAAGCCCTTGCGCAGCACCTGGAGCAGCAGCGAGCGGGCGGTACGCAGGCCGGTGTTGACGTCGCCGGAGCCGTCGAGGCCGGGGTCGTTGATGAGCCCCTTCCAGCCGACGGTCGAGCGCGGCTTTTCGAAGTAGACCCGCATCACGATCAGCAGGTCGTCGGCGAGCCGCGCCGCCGTCTCGGCGAGCCGGTCGGCGTACTCGAGGGCGGCCGCGGGGTCGTGCACCGAACACGGGCCCACGACGACCATGAGGCGGTCGTCCTCCCGGTCCAGCACGCGGGCCACGGCACGCCGGCCGTCGACCACCGCGGCCGAAAGATCGTCGTCAAGGGGCAGCTCATGGTGGAGCAGCGCGGGCGACACCAGCGGCACGACCTTGTCGATCCGGGTGTCGCTGACCCGCTGCACACTCGGGAGAGTCACGTGGGGTTCCTTCCGCCAGCCACCCCGGGGCCGGCGTCCCGGGGCCGAAGCCGGCTCTGCGTCGTCGTTGCACGCGAAAGGGCAGGAGTCTCTCCTGCCCTGTGCCGGCTCTGGCGGTGGTGACTAGGTCATGCGGTCATGCCTCAGTCGCCGGCGCCAGCGCCGGCCAACTAAAGCACGCATACCATCGGGTCACCGTCGCATCATATCCCATCGCTGGACTATCAACGGACCGTCGTCCGGCGTTCACCTTCCGGGCATGCCGCACGACACCGATCAATCAATACGTTTCCGGCATGGATCGTCGCACTGTGTTGCGTGCCACCGTCATCGGAGCGGGCACCGCCGCCTTCTCCGGCAGCCTCTGGTCGGCTGCCTTCGCCGCCCCCGCCCAGCCCGGGCCGAGTCCCTACGGCGGGCTGCGCGCCGCCGACGCCAACGGCGTACAACTGCCGACCGGCTTCACCAGCCGGATCATCGCCCGTTCCCGCCAGGCGGTGGCCGGGTACACCTGGCACGACGCCCCGGACGGCGGCGCGTGCTTCGTGGCCGGGTCCGGCTGGGTGTACGTGTCCAACTCCGAGATCTCGTCCACGGGAGGTGCCTCGGCGGTGCGGTTCAACGCGGACGGCAGCGTCGCGTCCGCGTACCGGATCCTGGGCAACACCAACCGCAACTGCGCCGGCGGCGCCACCCCGTGGGGCACCTGGCTGTCCTGCGAGGAGACCGACCTGGGGTACGTGTACGAGACGTACCCGCTGGGCGGGACCGCGGCGGTGCGGCGGCCGGCGATGGGACGCTTCACACACGAGGCGGCCGCGGCCGACCCGGACCGGCGGGTGATCTACCTGACCGAGGACGAGACCAACGGTTGCTTCTACCGCTTCCGTCCCACCAGCTGGGGCAACCTCTCGTCCGGCACGCTGGAGGTGCTGGTCGCCGGCACGGCCACCAGCGGTCCGGTGAGTTGGGCGCCGGTGCCCGACCCGGACGGCAGCCCCACCCGCACCCGGAGCCAGGTCTCCGGCGCCAAGCGGTTCAACGGCGGCGAGGGCTGCTACTACGCCGACGGCGTCTGCTGGTTCACGACCAAGGGCGACAACCGGGTGTGGGCCTACGACGCGGTCAACCAGCGGATCGACCTCGCCTACGACGACTCGCTGGTGAGCGGCACCGCCCCGTTGACCGGCGTCGACAACATCACCGGCTCGGACTCGGGCGACCTCTTCGTCGCCGAGGACGGCGGCAACATGGAGATCAACATCATCACGCCGGCCGGGGTGGTGGCGCCGTTCATCCGCCTCGCCGGGCAGTCCGGCTCGGAGATCACCGGCCCGGCCTTCTCCCCGGACGGCACGCGCCTGTACTTCTCGTCACAGCGCGGCACGTCAGGCTCGTCGTCCGGCGGCATCACCTACGAGGTCCGCGGCCCCTTCAGGTAGGACTTTCTTAGAGGCGGAAATTTGCCCCGGTCCGCGTCACCTGCGGACCGGGGTATGACGGCGAAGGGGCCTTTCAGCGCAAGGGGAACTCGTCGAAGAGGATCGCGGGTGACTCGGGGTGGCGGGTGTCGTGGCGGTATGAGCGCACGACGCCCGCCGCCGAGTCGAGCAGGGTGAAGACGGTGACCTCGTTGCTCGCCACGAAGGGCAGCGGCACGCCGTCGGGGCGCACCAGGGGAGCGACCGTCGGCACCACCGGCTGGAGGCCGCCCGGGTCGCCCTGTAGTACGTAGCCCGGCGGGTACCAGCGGGTCATGCCGGAGGTGACGTCGTAGGCGCCGTAGCTGTTGCCCACATTGGACGTTTCGAGCCAGTGCACGCCGGCCGCGTTCCGGAAGCGGTTCCACACGTGCGAGTGTCCATTGAGGACGAGGTGCACGCCGGACGCGGAGAGCAGCGGCTCCACGTCGCGCAGGATGTGGTCGTCGGCCAGGGGGTACTCGTACCGGATCGACTTGTGCCCGACGACCTGGACCGGATCGGTGTACGGCGGCACCGAGTGGTTGCCCAGCCCGTGGCTCGGGTGGTGGAACATCACCACGCGATAGCGCGCGGCCCGCGCGGCGGACGACGCCAGCTCGGCCTCCAGGAAGGCGAACTGGGGTGAGCCGCGCTTGATTGGCTCGAAGATGAACTGGCCCCAGCCCCAGCGGTCGGGGTTGTCGACGTCTTCGAGCGCCTCCTGAAACTTGCCCCGGCCCTCGGGGTGCGGCGAGCGCCACACCTGCGTGGCGAAGAGGCAGATCACGTGCACGTCGCCGATCGTGCGGGACCACCACTTCTGGCCGCCGGACTCGCTGCGCGGGTACGGGAACAGCTCCGCGTACGTGGTGATGTCCCAGTCGCCCGGCTGCGGGTCGTTGAACTGGGCGTCCAGCGTCGCGGTCTCCGACCAGCGCCCCATCACCTCGTGGTTGCCGAGCGCGGGGTAGATCGGCGAGTGCGCCAGGATCCGCTCGAACGTGCGGAAGAACGGCGGCTCGGCCGTGCTGTCGAACCACTCGCTGGCCCGGTCGGGCGCGTTTACCATGTCGCCGGCCATCAGCACGCCGTCGAAGGTCTCGCCCGCCGTCTCGGCCACCTTCGCCAGGTTGACCGGCACCATCGCCTTGAGCTGGTGGTCGCTGGTGAGCAGCAGGCGCACCGGCCGGTCGGGCGGCGGGGCGGGCGCGAGCGTGTACGCGGCGGTGACCGTGCCGTCGGACACCACCCGGTACGGCGTGCGCCCACCCGCGAGGCCGGTGACGGTGGCCAGGTGCCGGTACACGGGGCGGCGGGTGACGATCGGGTACGTCCGGCCCGGTACCGCGGACTCCTGGTCCTCCCGGGTGCGGGACAGCTCGACGGTGTCCGCGCCGACGCGGCGCCATCCCTCACCCGCGTCGCCGGCGGCCGCGGCACGGGCCTGGTCGCCGGTCATGGCCGCGACGGCCGGACCGACGAGCACCGCGTGGTGGGAGCCGGGCCCCTCGGTGTGCCAGACGACGTGCACGCCGTCCGCGGTGGGATCGAGCAGGTACGGCTCACACAGCATGTCCCGAGTATGCTTCCCGGCCCGCCCCGGACACCGCCGAGGGACCGTTGCGTGCGGAACGCAATAGATCCGCTACCGTCGAGCGCATGTCGCCGACCGGCTACCCGTGGCCCATCGAAACCACCCGCCTCGACAACGGCCTCCGCGTCGTGGTCAGCGAAGATCGCACGGCACCAGTCGTGGCCGTCAATATCTGGTACGACGTGGGATCGCGGCACGAGCCGGAGGGGCAGACCGGGTTCGCGCACCTCTTCGAGCACCTGATGTTCGAGGGGTCGGCGCACGTGGCGAAGACCGAGCACATGCGGCTGATCCAGGGCGCCGGCGGCTCGCTCAACGCGACCACCAACCCCGACCGCACCAACTACTTCGAGACCGTGCCGTCGGAGCACCTGGAGCTGGCGCTGTGGCTCGAGGCGGACCGGATGGGCGGGCTCGTGCCGGCGCTCACCCAGGAGACGCTCGACAACCAGCGCGAGGTGGTCAAGAACGAGCGGCGCCAGCGGTACGACAACGTGCCGTACGGCGACGCCTGGCTGCGCCTGCTGCCGCTGCTCTACCCGCCCGGCCACCCGTACCACCACGCGACGATCGGCTCGATGGACGACCTCAACGCGGCCGACCTGCCGACGTTCGCGGCCTTCCACACCACGTACTACGCGCCCAACAACGCGGTGCTGTCGGTCGTGGGCGACGTGGTGCCGGCCGAGGTGTTCGCGCTCGCCGAGAAATACTTCGGCGGGCTGCCGGCGCGTACCGACATCCCGCCCGCCCCCGACGGCACGCGGCCGGCGCCGCCCGGCGGTCCGGTGCGCGAGGACGTGGTCGGCGACGTGCCCGCCCCGCGCATCTACATCGCGCAGCGCACCCACGCGTTCGGCTCGGCGGAGTACGACGCGGTCACCGTGCTCGCCACGATCCTCGGCAACGGCCGGGGCAGCCGCCTCTACCAGAGGCTCGCGGACGGGGCGCGGCTCGCCCAGCCGGACTACGTCTCGGCGTACGGCGTCGACCTGGCGCACGCGCCCGCCCCGCTGATCGTGAGCGCGACCGCCCGCGACGGCGTGTCCGCCGCCGACCTGGAGGCCGGCCTGGTCGGCGTGCTCGACGGGCTCGCCGACGTCAGCCAGGAGGAGCTGGATCGGGCCAAGGCGCTGCTGGCCACCGCGTGGTGGCGGCAGGTGTCCACAGTGGCGGGTCGGGCGGACGCGCTGAGCCGGTACGCCACGCAGTTCGGCGACGCGGCGCGGGCGGGGGATCGGCTGCCGGCCTGGCAGGCGGTCACGCTCGACGCCGTGGCCGAGGTCGCCGCCGAGCTGCGCCCGTCGAGCCGCGTCACCCTCACCTACCTGACCGAGGAGCCTTCGTGAGTCTGGTCGCCGAGCGTCCGGGGCCTGGTGCCGCCCGGCCGTACCGCTTTCCCGAGGTCGTGCGCCGCGACGGCGTGGTCGCCGCCCACCTGCCCGGCCAGGCTTTGGCGATCGCGATCCTGCTGATCGACGCCGGCGCCGGCCGCGAGCCGGCCGGCCGCGAAGGGCTCGCCGCTGTGGTGGCCAAGGCCTTGGAGGAGGGCACGGGCGAGCGCGACTCGGCCGCGTACGCGCTCGCGCTGGAGAGCCTGGGCGCCGAGCTTTTCACCACAGTGGACTGGGACTCGTTCCGGATCGGCGTGCAGGCGCCGGTCGACCGGCTGCCGGACGCGGTGGCGCTGCTCGCCGAGGCGGCCCGCACTCCGCGCCTGGACCCGGCGGACATCGCCCGGGTGCGCGACGACGAGGCGACCGCGCTCCGGATGGAGTGGGCGGACCCCGGGCCGCGAGCCGAGGCCGCGCTGCGGGCCGACCTCTTCGGGCGCGACCAGCGGCACGGCCGCCCGCTGCACGGCGACCCCGACTCGGTCGCGGCGATCACGGTCGACGACGTGACCGGGTACCACGGCGGCTGGTTCGGCCAGCGGGGCACGCTGGTGGTCGCCGGCGACCTGACGACGGTCGACCTCGACGCGCTCGGCGCGGCGGTCTTCGCCGGTGCCGGTGCGCCGGTCGAGGGGATGGGCGGGCCGCTGCCGATCGATCCGCGTACCGAGCGGCGGGTCGTGCTCGTCGACCGACCCGGCTCGGTGCAGTCGACGCTGCGGCTCGGGCACGCCGCGCCACACCGCGCGCACCCCGACTACGTGCCGATGACGCTGGCCGCGACGGTGCTGGGCGGGGCGTTCACCTCCCGGCTCAACCACCTGATCCGCGAGGTGCGCGGGTACACGTACGGCATCCGCGGCGAGTTCGGCCAGTCCCGCCGCTTCGGCCGGCTGCTGGTCAGCTCGAGCGTGCAGACCGCGGTCACCGTGCCGGCGCTGGTCGACACCGTCGGCGAGATCTCGCGTACCGCGGCCGAGGGCGTCACCGAGCCGGAGCTGGCGGTGGCCCGGTCGTGGCGGGCGGGGCAGCTGTCGGTCGAGCTTCAGACGCCGGGCGCGATCGCCGGTGCCCTGGCCACGTTGGTGGTGCACAACCTGCCCGACGACTACCACGCCAACCTGCGCGCGACCCTGCTGGCGGCCGACGAGGCGACGGTCTCCCAGGCGGCCGCCAGCCACCTCAACCCGCACGGTCTCACGCTGGTCGTCGAGGGCGACGCCGCCGTGATCCGCGACGAGTTGGTCGCCTCCGGCATCGGCGAGGTGGTCGACGCCCAGCTCTGACAGGGCGGTGGCCCGGGTCACATTTCTTGACGCTATTCATACGCTTCTGACGTTTCACAAATTTGTGAAACGAGCGTAGCTTCAGCGGTATGACATCTGCGATCTCGGTCTCTGGCCTGGTGAAGACCTTCGGTCAGACCCGCGCGCTGGACGGGCTCGACCTGTCCGTCGACACCGGTGAGGTGCACGGCTTCCTGGGCCCGAACGGCTCGGGCAAGTCCACGACCATCCGGGTGCTGCTCGGCCTGCTCCGCGCCGACGCCGGCGACGTGAGCCTGCTCGGCGGCCACCCGTGGCGGGACGCGGTGGCGTTGCATCGGCGGCTCGCCTACGTACCCGGCGACGTGAACCTCTGGCCCAACCTGACCGGCGGGGAGGCGATCGACCTCTTCGGCGCCCTCCGCGGCGGGCTGGACAAGCGGCGCCGCGCCGAGCTGGTCGAGCGGTTTCAGCTCGACCCGAGCAAGAAGGCCCGCACGTACTCCAAGGGCAACCGGCAGAAGGTGGCGGTCGTCGCCGCGTTCGCCTCCGACGTCGAGCTCTACATCCTCGACGAGCCGACCTCGGGCCTCGACCCGTTGATGGAGGCGGCCTTCCAGGAGTGCGTGCGCGAGGTGAAGCACGAGGGCCGCACCGTCCTCCTTTCCAGCCACATCTTCTCGGAGGTGGAGGCGCTCTGCGACCGGGTGAGCATCATCCGGCAGGGCAGGACCGTGGAGGCCGGCACGCTGAGCGAGCTGCGCCACCTGACGCGCACGTCGATCTCGGTGGAGACCACCCACCCGATCACCGGCCTCGAGGAGCAGTCGGGGGTACACGACGCAAAGGTCGAGGGCACCCGCGCGAAGTTCGATGTGGACAGTCACGAGCTGGACCACGCGCTGCGCTACCTGACCCGCTTCGAGGTGCGGACGCTCACCAGCGCCCCGCCGTCGCTGGAGGAGCTGTTCATGCGCCACTACGGCGACGAGCTACAGGAGGCGATGGTCTGATGAGCGCCTTCACGGGTACCGGTCGCCTCGTGCGGCTGGCGATCCGGCGGGACCGCGTCCAGCTTCCACTGTGGATCGCCGGCACGGCGCTGTTCGTCCCGATCGTGGTGGCGTCGGTACAGGACCGCTACCCGACCGAGGCGGACCGCATCGAGATCCTGCGCAGTGCGGTCGGTAGCCCCGCGCTGCTGCTGTTCCGCACGGCGCCGACCGGCGCGAGCGAAGCCGCGATGATCATGTTCTCGTTCCTCACGTACGCCGCGGTGCTCGCCGGCTTCATGAGCACCCTCGCGGTCGTGCGGCACACCCGGCAGAACGAGGAGACCGGCCGTTCCGAGATGGTCGGCGCGACCGTCGTCGGCCGGCACGCCGGACTCACCGCGGCGCTGATCGTCGCGGCCGGGGCCAACGTGGTACTCGGCGGCCTGATCGCGCTCCTCCTGATCGGCTACGGCCAGCCGGCCGCCGGCTCGATCGGCGCCGGTGCCGGCATCGCCGCCGCGGGCATCGTCTTCGCCGGCGCCGCGGCCATCGCCGCACAGGTCACCCAGACCTCACGCGCCGCGAACGGCATCGCCGCCACCGTGGTCGGCCTCGCCTATCTGGTACGCGGCCTCGGTGACGTGCTCGGTGAGGTGCGGCCAGACGGGTACACGATGGTGAGCGCCTGGCCCACCTGGCTCTCGCCGATCGGCTGGGTGACCGAGATGCGCCAGTACGAGGGCGACCGCTGGTGGGTGCTGGTGTTACCGCTGTCGGCCTTCGTGGCGACTGTGGCGGCCGCGTTCGCGCTGACCTCGCGCCGCGACGTGGGCATGGGCATGGTGCCGGCCCGGCGCGGCCCGAGCGGGGCGACGCCCGCCCTGCTCAGCCCGCTCGGCCTGGCCTGGCGGCTCCAGCGCGGCACGCTGCTCGGCTGGGGCGTCGCGATGGTGGCGTACGGCGCGACCGTCGGCTCGCTCACCAAGACCGTCGAGGACGCGCTCGGTGAGAACCAGGGCACCGCCGACACGATCAGCAAGCTGGCCGGCGGCAGCAGCTCCAACCTTCTCGATACCTTCTATGCCGCGATGATGGCGTTCTACGGCGCGATGGCCGCCGCGTACGTGGTGCAGGCGCTGATGCGCCCGCGCGCGGAGGAGGCCGGCGGCCCCGCCGAGGCGGTGCTCGCCACCGGCACCGGCCGGCTGACCTGGCTGGCCAGCCACGTGGCCGTGGCCGTGGTCGGCGCGGCGGTGCTGCTGGCCGCGTCCGGCGCCGCTACCGGCCTTGTGGCCGACCTCAGCGGCAGCGACCAGGGCAGCCAGGTGGGCGAGCTCACCGGTGCGGCGCTGGTCCAGCTGCCGGCGGCGCTGATCCTGGCCGGGTTCGCGGTCGCCGTGTTCGGCCTGCTGCCCCGGCTCGCGGTCGGGCTGGCCTGGGCCGCGTTCGCCGTCAGCCTGATCGTCGGCCAGCTCGGCGAGCTGCTGGGCCTGCCGCAGGCGGTACGCGACATTTCGCCCTTCACCCACGTGCCGGCGGTGCCGGCGGCGAGCGCGACGGCGGGGCCGTTGCTCGCCCTGACCGCGATCGCGTTGGCACTCGGGGTGGTTGGCCTGGCACTCTTCCGGCGGCGAGACCTCGCGCTCCAGTAAGGCGTGGCGGCGCCCCATGGCGCCGCCACACGCACATGAAAGTGGTGAACATGACGAAAGAGCGTGACGAGGACGCGGTTCGCCGCTTCGTGGAGCACTTCGCGATGACCCTCAGCGACCTGGGCTTTCCCCGGATGCCCGCGCGGGTGCTGGCAGTGCTCCAGGTCGCCGACGAGCCGGGCCTGACCGCCGGCCAGATCGGCGAGCGCGTCGGGGCCAGCCCCGCCGCCGTCTCCGGAGCGGTGCGTTACCTGATGCAGCTTCAGTTCATCGTGCGCGAGCCGGTGCCGGGCTCGCGCAGCGACCGCTACCGGATGCCCGACGACCCCTGGTACACCGCCAGCCTGGTCCGCGGCGGGGTGTACAAGCGCATGGCCGACATCATCTACGAGGGGGTCGAGGCCGTCGGTGACACCTCGTCGCCGTCCGGCGCGCGGCTGACCGAGGTACACGATTTCTACCTCTTCATCCAGGACGGGATGCTCGAACTGCTGGATCGGTGGGAGAAGACGCGCGAGGAACGCCACGGCGGCTGAGCGTGCTTTGATTGGGCAATGGCCAACCCAGCGATCGTGACGGTCGACGACGACCCGGCTGTCTCTCGGGCCGTCGCGCGCGACGTGCGGCGCCGCTTCGGCCAGGACTACCGCGTCGTGCGGGCAAGTTCGGGAGCCGAGGCGCTTGACGCGCTCAAGGAGATAAAGCTGCGCGGTGAGCAGGTGGCGGTCCTGCTCGCCGACTACCGGATGCCGCAGATGAACGGCATCCAGTTTCTCGAGGCCGCCATGGACCTTTTTCCCCTCGCCCGGCGGGTGCTGCTGACCGCGTACGCGGACACGGAGGCCGCGATCGACGCGATCAACCTCGTCGACGTCGACCACTACCTGCTCAAACCGTGGCACCCGCCGGAGGAAAAGCTCTATCCGGTGCTCGACTCCCTGCTGGAGGCGTGGCAGGCGACGCCCGCCTCACCCGAGGCCGACACGCGCGTCGTGGGCCACCGGTGGTCGGCCGAGTCGTTCGAGATCCGCGACTTCCTCGCCCGCAACATGGTGCCCTACCGGTGGTACCTCACGGAGGAGCCGGAAGGGCAGCGGCTGCTGACGGCGTCCGGCGCGAGTGAGTCCGACGTGCCCATCGTGGTCACGCCGGACGGCAAGACGCTGGTGCGGCCGTCGGAGGCCGAGGTGGCCGCGCACGTCGGCCTCACCACCACCCCCACGGCCGACTTCTACGACCTGGCGGTGGTCGGCGCCGGGCCGGGCGGGCTCGGCGCGGCGGTGTACGGCGCGTCGGAGGGCCTGCGCACGATCCTCGTCGAACGCCGGGCGACCGGCGGCCAGGCCGGACAGAGCAGCCGGATCGAAAACTACCTGGGCTTTCCGGACGGCGTCTCCGGCGCGCAGCTGACCGACCGGGCCCGCCGCCAGGCGCAGCGCTTCGGCACCGAGCTGCTCACCGCGCAAGATGTCACCTGCCTCGACGTCAAGGGCTCGGCCCGCGTGCTCACCTGCGCGGGCGGGCCGCAGATCGTGGCACACACGGTGATCCTGGCAACCGGCGTCTCGTACCGCACGCTGGACGTGCCCGGCCTCGCCGAGCTGACCGGCCGCGGTGTCTTCTACGGCAGCGCGGCCACCGAGGCGCCCGCCTGCTCGGGCTCCGACGTCTACATCGTCGGCGGGGCCAACTCGGCCGGGCAGGCCGCGGTCTACTTCTCCCGGTACGCCTCGCGGGTGCACCTCGTCGTGCGGGGCGATTCGCTCGCCCAGTCGATGTCCGCGTACCTGATCGAGCAGATCGAGAGCATCCCGCGGATCCAGGTGCACACCTGCACCGAGGTCACCGCCGGCCACGGCACCGAGCACCTCGAAGGGCTCACACTGCGCGACCGGAACACCGGGCAGACTCGCGATGTTGACGCTTCATGGCTGTTCGTCTTCATCGGCGCCGAGCCACACACCGGTTGGCTCGACGGCCAGGTGGAGCGAGACGCGCAGGGCTTCGTGGTGACCGGCCCCGACCTCGTCGTCGGCGGCCGGCGGCCCAAGGGTTGGCGGCTCGACCGCGACCCGTATCACCTGGAGACGAGCGTCTCCGGCGTCTTCGCCGCCGGGGATGTGCGGGCCAACTCGGTCAAGCGGGTGGCGTCCGCGGTGGGCGAGGGCGCGATGGCGGTCACGCTCGTGCACAGGTACCTGGAGGCGCAATGATCTCGAAGGACGATCTCCGGAAGCTGTTCCTCTTCGAGTCGCTCGACGACGCGAAGCTGGAGTGGGTGCAGGAGCACAGCACCGTCGTCGAGTACGAGCCACCCGCGAAGGTCTACATCGAGGGTGAGCCGGCCACCTGCTTCGTCGTGCTGCTGGAGGGCGCGATCGCGTTGACCCGGCGGGTGCACGGGCAAGAAGTCGAGATCACCCGCACCGACCAGCTCGGCGCGTACGGTGGCGCGACCCAGGCCTACATCACCGACAGCGAGTCGAAGACCTACAACAACACGATGGCGCCGCTCGGCCCCGTGCGGGTGCTGGAGCTGCCGGCGGACCAGTTCGGCCCGGCGCTGCGCAAGTGGTTCCCGATGACGATGCACCTGCTCGACGGCCTTTTCCTCGGCATGCGGCGCAGCCAGACGATCGTCGGCGAGCGGGAGCGGCTGCTCGCGCTCGGCTCACTGTCGGCGGGCCTCACCCACGAGCTCAACAACCCGGCCTCCGCGGCCGTGCGCGCCACCGCCACCCTGCGCGACAAGGTCGCCGGCATGCGCCACAAGCTGGCGATGATCGCCGAAGGCAAGATCAACGTGAAGCAGCTGCACCGCCTTGTCGAGCTCCAGGAGGCCGCGGTCAAGCGGGCGGCCAACGCGCCGAAGCTGAAGGCGCTGGAGACCAACGAGGCCGAGGACGCGGTGGTCGACTGGCTCCAGGACCGCGGCCTGTCCTCCGGCTTCGAGTACGACCACGCCGCCACCCTCGTCGCCGGCGACGCCAACGTGGCCTGGCTCGACCTCGTCGCCGAGGCGGTCGACGAGAGCGACCTACAGTCGGCGGTGAGCTGGCTGACGTACACGATCGAGACCGAGCTGCTGATGGGCGAGATCGACGAGTCGGTCAGCCGCATCTCCGCGCTGGTCGGCGCCGCCAAGCAGTACTCGCAGCTGGACCGCGCGCCACACCAGGTGGTCGACGTGCACAAGCTGCTCGACTCGACCCTGATCATGCTGACCGCGAAGATCTCGCCGAACGTGACGGTCGTGAAGGAGTACGACCACACGCTCCCGGAGATCCCCGGCTATCCGGCCGAGCTCAACCAGGTGTGGACCAACCTCATCGACAACGCGCTGGGCGCGATGGGCGGCAGCGGCACGCTGACGATCCGCACCGAGCGCGACGGCGACCAGGTCGCCGTGACGGTCGGCGACACGGGTGGCGGCATCGCGCCGGACATCCGGCCCCGCATCTTCGAGCCCTTCTTCACGACGAAGCCGGTCGGCGAGGGGACGGGGCTGGGCCTGGACATCTCCTACCGCATCGTGGTCAACAAACACCACGGCGACATCAAGGTGCAGTCCGAGCCCGGCAAGACCGAGTTCACCGTCCTGCTCCCGGTCGAAGAGGAGCCGTAGCCAGGGCCCGACTCTCTGGTCGAGGAAGCTGTCGAGCTGATAGCACCCATGCGTTCAAGCTGCGGACCGGTGCTCCCGCCGAGACCGCGCGGGTCGGCGGCGAGCTGGCGCTCGCCGAGATCCCCGGACCCGCGCTGCCAGCCCCGCGGCACAAGATCGCGCCCGCCGTCACCGCCTCAGCGTTGAGCGTTGGCCGCCACGACTGGAACGCTATGGCTGTTATGAGGGCCGGATAACAGCCATAGCGTTCCAGTCGTGGGGACCTGCTTGTTGACCGAGGGCTGTGCCGGACCGGGCAGAATCGTGGAAAGGCTCGCAAACCCTGACCGCGAAAGGTCTCTAGACGACCCCTATTGGACAGAGATTTTGAGCTACCGCGATGTGCGTCGTGGTCCAGACCGCTGCTCCCGCGGCCTCACCCGTCCGCCGTTGGTCACGGCACCCCTGCGCCCAACCGGCCGAGGGAAAGGGGGGCGGGGTTGATCGGGCTCGCGCCGGGCGGTGGTCGACGTTTGTCCACAAAGTCTCGCCCCTTAGCTGGTTACGCTGCGTCAGGATGGCGCCTTCGGGGCTTGTGTCGCGGGCCTGGCAGTGGACGGCCGGGGGTTTCGGCGAGCGCTGCGAGCCGCCGGCCGGGAGCGGTGCCCGCGGGAGCATACGGCCCGCAGCTGACGCGGACGCGGGCAAATATGCCTCGAAGCAACGCCACGGACGGCGACCCTAGCCCCGAAGGTCTCTGGTTGTAGCTGCTTACGCGCTCTCCCTGACGACCAGGTGGGTCGGGAGGATGAGGGCAGGCTCGACTGGCTCGCCCTCGGCGAGGCTCAATAGGAGCCGGACCATCTCGCGGCCGATTTCGATTATCGGCTGGCGGACTGTCGTCAGTGGAGGGTCGGTGTAGCTGGCGAACTCGGCGTCGTCGAAGCCGATCACCGCGACATCGTCCGGCACCCGCCGGCCGGCGTCGCGGAGGGTGCGGAGAGCGCCGTCGGCCATCAGGTCCGACGCGACGAACACCGCGTCCAGCTTGGGGTCGTCGTCCAGCAGGTGGCGCATCGCGACGGCGCCCGACTCGCGGGTGAAGTCGCCGACCGCGACTATCGAGCGGCGGTCCGAGCCGCGCAGGGCGTCGCGGTAGCCGGCCAGGCGTTCGATGCCCGCGACCATGTCCTGCGGTCCCGCGATTGTCGCTATCCGCTGGCGGCCGGCGTCCAGCAGGTGTTGTACGGCGCTTGTCACGCCGCTCACGTGGTCTATGTCCACATAGGGCACTCCGGGCCGGCCCAAGGGGCGGCCGCTGCATACCGCGGGCATGCCGATCCTGGCCAGGGCGCCGGGCAGTGGGTCCATGCCGTGCATCGACGCGAACATCACGCCGTCGACGTGGCGGCCCATCGCGTAGCGTTCGATGCGGTCGTGGCTTGCCGCGGAGCCGGCCATCATCAGCACCAGCTGGCGGTCGGCGGCCTCCAGCTCCTGGCTCACGCCGCGCACGATGCCTGGAAACAGCGGGTCGTCGGAGAAGACGCGGGTGGCGGTCTCGGGGAGTACCAAGGCGATGGAGTCGGTCCGTTGGGTGACCAGCGTGCGGGCAGCCAGGTTGGGCACGTATCCGAGTTCGCGCACCGCGCGGCGGACCGCTTCCTGGATGGGTGGTGCGACCGTCGGGGAGCCGTTGACGACACGGGAGACGGTGGCGCGCGAGACCCCCGCCCGGCGCGCCACCTCCTCCAGCGTCGGGCGCTCGCGTGCGGACGTCACGCCTTGACCGCGCCTTCCATGATCCCCCCGATGATCTGGCGTCCGAAGATGACGAACACGACGAGCAGTGGCAGCGTGGCGATGGCCGTACCCGTGAAGACCTGCGACATGTCCTGGTAGTAGCCGTTGGACAGGGCGCGCAGGGAGAGCTGGACGGTGGGGTTCTCCGGGTCGTTCAGCACGGCGTAGGGCCACAGGAAGTCGTTCCACGTGGTCATGAACGTGAGGAGCCCTAGCACGGCGGCGGCCGGGCGGAGCGCGGGGGCGACCACGCTGCGGAAGATGCGGAACGTGCCGCAGCCGTCGACCCGGGCCGCCTCGATCAGCTCGTCCGAGATGGCCTGGCTGGCGTACTGCCGCATCATGAAGACGCCGAAGCCGGTGACCAGCGCGGGCACGATCACGGCCTGGAGGCGGTCGTTCCAGCCGAGGTCGGTCATCAGCATGTACAGCGGGATGACGCCGAGCTGGGTGGGCACCATCATCGTCGCGATGATGACGAGCAGCAGGGCGTTGGAGCCGCGGAAGCGGAGCTTGGCGAAGGCGAAGCCGGCAAGCGACGAGAAAAACACCACGCTCAGCGTCACGCAGCCGGCGACGATGGCCGAGTTGAGCATGCCGGTGAGGAAGTGGGCGTCGGCGTTGGCGAAGAGGCGGTCGAGGTTGCCGGGCAAATTGCCGCCTGGAGTTACCGGCGGGGGCACCTCGCCCATCGCGTCGCTGGAGCGGGTGGCGACGACGAACATCCAGTAGATCGGGAAGATCGACATCACACCGGCGAGCAGCAGGGCCACGTAGGTGAGGCGCGTGCCTTTCCAGAGACTCATGAGGACCGCGCCGCCCTTCGGATGATCAGTACGTTGACGATGGCCACGACGACGATGAGGGCGAAGAGCATCCAGGCGACCGCGGCGCCGTACCCGAAGTTGTAGTTGGGCGCGAACGCGTTCTCGAACATGTACATCGTCATGGTCTGCGACTCGCGCAGAGACCCGCCGCGGATCGGGTTGGTGCCGGAGTTGAACAGGAGCGGCTCGGTGAAGAGCTGGAGGCCGCCGATCGTGGAGATGATGACGCAGAAGACGATCGTCGGGCGGAGCAGCGGCACCGTGATCGACCAGAACTGCCGCGCCGGGCGGGCACCGTCGATCGCGGCCGACTCGTACAGGTCGCGGGGAATGGCCTGCATCGCGGCCAGGAAGATGAGCGCGTTGTAGCCGGTCCACCGCCAGTCGACCATCGTGGAGATGGCGATCCAGGAGCCGAGCTTGCTGGCGTTCCAGTCGATCGGGCCCACGCCGACGAGGCCCAGCGCCCAGTTGACGAGGCCGAAGTCGCGGCTGAAGAGCTGGCCGAAGACGATCGCCACCGCCGCGGTGGAGGTGATGTTCGGGATCAGCACGCCCATCCGGAAGAACGTGCGCGCGCGGAGCTGGCGGTTGAGCAGGTTGGCCAGCCACAGCGCGAGCAGCAGCTGCGGCACCGTCGAGATGACGAAGATGCCGAGCGTGTTGTACACCGAGTTCCAGAAGTCGCCGTCGCTCATCAGCGCGCTGTAGTTCGCCAGCCCGACGAAGGGGTGCTCGTCGGCGAGCAGGTCCCACTCGTGGAGCGAGACCCACAGCGTGTACACCAGCGGGTAGGCGCCGAACACCGCGAAGAGCACGAAGAACGGCGCGATGTACAGGTACGGCGAGTACTTCACGTCGAGGCGGCTGAGCCGGTGCCGCCGGGGTGCCCCGGGACGCCGGTGGCTGACCGGCGTCCCGGGCTCGGTGCGGATGTCGAGGCTGGTGGCCACTACTTGTCCTTTTTAAATGAGCGACTGCGGGGCTCGGTCGCGCTCATTTGTCAGCGGCCTTCTTGGCGTTCTTCACGGCGTCGGTCCAGCCGTCTGTGGGACTGCGTTGACCGAGTTCGACCGTGCGTACCGCGTTTTCCACCTCCGTCCGCACCGCTTGGTTCTTCGGTCCCATGTAGACCGGCTTGAGGCTCTTCGCGCCGGCGCCGAAGATCTGGCCGGTGGGCGCACCGCTGAAGTACACGCTTGTCGCCGCCGTGACGGCCGGGTCGTCCAGCGCCTGCGGCGAGGAGGGCAGCGGGCCCTTCGCCTTGAACGCGCCGATCTGCCCCTGCGGGCTGGTCAGGAACTTGGCCAGCTCGACCGCCTCGGCCTGGTGTTTGCTCTGCTTGGGCACGGCGAGGAAGGAGCCGCCCCAGTTGCCGCCGTTGCCGGGCACGGTGGCGATGTCCCACTTGCCGGAGGCGCCCGCACCCGCGTTGCCCTCGATGACGCCGGTCATCCACGCCGGGCAGGCGATCGTGGCGAACTTCGACTGCTTGAACGCGGCCACCCAGTCGTCCGACCAAGCTTGGTACTTGCCGGACAGGCCGGAGTCGATGATGTCCATCGTGGTGTCCCAGGCCTGCTTGACCACCGGGTTGCTGTCGACCACGAGGTTGTCGCCGGTGTCGTAGTAGTGGAAGCCGCCGCCGGTGCCGGCGTACTGGAGCACGATCGTGTTGAACGTGTTGGTGGCGGCGTCGAGGAAGGCCGCGCCGGTGTTCTTGGCCTTGAACTGCTCGCCGACCTTGACGTAGTCCTGCCAGGTCGGCCACAGCTTGGACACCGCGTCCCGCTCGGTGGGCAGGCCGGCCCTCTCGAAGAGGTCCTTGCGGTAGCACATCGCCATGCCGCCGACGTCGGTGCCGAGGCCGACGAGCTGCTTGCCGTCAGCGGTGAGCCCCTGGTTCCACTTCCACTCCATGAAGTTGCCCTTGAGCTCGGCCGCGCCGTGGTCGAGCAGGTTGACGAAGTTGCCGGGGTTGGCCTTGTACTCGACGAGCAGGCCCTCCTCGATCGCCACGACGTCGCCGGCGCCCTTGCCCGCCGCGAGCCACTGGGTGAGCTTCGGCGAGTACTCGTCGAGGTTGCTGCCGGTGCCCCGCTCGACGATCTTCACGTTGGGGTGGCTCGCCTCGTACTGCTTGTAGAGCTCGTCATATCCGAACTGCCCGAAGACGTCGACCGTCAACGTGATCGGCCCGTCTCCGCTACCGCTGTCTCCGTCGTCGCCGCCGCAGGCGGCCAGCAAGGTCGCCGTGGTGACGGCGACGGCCACGGCCGCAAACCGGCGACCGCGGGAGTTGACGTGCATAGGTGCCCCTCTCGCGCCGCGCTCCGGTGAGAGCGCTCTCACAGGAGGAGGGTCGTGCTTGATGTCAGGCTTGTCAAGAGAGCGCTCTCAAGCTGTTACCAAACGAGTCCAAGTGAGTCTGTGAGAGCGCTCCCACGGCGGTGCTAGGCTGCGGGCGATGGACATCCACGTCAGCCTCACCGGGCGACGCGACCTGGCCGCCGGCATCTACCGCCAGCTGCTGGACGCGATCCTGGACGGGCGGCTGCGCTCGGGGGAGCGATTGCCGCCCACCCGCGACCTCGCCCAGCGCCTGGAGGTCTCCCGCAACACGGTCGCGGTCGCGTACGAGCGACTGACCGCCGAGGGCTTCCTGGTGAGCCGGGTCGGCGCGGGCACCTTCGTTTCGACCGAGCCACTGGGCCGGCTCCGCTCCCGGGCCGCGCCCTCCAGCTCGAACGTGCTGCCGCGGGCGGTGTGGCGCACCTTGGCTGTGCCCGCCGTCAGCGCGTCCACTGTGGAGTTCGACTTCTCGGTCGGCGTGCCGGACGGCCGTTTCTTCCCGATCGAGACGTGGCGCCGGCTCCTCGCCCGCGAGCTGCGCGCCTCCGCGGTGCGCTCGGCCACCTACGGCGACCCGCGCGGCCACGCCGGCCTGCGCGCCGCCATCGCACGCCACATCGGGGTGGCCCGGTCGGTGCGGGCGGGCGCGGACGACGTGCTCGTCACCCACGGCGCGCAGCAGGCCCTCGACCTGATCGGCCGCGTGCTCGTCGAGCCGGGGAGCACCGTCGCGGTGGAGGAGCCCGGGTACTGGCCGGCGCGGCTGCTCTTCCAGTCGCTCGGCGCGCGCGTCGTGGGCGTGCCGGTGGACGCCGAGGGCATCGACGTGGCCGCGATCCCGGCCGCCGCCCGGCTCGTCTACGTCACGCCGTCACACCAGTTTCCGATGGGTACACCGCTCTCGCTCGCCCGCCGCGCGGCGCTGCTCGCCTGGGCGGAACGGCGGGAAGCGATCGTGATCGAAGACGACTACGACAGCGAGTTTCGCTTCGAGGATCGGCCGCTGGAGCCGTTGCAGAGCCTCGACCGCGGCGGGCGGGTGGTGTACGTCGGCTCGTTCAGCAAGACGCTGCTGCCCATGCTGCGCCTCGGTTTCCTGGTCGCGCCCGCCTCGCTCCAGCCGGCGCTGGCCAGCGCCAAGCTGGTCACCGACTGGCACGGCGACCTGCCGACCCAGGCCGCGTTGGCCCGGTTCGTCGACGAGGGTTTGCTCGCCCGGCACGTGCGCAAGGCCAACCGCCATTACGCCGAACGGCACGCCCTGATCGTGGCGGCGCTGGCGGATGACTTCGCGCCGTGGCTCCGGGTGGTCCCGTCAGCGGCCGGGCTGCACCTGTGCACGCTATCCACAGTGGACGTAGAGCCGGTGGTGGCCGCCGCGTTCTCGGCCGGCGTGGGCGTGCAGGCGCTGCGCGACTATTACCTCGGTGAGTCGGCGCGGGAGGGCTTGGTAATCGGATACGGCGCGATCCCGACCGAGCGCATCGCCGAAGGCCTACGCCGCCTGGCCGCCGCCTTCGGGCGCCTATCAGTCGTCGAAGCTCAGGCCTCTGCCGGACAGGAAGGTTTCTGATCGTTTGTGGCCATCGCACTAGCTAGGCGGGTGACCTGCGCGGGGTGAGCACAGAGGTGCGCTCGATCTGCGCGTCTTCCGGCGTCCCGACGATCGGAACCGGGTAGCTGGCCACGGTCTCCAGCCAGTCGTGGGGCAGGTGGCCCCGGTCCGGGTCGCCGACCAGCACCAGGGCGCCTCGCGCGGCGGCCCGGGCGAGGAACGGTAGGGCGCGCTCGGCCAGCCCGGGGCTGTAGAGGATGTCGCCGGCGAGCACCACCTCGGCGCCCGCGCCGTCGCCGTCGAGCAGGTCGGCCCAGCGAGGGTGGATGGCCACCTCGTTGACCTGGGCGTTCATCTCGATGGCGGCGATGGCGTACGGGTCGACGTCGTTGGCGTCGACCTCACGGGCGCCGGCCATGGCCGCGGCGATCGCGACCAGACCCGAGCCGCTCGCCAGGTCGAGCACCCGCCGGCCGGCGACGACAGACGGATTGTCGAGGACGTAGCGTGCGAGCGCCTGCCCGCCGAGCCAGGCGGATGCCCAAAACGGTGGTGGGAGGCGCCGCCCGGCGTCGGCTTCCAGCCGGGCCCAGAGCAGTATCGCGTCCTCGGCCAGGAACAGCCGTACCTCCGGTGCGAGTGGCACCGAGATCAGGTGGAGGTCGTCGATACCGCGGGAACGAAGGTTGTTCAAGTGATCCTTCAGTGAGCCGCGGCTTGGGTGACGTGAGTGCGTGGCCTGGGGAGTCGCACACCTGCCGCGCTGACGGCAGGCGTGCGAGACCTCAGATCGGGCGGATGTTGGCCGCCTGCGGGCCCTTCTGGCCCTGCTCGATGTCGAACTCGACACGCTGGTTTTCGTCCAGGCTGCGGAAGCCGGAGGACGCGATCTTCGAGTAGTGCGCGAACACGTCCGGGCCGCCGCCGTCCTGGGCGATGAAGCCGAAGCCCTTGTCCGCGTTGAACCACTTCACAGTGCCGAAAGCCATGTCTACTCCTTCAACAAGGCTGATGGGCCCGCACCTTACGGGTCCTGCGTCGCAGGCATCGATCAGCCTCGTTCGGTTATCCGGCGACACAAAAAGCGCCTGGCGGTCATCTGTCCACCAAGCGCTAACTGGGCACACGGAAACCAAACTGCAACCCGTAGACCGTACCACGCCCGCGGGGCACTTTCGCGCGAGACGCCGATGGGGCAGGATCAGCGTATGCGAGTACTTTTCCTGGGCGGTCCGTGGCACGGCGAGCGGCACGAGGTGACGCCGGGACGTGTAGCGCGGGGGCAGGAGTCGCTACCCACGCATTTCAACGTGACCCCTCCGGCCGAGACCGGACGGGTGACCTACGTGCGCCGCTTCGCGCTGGGCGGCGGGGAGCGGCGGCCCGTCTACGTCGCCGCCGACTACGACGGGCCGGCCCGCGCCTGACCGTGCCGGTCAGCCCTGCCAGCCGCGCACAGCCTCGCGGAGACGGTCGACCGCCTCACTGAGCTCGGCGTCGGTCGCGGCACGCATGGCCAGCTCGTCGAGGTAGGCCTCCAGCACGAGCTTGTGCGGCTCGTCGGCGCAGAGCTCGGCCTTGATCACGTCGATCTGGTCGGCGATGCTCCGCGCGTCGGCCAGGTGGGCGCGCCGCTCGTCGAAGGTCTGGTCAACCGCGAACATCGCGGCGCCCACCACCTCGCGAGGTGTCGCCGGGTCGCGGCGCAGGCGGTTTGCCAGCACGTCGAGCAGCAAGCCGCCGGCGAGGAACACGAGCTCGAACTTCTCCTTGGCCACCCGCGACCTCCTATATAGAGGGTTGTCATCACAAAGGGTCGTGGCACGAGTACCTCGTGTCAAGAAGGTCAGCCAAGTGCTTGCATCATCGGGACGAACCAGCGGCCTCGGTCGCCGGGGAGCGTACCGCCGAGCGCCATGACCGCGGTCGAGGTGCGCGGCTCCAGGCCCCGCTCGACCGCCCAGCCGTGCAGCTCGGGGTGCCGGTCGTCGAGGTCGAGGCGGATCGGGCCCTCGACCCCGGCCGCCAGGTCGGCGATCAGGCCACGCGCCTCGGCCGGCGTCGCGGCCACGACCGGACCGATCACGGTGTTGCCGTGGTTGGGCCACGTCGCGCCGTACCCGGTGACGGCTCCTTGGCGCACGACGGCGCGGACCTCCGACGAGAAGGCCGGCAGGCGGTCCATGAGGATTTTTCGGTCCGCGCCGTTGACCTCGGCGTCGAGGCGGTGGATCGCGTCGCGGTCGCCGGGTGTCGCCGGCCGCGAGATGCCCTCGCCGCCGCCGGTGAAGTGTCCGATGTGGGTGAACGTCCGGCCGACGGTGACGAAGCCGAGCCGTTCGTAGAGCGGGCGGCCGTACTCGGTGGCGTTGAGGAAGACGGTCGCGTCGCCCGCGTCGGCGATGGCCTGGGTCATCAGCGCCCGGCCGAGGCCCTGCCGCCCGTGGTGGCTGGCGACGAGCACCATGCTGATCGCGGCGAGGCCGGTGCCGTATCTGGTCAGGATCGCGGTGGCGATGACCTCGCCGCCCTCGCCGCGGATGCCGTAGACCGTGCCGATGTCGAAGAGGAGGCGCCACTTGTGCCGCTCGGGCGGCCAGTCGCGATCCTGCGCGAGGGCCAGGCAGGCGTCCAGGTCGTCAACGGTGAGACGGTCGATCACGCACCCGATCCTGCTGGGCGTCCTCGTCGTCCAGCAAGTTGGTGACGACGTAACTGATCATGCGGTACCACCCGGCGAGGACGAGCAGCTCGATCAGCTGCTCGTCGGTGTAACGGTCGCGCAGCGCCCGCCAGGTCTCGTCTGACCAGCGCGCGTGGTCGTGCAGCTCGTCCGCGGCGTGGATCAGCGGATCGGTGGACTGTCTGACGGCGGTCGCGTCTATCTGTGCCGGCGTGAGGTCGGTGAACGCTATCGCGTGTATGCCCCACTCGTACCAGCCGCCGGCACGGGCGCACGTCCGCAGGATCACCAGCTCGCGGTCGGCGGGTGGCAGTGTGCCGTGGCCGAGCAGGCCGGCGCCGACCACGCGCATCCGCGAGGCGAGCTCGGGGTGGCGCTGGAGGACGCGGAAGAGCACGAGCGGCTCGCGGTCGGTGCCGGGCGGCATCCATTTGGCGAGCGCGGTGGCGACGTCGGTCGCGTACGGCGGGCTGAGTGGAGCGATGCGAGCCACGGCCGGCCTCCCTTGCTGCTTCTGTTTTAGAAGCACGGTAGCGTTTCTCTATTCGAAGCGCCAGGGGGTGTGGGTGTGACCGCTCCGAAGCCGGGTGGGCCGGTCCGGGGTTCGACCACGGGCCGCCCGCTGATGGCCGCGCTGGACCTCTTCGGGCGCCGGTGGAGCCTGCGCATCCTGTGGGAGCTGCGCGAAGGGCCGCTCGGCTTCCGCGCGCTCCAGCACCGTTGCGGCGACATGTCGTCGAGCGTGCTGCGCCAACGCCTGGGCGAACTGGTCGAGAGCCGCGTCGTGGCGCAGCTGCCGGACACCTCGTACGGGCTGACGCCCTTGGGTCGCGACGCCTACCAGGCGCTACGCCCGCTGGCACGGTGGTCGGAGCGGTGGGCCGAGGAGCTGGAGGCGTAGGTGGAGTGGGAGTTCGCCGGCCTCTTGATCGCCGCGTCGTGCTGTCTGTGGGCCACGGCGGCGGTCGGGCTGGGGCTGGCGTTGATCTGGTGGCGGCGGCGCGCTCGGCGCTAGCGCGGCGGCCGGCCGCGAACGTCGGCCGGCTTCGCCGGCCTGGGTGAGTGGCGGCCGAAGGCCGCCGCACTTGGGCCTAGCCGCGATAGACCGCGGTGGCGTCGTCGCTGGCTTTGTTGCGCGGCCACGCCAGGCCGGCTGGATCGCTGGCCTCGAGCGCGCGTACCCGTCTGATCAGCTCCGCCGGGCCGTGTGACTCCAGCAGGTCGAGCGCGCCGGGCCAGTCCAGCTGGCCGAAGAGCGCCACGAGCCGGGCCGCCCCGTCGGAGAGCACGGCCAACCGCCGCACGCCAGGCAACCGCCCGGTGATGGCGCGCCGGGCCGCGGCCGGGTCCGCCGCGGCCACCCAGAAGCCGCCGGTGCGATTGCGCTGGGCGAGCTCGGCGTGCTTCATGCGCAGGAGGGCGGCCCGCTTCTCCGGGGAACCGATCGGGTGCCGGTCGGCCGCGCGGCGCTCGGCGACGGCCGTGGCCTCGATCCGGCCGTCGGTCAGCACGTGCGGGCCGAAGGTGGTGTCGGCGAGCACGGTGACGTCGCCCAGGATCAGGTAGTCGACCGCCTCTTGTCCGACCCGGACGATGGCCGCCGCCGCAGACGGCGTGGCCGGATGGCTCAGGTCACACTCCGGGTGCCGGGCCGCGGTCCGCTCGATGGCCTCCGCCAGCACCGCGTCGAGACCCGGCGCCGGATCGGACGCGCGGCCGACGATCGCGGCGCCGAGACTCTCCGTGTACCAGGAGACGCCGTGCCGGCAGCCGGTGCCGGTGCGCGCGGTCTGGCCGTCGAGGACGATGACGAGATCGTGGGTGGCGTGCACCCAGTCTTCGTTGGGCACGGCAGGGTCACTCGGTGAGGTCACGGCGGAGACGCGCACCGATACACCGTAGGACGTGAATAGATTTCGGATTGAGCTGAGGGCGCGCTCGGCAGGATTCGAACCTGCGACCAACTGCTTAGAAGGCAGCTGCTCTATCCGCTGAGCTACGAGCGCACGACGCAGTGACGGCAACACTGGCCAGCACATATTAGGTTTCCAGGTACGCGGCTGACGAGCACCGGCTTTACGGCCGATGGCGGTGTCGGACCCTCAGGCAACGCTCAGCGGTCCCTCAGGGGTGGTCCGTGCCGTCCGCGGCTGTTTTCAGGCGGCCTCCGCGGCCCCACCGACCTCGTCCATCCGCAGAGGTCTGTGCATGTACGCGCCTATCCAGCGGTCCATCTCGTCGAACACCCGGGCCCGTACCGCCGGCCCGGAGAGGGTGAGATCGTGCATGCCGCCGTCGATCCGGACGACCGTGACGTGCGGGCCCAGGCCCGGCGCCCAGCGCACCATGTGCTCGACGTCGAGGACCGCGTCGGCGAGCGTGGCCGCCTCGTGCCAGCGCGACCCGCGGAAGCTCCGCACCGAGCAGGCCAGCAGCACCGGCGCCGGGATCGCCAGGCCGCTCCGCAGCCGTAGCTGCGCCTCGCGGATCGCGCCCAGCCACCCGGCGCGCACCGGAAAGCCGAGCAGCGGCTTCCACGCCAGGTCGTAGGTCCACTCGCCGCGCTGTTCGGCGTGGAGCGTCTGGCCGTACACGGGAGAGAGGGCGAGTGGGACGATCCGCCGCGGGCGGGAGCGACCGACCCGCGCGACGGCGGCCGCGATCGGGCGGCGCATGACCCAGCGCGCGTTGAAGTCGAAGAACGGGCTGTTGAGGATGAGCCCGTCGACCCAACCCCGGTCGTGGCGGTCGTGTGTCCACAGCGACGTGATCAGGCCGCCGGTGGAGTGGCCGTTGACGAGCAGCGTGTCGTGGCCGTCCTCGTCGCGGATGATGCGGGCCGCGGCGTCGAGCTCCGGGTAGTAGTCGGTGAGGCTGCGGCAGAAGTTGGGCGTCTGGTGTGGACGGAGGCTGCGCCCGTACTTGCGCAGGTCGAGCGCGTAGAAGTCCCAACCGCGGTCGGTGAAGAACTCGGCCAGGTGGGTCTGGAAGAAGTAGTCGACAAACCCGTGCACATAGAGCACCGCGCGCCCGGAGGGCGCTTGTGCGCGGCGGGAGACCAGCGTCGCGACGACCGGGCCCTCGTCGTCGTGGCCCAGGTCGATGACCCTGCTCCGGTACGGCTCGCCGAGGACGTCCGCTTGCCCGTCTTCCATGCGGGAACGGTACGCCATGGTGCCGCGTAGCACATCAGCGCTTGATCAGGTTGTTTTCCACAGGGTGGCCACTTGTCCACAGCCTGGCGGTCGGGTGGTGGCGGGGCGTGGCGTGCGGGGCCACGCTGGCCCACGAGTCGACTCGCACCACAAGCCCTTCGGACCCCTGTGGGGGAGACACGATGTTCGATACCTATCTGACCATGATCGGAAATGTGCTGACCGCTCCCGAGTGGCGGCGAACCAGCCAGAGCAACACGCTTGTCGCGCACTTCAGGGTCGCCTCGACCGCACGCCGCCGCGACCGCCAGACGGGAGAGTGGGTCGACGGCAACAGCCTGCGCGTGCGGGTGAGCTGCTGGCGGAGGCTCGCCGAGGGCGTCGCCTCCAGCGTGATGGTGGGCGATCCGGTGGTCGTCGTCGGCCGCCTCTACACCCGCGACTGGACCGACACCGAGGGCAATGCCCGCGTGACGTACGAAATGGAGGCCGTCACCATCGGCCACGATCTGTCCCGCGGCAAGGCCCGCTTCGCGCGTACCCGCCCGACGGGGCCGACTAGCGCGGTCGAGGACGGTGAGGCGGAAAACCGCGTGCGCGGCGAGGCGACCGAGCCGGTGCCGGAGGGCGAGGCGCCCGCGCGGTATGGCGACCACCCGTTCGACGACCTGCCGGCCCCCGACTTCGGCGCCGCACCGATCTCGCCCGCCCCGGCGTACGACGGGCTGGCGGCGATGCGTGGCGGGCGTGAGTTCGACGAGGAGCTCGACTCGTTCGCGCCCACCGGCGCCGCCGCGGTGCCCGCCGAGCCGGATGACGACGACACCGACGACACCGATGAGGCCGACGACCTCGACGAGGCGGAGGAGGGCGGCGACTCGACGGCTGATGGCCTGAGCGTCGACATGTTGCCGGGAGACGGCGCCGAGCCGGGCGCCGGCCTGACCGACCCGGACGGCCTGCCCGACGCGGACGCGCCCGGCAAGGCACGGGGCCGGCGTGGCCGGAGCCGTACGCCCGTGCCCGCCTAGCCACCGCCCACGGGCTCCGGCTGGCGACGAGCAGCCCGGAGGGCGGGTGGTGTCCAGGGCTCGTGCCCGGACACCGCCGGCGGCGGCCTGCTGCCTCCCGTGGGGCCGCCGCCGGCATCCAGACCAGCGGGTTGGTCGGTCCGCTTGCCGACCATTCCGCAACCGCCCGTCTCGCCGGACCATCGCTCCCAAGCGAGACGGGCGCCCGCCGGGACCGGACCACGCCCCGGCCCCGGCGGGCCCTTGCGGGTCGGGGCCTAGGCTGCGTGAGGAGGTGAGGTCATGCGACCGGGAGTCGGGGGCCGATGAGCCTGGCCAACGCGGCGGGCATGCTCGCCGGCTTCGCCGTCGACGCGCTGGTGGGAGATCCGCGGCGGTTCCATCCGGTGGCCGGCTTCGGGCGGGCCGCGACCGCGCTGGAGCGGAGGCTCTACCGGCCCGACCGGGCGGCGGGCGCCGCGTTCACCGCCGTCGCCGTGGGAGTGCCGGTCGCAGCGGCGCTCGTGGCGAGCGCGGCGACACGCCGCCGGCCGGTCGCGCGGGCGGTGCTCGTGGCGGGGGGCACCTGGGCGGTGCTGGGCGCGCGCACTCTACGGCGGGAGGCCGGGTTCATGGCGGGCGCGCTGGAGCGGGCTGACCTGCCCGCGGCCCGGGGACGCCTCGGCCACCTCTGCGGGCGCGATCCGTCGACCCTCGACGAGCCGGAGCTCGCCCGCGCCACGGTCGAGTCGGTCGCGGAAAACACCTCGGACGCGGTCGTCGCACCGCTCTTCTGGGGCGCGGTCGCCGGATTGCCGGGGCTTGTCGCCTACCGGGCGGTCAATACGCTCGACGCGATGGTGGGGCACCGTTCCGCGCGCTACGAGCGGTTCGGCACCGCGGCCGCGCGGCTCGACGACGTGCTCAACCTCGTGCCGTCCCGGCTGACCGCCGCGCTCACCGTGGCCGCCGCGCCGGTGGTGGACGGGGAGCGGGCGGAGACGCTGCGGGTCTGGCGGCGCGACGGCGGCGACCACCCCAGCCCCAACGCCGGCCACTGCGAGGCGGCCATGGCCGGCGCGCTCGGTGTCCGCCTCGGCGGCCGCAACGTCTACTTCGGACGGTCGGAGACCCGCCCGTTCCTCGGCGACGGGCCGCGGCCGGTCGCGCTCGACATCCGCCGCGCCGCCCTGCTCTCGGGCACGGTCGGCGTGGCCGCGCTCGCGCTCGCCGCCGGCGCCGCGGCGATCGCCGGTCTGGCCCAAGGCCGCGGGCGCCCCACCGCGCGGGGTGGCTGGGCCGCGGGAGTGGCCCGGCGGCGTATGCGGAGCGCGACGGTAGGGAGCGGGCTGTGAGCGGCGGGCTGCTCGTCGCGGGCACCACGTCCGACGCGGGAAAGAGCGTGCTCACCGCGGGCATCTGTCGCTGGCTGCATCGGCGGGGCGTGAAGGTGGCGCCCTTCAAGGCGCAAAACATGTCCAACAACTCGGCCGTCGTCGACGGCGCCGGGCGGGGCGGCGAGATCGGGCGGGCGCAGGCGATGCAGGCGGCGGCCAGTGGTGTGGCGGCCGATGTGCGCTTCAACCCCGTGCTGCTCAAGCCGGGCAGCGACCGGTCGAGCCAGGTGGTGCTGCTGGGCGAGGCGATCGACACGGTCACGGCGGGCGACTACCGGGCGCTGCGGCCGCGGCTGGCCGGGGCGGTGTTCGACACGCTGGCCGAGTTGCGCGCCGAGTACGACGTGGTTGTCTGCGAGGGTGCCGGCAGCCCGGCGGAGATCAACCTGCGCGACGGCGACTTCGTCAACATGGGGCTGGCGCGGCGGGCCGGGTTGCCCGCGATCGTGGTGGGCGACATCGATCGGGGCGGGGTGTTCGCCGCGCTGTTCGGGACCGTGGCGCTGCTGGAGCCGGCCGACCAGGCGCTGGTGGCCGGGTTCGTAGTCAACAAGTTTCGCGGCGACCCGGGGCTCCTCGCACCCGGGCTGGAGATGATCCGGGCGGCGAGCGGGCGGCCGGTGCTGGGCGTGTTGCCGTGGCAGCTCGACCTCTGGCTCGACGCCGAAGACTCGCTCGCGTACGGCCGGGTGCTCGGGCGGCCCGCACCGCCGCGTGGGACGGAATGGTTGCGGGTGGCGGTGGTGCGGCTGCCGCGGGTCTCCAACGCGACCGACGCGGAGGCGCTTGCCACCGAGCCGGGCGTGCGGGTGCGGCTCACGATCGAGCCGGCCGAGCTCGCCGACGCGGATCTGGTGGTGCTGCCCGGTTCGAAGTCCACAGTGGATGACCTGGCCTGGCTGCGGGAGACGGGCCTCGCGGATGCCGTGGCGGCGCACGCGGCGTCGGGGCGGCCGGTGCTCGGCATCTGCGGCGGGTTCCAGATGCTCGGCACGCTCATCCACGACGAGGTGGAGAGCCGCCGGGGGACGGTGGCCGGGCTCGGGCTGCTGCCGGTCGAGGTGACGTTCGGGGCGCGCAAGATCCTGGCGCAGTCGGCGGGTGTGGCGTTCGGTTCGGTGCCCGTGCGCGGATACGAGATCCACCACGGATACGTCTCCCGCGCCGATCCCTCGCTCGCCCCCCTCATCCAGGCCGCGGACGGCCGGGGCGAGGGTGCCGTGGCGGGCAACGTGTTCGGCACGCACTGGCACGGTGCGTTCGAGTCAGACGAGTTCCGGCGGCGGTTTCTGAGCGAGGCGGCGCGGTTGGCGGGGCGGTCGGGCTTCGTGGTGGCGCCGGACACGGTGTTCGCGGCGGTGCGCGAGCGGACCCTCGACCTGCTCGGTGACCTGGTCGAGGAGCACCTGGACACCGATGCTCTGCTGCGGTTGATCGAGTCGGGCCCGCCCGAGCTTCCCGTGATCGAGGCCGCTCTCAGATGAGGGTCGAGCGCATCGCCGAGGAGGTGTGGGCGCGGTCACCCCGGCTGGGCGAGACGCGGCTGGTGGCGGTCGACGGGCCGAGCGGGGCGGGCAAGACCTCGTTCGCGGCGCGGCTGGCCGAGGCGATCGGGCCGGAAACGCCAATCGTGCACACCGACGACCTGCTCGACGGGTGGGGCGACCAGGTGACGTTCTGGCCACGGCTGGAGCAGTGGGTGCTCGCCCCGTTGCGGGAGGGACGGGCGGGGCGCTACCGGCGGTACGACTGGGAAGCGGGCCACTTCGGTCGAGAGTGGACGGAGGTGCCACCCGCGCCCGTGGTGGTGCTGGAAGGCGTCACCTCGGCGCGGGCGGCGATCAGGCCGGAGCTGACGCTGTCGATCTTCCTGACCGCGCCGCTCGACGAGCGGATCCGGCGCACGGATCGGCGCGACGGCGGGACGCTCTCGGTGTACCTGGAGGAGTGGCGGCGGGGCGAGGAGGCGCACTTCGCCGCGGACGCCACCGCCGATCACGCCGACGTGGTGGTGGATACGACCACCTAGGGGAGATCTCCGGGACGTCAGCCATGGACGTGGTGGACACGCTGGGGCACCATCGGCATGAGCGGCATCACATCTACCCGGGGGAGCGAGCATGACGTCAGAGGATGCGGGCGGGACGGCGACACCGGCTGAGCCCCCGGCGCGGCGCCGCGTCGTGCTCACCGGCATCAGCTCCCGGGCCTGGGAGCACCCGGCCGACCGGGGCGCGCTCACCGCGTTGCGCGAGCTGCGCGGCTTCGACGACGTGGTCAAGGCCTTCTTCGGGATGTGGAATGAGCGGGGCTTCCGCCTCATGTACCTCGCTTCCGCCATCCGAGTTGACCACCGGCAGTACCCGGCTGTCTACCAGCGGTACACGGAAGCGGCCCAGTCGCTCGACATCCCGGAGCTGCCCGAGCTCTACGTGCGGCAGGACCCGTTCCTCAACGGCAACGCGATCGGGCTCGACAAGCCGTTCGTCGTGATCAACACTGCGGCCGTGCAGCAGCTCGACGGCGACGAGTTGCGCGCGCTGCTCGGGCACGAGCTGGGACACATTCGCAGCGGCCACGCGGTCTACAAGACGATCATGATGATCCTCACCGGCTGGGCACAGAGCCTCAGCTGGCTGCCGGTCGGCTCGATCGCCCTGCGGGCCATCATCGCGGCGATGCTGGAGTGGTGGCGCAAGGCCGAGCTCTCCGCCGACCGGGCGGGCCTGCTGGCCGGCCAGGACACCGCGGCTTCGCTGCGGCTGCTGATGAAGATGGCCGGCGGCGGTGACCTCTCCCAGGTCGACACGGCCGCGTTCCTGGAGCAGGCCTCGGAGTACGACGGCGGCGGCGACGTGCGCGACAGCCTCCACAAGCTGCGCATGACGCTGTGGTCGACGCACCCGGTGCCGGTGGCCCGGGCCGCGTCGCTGCGGCAGTGGATCGACAGCGGTGGCTACCAGCGGATCCTCGACGGCGACTACCCGCGGCGCGATGACGACGCGACAGCCTCGGTGACCACCGAGATCAAGGCGGCGGCCGAGTCCTACCGCGAAGAGTTCCGGCGCACGCAGGACCCGCTGGTCGGGCTGCTGCGGCGGCTCGGCGACGGCGCGACCGAGATGGGCGAGTGGGCCGGTGGCGCGGCCGGGCGGGCACGCGCCTGGTTCGGCGCCGCGGGCGAGGCCGCGGCGCGGGCGGCGCGCGGCGAGCAGCGCACCACCCCGCCGACCAACGGCACTGACAGCACCGACCGCACTGACGGCAACGGGAGCAACACCGACGGGTCGTAGGATCGCTGCATGACCTTGAGCGAGCCTGAGCTGCGCGCGGCGATCACGCGCGAGCTTCCCGGAGTCCGTGCCGATCTCGAACGCCTCGTCCGCATCCCCGGCATCGCGTTCGACGGCTTCGACCACTCCCACGTGGAGCGTTCCGCCGAAGCGGTGGCGGAGTTGCTGCGCGGCTGCGGGCTCGATACGAGGATCGTGCGTTCGGACGGTCTGCCCGCGGTCATCGGGCGCAAGGCCGCCCCGCCCGGCGCGCCGACCGTGCTGCTCTACGCGCACCACGACGTCCAGCCGACCGGCGACCTCGCGCTGTGGGAGAGCGACCCGTTCGTGCCGGTCGAGCGCGACGGGCGCCTGTACGCGCGCGGCGCCGCGGACGACAAGGCCGGCGTGATGGCACACGTGGCGGCCCTCCGCGCGTTCGGCGACGACCTGCCGGTGGGCGTCGTGATCTTCGTGGAGGGCGAGGAGGAGTTCGGCTCGGCCTCGCTGGAGCGGCTGCTCGCCGAGCACCGCGACGACCTCGCCGCCGACGTCATCGTGATCGCCGACTCGGGCAACTGGGACATCGGCGTGCCGGCGCTGACCACGTCGCTGCGCGGCATCGTCAACATGTTCGTCGAGGTGCGCACCGCCGACCACGCCGTGCACAGCGGCATGTTCGGCGGTGCCGTGCCCGACTCGCTGACCGTGCTCGCCAAGTTGCTCGCCACGCTCCACGACGAGGCCGGCGACGTGGCCGTCGACGGGCTTATCTCGGCCGGGCCCACGGCCGTCGACTACCCCGAGGAGCGGCTGCGCGAGGAGGCCAGCCTGCTCGACGGAGTGTCCTTTGTGGGCACCGGGCGGCTGACCGAGCGGATCTGGCACAAGCCGGCGGTTTCGGTGCTCGGCATCGACGCCCCGCGCACCAGCGAGGCGCCCAACGCACTCGCCCCCTCGGCCAAGGCGAAGATCAGCATCCGCCTGGCGCCCGGCGACGACCCCAAGACCGCGTACGCGGCGATGAAGGCCCACCTGGAAAAGCACGTGTCGTGGGGCGCGCACGCCGAGGTGACCTTCGAGCACGACGGCTCGCCCTGCGTGATCGACGCGAGCGGCCCGATATTCGACGCCGCGCGCGAGGCGTTTCGCACCGCGTGGGACGGCGTCGCACCGGTGGACATCGGCGTGGGCGGGTCGATCCCGTTCATCGCGACCTTCCAGGAGATGTTTCCGGTCGCGGCGATCCTGGTCACCGGCGTCGAAGACCCGCACGCCCAGGCGCACGGCCCGAACGAGAGCCTCCACCTTGGAGAGTTCGCCCGGGTCTGCCTCGCCGAGGCGCTCCTGCTCGCAAACGTCGCCAGCGTGGGAAAGCCCTAGAGGATCAAACTTCTTTGAGCTACCGCGACGGACGTCGCGGTAGCTCAGATTCTTCGCGGCCGTGGCTAGGTCGCGCGGGCGTAGCGGTCGGACAGGGTGCGCAGGTAGGAGACCAGCTCGGGTGGGGATGTCACCTCGAAGTCGACGTCGAGCATCCCGAGGTAAACGGCGAGCGTGGTGATGCTGTCGGCACCTGTCTCGAGCACGCACCTGTGTGCGTCGACCGCCTCGACCACGCCCACCGCCGGGTTGATGCGCTCGGCCACCACGTCGGCGGGGGCGTGCACTACCACACGTGCGTGGTGCCGCCAGCCGGCCGCCGATACGCCGCGTGCCACGTGCTCGGCCGCGCCGCCGGGGGGACCTGGCCGCGGTGCGAAGCGTGGGCCGGTCGGGGTGCGCGGGGCGATCCGGTCGACGCGAAACGTGCGCCAGTCCTGGCGGTCGACGTCCCACGCCACCAGGTACCAGCGGCGGCCCCAGGAGACGAGGCGGTGGGGCTCGACCGAGCGGATCGTGGCGGAGCCGTCGTGGCCGCGGTAGTCGAAGCGGACGCGCTCGGCGTCCCGGCAGGCGGCCGCCAGGAGCGTGAGCACTCCCGGGTCGACCGTGTGGCCGGAGCGATCGGGCGGCACCGGCACGGTGAAGGACTGGAGCGCGTTCACCCGGTGGCGTAGCCGGGCGGGCAGCACCTGTTCGAGCTTGGCCAGCGCGCGCACCGACGTCTCCTCGATCCCCGCGACGGTGCCGCCGGCGGCCGTGCGGAGGCCGACCGCTACGGCGACCGCCTCGTCGTCATCGAGTAGCAGTGGCGGCATCGCGGCGCCCGCGCCGAGCCGGTAGCCGCCGTCGGTGCCGCGTGAGGCGTGCACTGGGTAGCCGAGGTCGCGGAGGCGGTCGACGTCGCGGCGGACGGTGCGCTCGCTCACCTCCAGCCGCTCGGCCAGCGCGGCGCCCGACCAGTCGCGCCTGCCCTGCAACAACGAGAGCAGGCGGAGGAGTCTTGCCGATGTCTCGAGCATGAGGAAAATCGTGCCAGACCTTTAGGACAGGAGCTGACCGGAAGGGTCCGTAGCGTTCTCGGCATGACAGAGAACACCGAGATCAAGCCGTTTCGCATCTTCGTCCCGCAGGCCCAACTCGACGACCTCCGCGAGCGCCTCGACCGCACCCGTTGGCCCGACGAGATCGCCGGCGCCGGGTGGGACTACGGGATGCCGGTGGCCTACGTGCGGCGGCTGGCCGACTACTGGCGGACCGGGTACGAGTGGCGGCGGTGGGAGGCGGAGCTGAACAAGTACCCGCAGTTCACCACCACGATCGACGGGCAGAACATCCACTTCATCCACGTCCGTTCGGACCGCGAGGACGCTCTCCCGCTGATCGTCACGCACGGGTGGCCGGGTTCGGTCGTGGAGTACCTCCGGGCGATCGAGCCGCTGTCGCGCGACTTCCACCTGGTGATCCCGTCGCTGCCGGGCTTCGGCTTCTCCGGCCCGACCAGCGACAAGGGCTGGAGCCGCTACCGCACGGCCAGGGCGTGGGCGGAGCTGATGCGGCGGCTCGGCTACGACAGGTACGGCGCGATGGGCAACGACGGCGGCTCGATGGTCAGCCCCGAGATCGGTCGCGTCGACCCGGAGCACGTGGTGGGCGTGCACGTGACCCAGATCTTCTCGTTTCCCTCCGGCGACCCGGCCGAGATGGAGAAGCTCAGCCCCGAGGAGTTCAAGGGCCTCGAGGTGTTGCAGTGGTTCTACGAGAACAAGATGTCCTTCAACACCCTCCACTCGCAGCAGCCGCAGACCCTCGCGTACGCGATCTACGACTCGCCCGCCGGCCTGCTCGGCTGGAACACGCAGCTCTTCGGCGAGGACGTGGACGACGACTTCATCCTCACCAACATCATGCTTTACTGGCTGACCGGCACCGCCACCTCGGCGACGCGCTTCTACTACGAGGACGCGCACGCCGCCGAGGCCAAGGCGCCGGCCGAGCCGACGACCGTGCCGCTGGGGGTGGCGATGTTCGAGGGCGACTTCGTGTCGATGCGCACGTTCGCCGAGCGCGACCACAGCAACATCGTGTCCTGGCACGCGTACGAGGAGCCGGGCGGCCACTACGCCGCACACCTGGCGACCGAGACGCTGGTCGGTGACGTGCGCGCGTTCTTCGACGGGTTGCGGTGACCGCGACACTGACGTGGCGCGCCCTCGGGCGCGCCACGCTCGCCCGCCAGCACCTGCTGGAGCGCGCGCCGCTGGGCGTGGCCGAGGCGGTCGAGCATCTCGTCGGCATGCAGGGCCAGGCGCCGCACGCGCCCTACCTAGGGCTGTGGAGCCGGCTGTCCACATTCGACCCGGAGGAGCTGAGCGGGCTCCTGCGCGACCGGCAGGTGGTGCGGATCGCGCTGATGCGCGGCACGGTCCACCTGGTCACCGCCCGCGACGCGCGCGGCCTCCGCCCGCTCACCCAGCCGATCTACGACCGCGACCTGCGGACCAACACCATGCACGCCGCGCCGCTGGCCGGCCTCGATCTCGCCGCGTTGGCCGCCGCCGGGCGCGAGCTTCTTTCCCAACCCCGATCTGGTACCGAGCTCGGGGCGCTCCTGCGGGAACGGTGGCCCGAGCGGGAGGCGGCGTCGCTGGCCTATGGCGTGCGCGGGCTCCTGCCGCTTGTGCAGGTGCCGCCGCGCGGTCTGTGGGGGCGCAGCGGGCAGCCGGTGCTCACCACGCTCGAGGCGTGGACCGGTGAGCCGATGTCCGCGATGGACCCGGCTGCGCTGGTGACCCGCTATCTTGGCGCGTTCGGGCCGGCGACCGTGCAGGACGTGCAGACCTGGTCCGGCCTCACCGGGTTGCGCGAGGTGGTGCACGGCCTCCCGCTCGCCCGCTTTCGCGACGAGGCGGGGCGCGACGTCTTCGACCTGCCGGACGCGCCCCGACCCGACCCGGACACACCGGCGCCGGTGCGCCTGCTCGCCGACTTCGACAACGTGCTCTTCTCGCACGCCGACCGCACCCGGGTGATCGCCGACGCGCACCGGGAGCACATGATCCGGCACCGGCTCGTGCGGGCGGTCCTCGTCGACGGGGTGGTGGCCGGCACCTGGACGATCGCGAAGCGGCGGCTCACGGTGCAGCCCTTCGGCCGGGTCACCAAGCGCGACCGGAGCGCGATCGAGAAGGAGGGGGCGCGGCTGCTCGCGTTGGTCGCGCCGGGCGCCGATCCGTCCGATGTGGCGGTAGGTTCAGCGGCGTGAGAGTCGTCGTCTTCGGCGCGACCGGCATGCTCGGGCAGGGCGTGCTGCGCGAGTGCCTGCTCGCACCCGATGTGGAGAGTGTGGTGACGGTCGGGCGCACGCCGACCGGGGTAACGCACGAAAAGCTGCGCGATGTCGTCCACAAGGACCTGCTCGACCTGTCGCCGATCGCGGGCGAGCTGGCCGGCCTGGACGCGTGTTTCTTCTGCCTCGGCGTTTCCTCGACCGGCATGAGCGAGGCCGACTACCGGCGGATCACGTACGACGTGACGATGGCCGCCGCCCGGGTGCTGGCGGCGGACAGCCCGGACCTCACGTTCGTCTACGTCTCGGGCGCCGGCACCGACGGCAAGGCGATGTGGGCGCGGGTCAAGAAGCAGACCGAAGACGCGCTGCTGGAGCTCTTCCCGAAGGCGTACATGTTTCGCCCCGGGTTCATCCAGGCGAAGTACGGCGCCACGTCGAGGACCCGGCTCTATCGGGTCGTCTACCGCTTCGTGGCGCCGATCGCGCCGCTGCTGCGGCGGCTCTTTCCCCACCAGATCACCACGACCGAGCTGATCGGGCTGGCCATGCTCAACACGGCTCGGCACGGCGCGCCCAAGCGTGTCCTCGACCCGAGGGACATCAACTCACTGGCGTGAGCGTGTGCTCCCGGTCGTATGCCATACGCGCCGCGCCGATCGTGGCGCGATGCCGCTCGGCCCAGGTCGTCAGCGTGACCAGCGACTCGTAGAGCTCCAGCGCGATGTCGGTCGCCGTGTACTCCACCTTGGGCGGGACGGTCGGGTAAACCGTGCGGACCAGCAGGCCGTCACGCTCCAACTGGCGCAGGGTGAGCGTGAGCATGCGCCGGCTGATGCCCTCGATCGACCGCTCCAGCTCGGTGAAGCGGACCGGCCCCTTCGACGCGGCCACCAGGATGCTGATGCTCCACTTGCCGCCCACGCTGTCGAGCACCTGGCGGACGGTGCAGGCCTGGTCTGTCACATCCGTGTTTCCCTGGGACATTTAAGTGCCTCCTTACGCCGGGGCTAATAGTCACACATCATGGGTGCTGTTACAAGTCGTGCACCTAGTAGATGGGTGGTTACCCGTGAACAGGCTCAGGCTGGCGTTGTTGATCTTCGCCGCGTTCATCATCTCGATCGACTTCAACATCGTGTACGTCGCGTTGCCCGACATCGGGCACGAACTCGGGTTCACCGCGCAGTCGCTCCAGTGGGTGATCAGCGCGTACGCCGTCGGCTTCGGCGGGCTCCTGCTGCTCGGCGGGCGAGCGGTCGACCGGCTCGGCGCCCGGCGGATGTTCATGCTGGGCATGGGGGTCTTCGGGCTCGCCTCGCTGGCCGGCGGCCTGGCGGGCGACCCGGGCGTGCTGGTGGCTGCCCGAGTGGTGCAGGGCATGGGTGGCGCGCTGCTCTTCCCGGCCACGCTCGCCCTGATCAACAACACATTCGCGGCCGGCCCCGCGCGCAACCGGGCGCTGAGCCTGTGGGGCGTCGCCGGCAGCACCGGCGCCGTGGCCGGCCCGATGGCCGGCGGAGTGATCACCAACTTCCTCGGCTGGGAGTGGGTGTTCTTCGTCAACGCGCCGCTCACGGTGGCCGCGATCGCCGCCGCGCTGCGCGTGCTGGCGCCGGACGCGCGTGGCTACGCGTGGGGTGGCTTCGACCTGCCCGGCGCGCTGGTCGCCACCGCCGGGTCGACGCTGGTGGTCTTCGGGCTGGCCAGCGGGCCGGACGCGGGCTGGGGCTCGGCGCGCGGTGCGGGTGCGCTGGCGCTCGGTGCGCTGCTGCTGGGCGCGTTCGTGCTGATCGAGCGGGCCGCCCGCGACCCGTTGGCCCCGCCGCGCCTCTTCGGCGTACGCAGCCTGGTCACGATGATGGCGTTGATCTTCGTGCTCATGGGCACGATCAACACGCTGCACTACCTCTTCTACATGGACGTGCAGGAGGTGCTCGGGTACAGCGCGCTCGGCGCCGGCCTGGCGTTCCTGCCGATGAGCGTCATGTCGATCCTGGGCGCCGCCAAGCTGCTCCCGGTGCTGCTCAGCCGCCTCGGCATGCGCGGTGCCCTGTTCACCGGCGTCCTGGGCGCGGGCCTGTCGATGGCGGCGGTCGCCGCGGGCATGTCGGCGGGCGGGTCGTACTGGCGACTGCTCCCCGGGATCGTGTTCCTCGGGCTGTTCGCCGGCATGGTGTACCCGATGGTCTTCCTCGCCAGCGGCACGGACGTCGCCGCCGCCGAGCAGGGTGTCGCGTCGGCGCTGGTCTCCACGTCGCAGCAGGTCGGCGGCGCGGTGGGCCTGGCCGCGCTGGTGGCGGTCGCGAACGCCGGCCTCGACGTGGGCGAGGGCGCGGCGCCCGCCGCCGACCTGGTGGCCGGACTGCGTACCGCCGGCTGGGTGGCCGCGGTGGTGACCGTCGCGGGCGCGTTCCTCGTCCTGCGCCTCAAGCGGGCTGAGCGGCGCGAACTCGATCCGGTGGCCGCGGAATTGTCGGTCGGGCCACTACCGTGAAGGCGTGCGCTTTGTGGATCTCGTGGCCACCTCGGCGGCGGTCTCGGCGACGTCCAGCCGAAAGGCCAAGGTCGAGCTGCTCGCCGACGCCCTGCGCCGGCTGGAGCCGGAGGAGATCGTGCCCGGGTCGGCATACCTGGCGGGGGAGCTGCGCCAGCGCCAGACCGGCGTCGGCTGGGCCACCCTCCGGGAGGCGCCACCACCCGCTGCCGAGCCCACCCTGACCGTGGCCGCCGTCGACCTGGCGATCGAGGAGATCTCCAAGGTCGGCGGCGCCGGCTCGCAGGCCCGCCGCCGGGAGCTGGTCGGGGCGCTCTTCGCCGCGGCCACCGCCGACGAGCAGCGCCACCTCATCGGCCTGTTCGGCGGCGAGCTGCGGCAGGGCGCCCAGGCCGGGCTGCTGGTCGACGCCATCGCCCGAGCCGGCGAGGTGCCGGTGACGCTGGTCCGGCGGGCGCTGCTGCTGGCCGGTGACCTCAAGGAGGTGGCCGCGGCGGCGCTGACCGGCGGAGCGGCGGCGCTCGCGGAGTTCACGCTGCGGGTGGGCCGCCCGCTCGCCCCGATGCTGGCGCAGAGCGCGGCCTCGATCGACGACGCGCTCGCCGCCACCGGTGTGCCCGCGGTGGTCGACGTCAAGCTCGACGGCATCCGCATCCAGGTGCACCGCTCGGGCGACGAGGTCGGTGTCTTCACCCGCAGCCTCGACGACATCACGCCCCGGCTGCCCGAGGTGGTCGCGGCCGTGCGCGCGTTGCCGGTCCGCGAGCTCGTGCTCGACGGCGAGGCGATGGCCCTGGACGCGGCGGGGCGGCCGCGCCCGTTCCAGGAGACGGCCAGCCGCGCGGCCACTCGGGGCGCGCCGGTCACCGCGCTCACGCCGTACTTCTTCGATCTCCTCCACCTCGACGGCGTCGACCTGCTCGACGCGCCTGGACGGGAGCGGTGGGCCGCGCTCGCCGAGGCGGTGCCGGCGCCGCTGCTGGTCGGCCGCACCGCGGTCACCACGCCGGCCGAAGCGGCGGACGCCTTCGCGGCGGCACTCGCCGCGGGCCAGGAGGGCGTCGTCGTCAAGTCGCCCGACGCGGCGTACGACGTGGGGCGCCGCGGCGCGGCCTGGGTCAAGGTCAAGCCGCGACACACCCTCGATCTGGTGGTGCTGGCCGTCGAGTGGGGACACGGGCGGCGCAAGGGCTGGCTGTCCAATCTGCACCTCGGCGCGCGCGATCCGCGGACCGGCGGGTTCGTGATGTTGGGCAAGACCTTCAAAGGCCTCACCGACGAGCTCTTGCGGTGGCAGACTGAACGCTTCCTGGAGTTGGCGGTCGATAAAGGTGACTGGGTGGTGACCGTGCGGCCGGAGCAGGTGGTCGAGGTCGCGTTCGACGGCGTGCAGGCGAGCCCGCGATACCCGGGCGGGGTGGCGCTTCGCTTCGCGCGCGTCTTGCGCTACCGCGACGACAAGACGGCGGCGGAGGCGGACACCATCGACGCTGTGCGGTCGATCCACACCGGGATGTGAAAGTTCCACACGAGCGGCGTTGCCCCCTATGCTGGCCCGTAGCGTGCCGGGTTTTTGTCCTGAAAGGTGGGTGAACGGGGGCGCCGATGGTGACCGCCGAGCGGCTCGCCCAGCACTGGGCCCGCGCGATCGCGTGGACGAGCTTCGTGTCGATGACGACCGGCGAGCTGGCCGTTCACCTGGCGGGTCCGGCAGCTCGCCTTCTCGACGCGCTCGTCGCCGACAAGCCCGACCCGAGCCCCGCGCACGAGGTCGGTGCCGGGCTGGTGGCCGCCCACTTCACCCAGCCCGCCTCGCTCGACCGCACGCTCGTGGTGCTCGACGACCAGCTCGGCGCGTACGCCGAGTCGATCGGCAAGGGCTCCCGCCTCGGCCTGCTGCTGGGCGCGCTCGCCGCCGGATACGCCGAGGCGCTGCGCGAGCGGACGCTCAGCGAGCAGGAGGACATCTACGCCGCCGCGCTGGCCGCCCGGATCGAGGCCGAGGAGGCCCGGCTGGCCAGCGAGGCGCGCTTCCAGGCGGTCTTCGCCGAGGCCGCGATCGGCATCGGCATCGCCGCGCTGGACGGCCGGCTGCTGGAGGTCAACAGGGCGCTGTGCGCGATGTTCGGGTACCGGCGGGACCAGTTTCTCGCCCTCCCGGCCGGCGCGTTCCTGCCACCGGGCGGGCTACGCGACCGCGACCACTACCGCACCGAGCGGCCCTACCGGCGGGCGGACGGCGGCCGGATCTGGACCGACCTGGTGGTCTCGCTGATCCGGGGGCGGGACGGCACGCCGCTGTACGCGGTGGCCATGGTCGAAGACGTCACCGAGCGCCGCTCGCTCCAGCAGCAGCTGCGCCACCAGGCCATGCACGACCCGCTCACCGACCTGCCCAACCGCACGCTCTTCTTCGAACGGCTGACCGGCGCCCTGATCACCCCGGAGCCCGAGGCCCGGGTCGGCATCTGCTACCTCGACCTCGACGGCTTCAAGGCGATCAACGACACGCTCGGGCACGACGCCGGCGACGAGCTGATCCGCACGGTGGCCAGCCGGCTCGCCGCGCGGCTCACCCCGAGCGGCCACCTCGTGGCCCGGATGGGCGGCGACGAGTTCGTCGTGCTCGTCGCACAGGCCAAGGACACCGCCGACGTCGTACGGGTGGCCGAGCTCGCCCTCGACGCGGTACGCGCGCCGGTGCACCTCGGCGGCCACGTGCTCAACGTCTCGGCCAGCGTGGGCGTGGTCGACCGGCCGGTCGAGGGCACCGACGCGGCCGAGCTGATGAAGGCCGCCGACACCACGCTCTACTGGGCCAAGGCCGACGGGCGGGACCGGTGGGCGATCTTCGACGCCGACCGGCACGCCTCCGATGTCAGCCGCTACCGGCTCTCCGGCCAACTGCCCGAGGCACTCGCCCGGCGCGAGTTTTTTGTGGAGTACCAGCCGCTGGTGCGCCTCGACGACGCCGTCGTGGTCGGCACCGAGGCGCTGGTGCGGTGGCGCCATCCGGAGCTCGGGGTGCTCGGTCCCAACCGCTTCATCGAGCTGGCCGAGGAGACCGGCGCGATCGCTCCGCTGGGGCAGTGGGTGCTCACCGAGGCATGCCACCAGGCCCGCGCGTGGCGGGATGGGCACCCGGGGCGGCCGCTGCTGATGAGCGTCAACATCGCGGTGCGCCAGGTGCGTGACGAGGGCTTCGTCGACGCGGTCAAGGAGGCGCTCGCCGAGACCGGCCTCGAGCCCGAGGCACTCCAGCTGGAGGTGACCGAGAGCTCGGTGATGGGCAGCGCCGGCCAGCCGCTGCGCACCCTCCACGCGCTCGCCGAGATGGGCGTGCGGATCGCGATCGACGACTTCGGCACCGGCTACTCCAACCTTGCGTACCTGCGCGACCTGCCGGTACACGCGCTCAAGCTGGCCGGGCGCTTCATGGCGGGGCTGCGCGCGCCGGGCGGTCCCGACCAGACCGACCAGGAGATCCTTTCCGCCCTGATCCGCCTGGCCCACAAGCTCAAGCTGACCGTGACCGCCGAAGGCGTGGAGACGGCGGCCCAGGCCGCGGCCCTGCGCAAGCTCGGCTGCGACATGGCGCAAGGCTGGCACTACGGCCGCGCCGTCTCACCCGACGAGGTCGCGCTGGGCGATCTTCATCCAACGACATAGCGCGAAATCACGCTCGGTCGCGACTTCCGGAGGTGACCCTTGCCGGCGAGGGGGTTGGGCTTGTCGCGCGGGGCTGGCAGCGGAGGTCGGGGATCTCGGCTCGCTCTGCGAGCCGCCGGCCTGCGCGGTCTCCGGCGGGAGCGGTGGTCCGGAGCTGACGCGGACCCGGGAAATCCCTAGAGGGCTTCCTCAGGGTGAGGGCTCGTGCCCGGAAGGTCTCTACAGGGCGGCCAGCGAGCGGACGTAGTTGACCTGGTTGTGGATCTGTTGCACCTGCTCCTGGGTGGTGACCGGGATGCGGGCGACGTACTGCCGCGGGCCGTTGGTCACCGTCACCTGCACGATGCCTTTGTAGACGGTCTGCTTGACCAGCAGGAAGAGCAGGCTGAAGAAGGCCAGCACGCAGAAGCCCAGCACCGCGGCCACGATCGCCCAGGTGGGCGTCTTCTGCTCGGTCTGCCAGAAGTCGGAGACCTGCCAGCTCGACTCGGCCAGCGGGATCTCGCCGGCCGGTGTGCGCACGGCCGTGGGGGTCACCGCGATCTCCCCGATCAGGGCGACGACCGGGTCGCTCATGCGGTCGCCAGCTCCGCGCGGTCGACCGGCTCCGCCTTCGGGTGTGCCTCGCGGTAGACGGTCCAGCCGAAGCCGGCCACCGCGAGGGCCGCGAAGAGCCACCACTGGAGCACGTACCCGGCGTTCTGCCAGGAGTTTTCGTGCTGGATGGTGACCTCGGTGAAGCCGTCGGCGGGTTTTTCGCTCAGCACGTACGCGCCGTAGACGGGGTAGGGCAGCTCCTCGGCCAGCCGCGCCACGCCGATCCGGCGCGTCTCGATCTTGCCCTCGCGGCGGGTCACCGAGTCGGGCCGGCTCTCGCTCAGGTGCACCCGGCCGACCACGGTCACCTCGCCGGTGGGCGCGGCCGGCACCTTCGGCATGGCGACCGCGCCGCCGGGTGCGGGCGGCACCCAGCCCCGGTCGACCAGGACCGTCGGACCGTCGGTGCGGACCAGCGGGGTGACCACCTCGAAGCCCACCGATCCGTCGACCGTGCGGCCACGGACGAGGATCTCGTTGGCCGTGTCGTACTGGCCGGTGACAGTCACCCGCGTCCATGCCGCGGGCACCTCCTCCGGCAGCGCGATCGGCGCGACCCGTGACGACTCGTCGATCCGTTCGTTGGTCGCACTGCGCTGCTGGTACCGGTGCAGCTGCCAGTTGCCGAGCAGCACCATGACGACGGCCGCCACGCCGATGAGGGCGGCAAAGCCCAGCCAGCGGGGGGTCAAGAGGAACCGGTACACAGCACGAGGCTACTCGTGTGATCTCAGGCACTACTCTGGTCCCGGCCGATTGTGGTTCCGGCCCCACCGTTGGTGGTCGCGGGCCGTTTGGGGGAGGAGACGTCGATGACCGCTGTGCCGCGCGTCGTGGTGAGCGCGCCATCGTCCGGACACGGCAAGACCGCCGTGGCCGTGGGCCTCCTCGCGGCGCTGGCCGGCCGGGGCATGCGCGCCGCCGGCTTCAAGATCGGACCGGACCACACCGACGCCGCGTACCTTGGCCTCGCCGCCGGCCGGCCCGGCCGCAACCTCGACCCCCGGCTGGTCGGCCCGGCGCGGGTCGCCCCGCTCTTCGCACACGGTGCGAGCGGCGCCGACATCGCGGTGGTCGAGGGCACGATGGGCCTCTTCGACAGCCTCACCGGCCGCGCCGACTCGCACTCCACGGCCGGCGTCGCCGCCACCCTGCGCGCACCGGTCATCCTCGTGGTCGACGTCGGCGCGATGGGCCAGTCGGTCGCCGCGCTGGTGCACGGCTTCCGGGCGTACGACGAGGTGCTGTGGCTCGGTGGCGTGATCCTCAACCGGGTCGCCTCCGACCGACACGAGCAGCTGCTGCGCGAGGCGCTCGACGACATCGGCGTGCCCGTCTTCGGTGCGCTGCGCCGCCGCGACCTGCCCGCCGCCCTCCCGTCCCGGCACGACGGCGTGGTGCCGGTGGTGCATCGGAATGTCGAGGCGGCCCGCGGCGTGCGGCGGCTGGGCGAGGGCATCACCGGCGCGGTCGACCTCGACCGGCTCGTCGCGCTCGCCCGCTCCGCGCCCCAGCTCGGCGTCGAGCCGTGGACCGCGCGTGGGGAGAGCCCCGCCGTCGCGGTCGGGCGCCGTCCGGTCGTCGCCCTCGCCGGCGGTCCGCAGATGTCCTACTCGTACGCGGAGACGGCCGAGCTGCTCACCGCCGCCCGCGCACACGTCGTGCTGGTCGACCCGCTGCGCGACGAGCACCTCCCCGAGGGCACGGACGCGCTGGTGGTCGGCGGTGGCCTGCCCGAGTCGTACGCGGAGGAGCTTTCCGCCAACCGCCGCCTGTGTACGGAGGTCGCCGCCCTCGCCCAAGCCGGCCGCCCGGTGATCGCCGAGGGGGCGGGCGTGCTGTGGCTGGCCCGTGAGTTCGACGGCCGGCCGATGTGTGGGGTCGTCGAGGCCACCGGCATGAGCACCGACCAGATCGTCGTCGGCTACCGCGAGGCGACCGCCCGCGCGTCCACCCCGGTCGCCCAGCTCGGCGCCCGCATGGTCGGCTACAAGCAGCACCGCGGCGTGCTCAACCCGCGCGCCGGCCAGACCCCCGCCTGGACCTGGGGTGGCAGCACACCGGAGGGCTTCGTGTGGCGCCGCGTGCACGCCTCCCAGCTCATGCTCCACTGGGCCGGCGCGCCCGAGATCGCCCACCGGCTCGTGGCGGCCGCCGCGCCGGCGGAGGTCGCTCCCGCCGTGCCGGCTCCGGTCACGGACACGGCCGAGCTGCCCGCGCAGCCTGGCCCGGCGGCCGCGCCCGACGCTCAACCTTCGGTCAGCCCGAGTGGTGAGGTTCAATCGTGACTGGACACGTCGCGGTGCGGCGGTTTCCGTCGCTGACCGTGTCGACCCCGCGCGTACTCGTGCGCCCCGTCGAGGTCACCGACGCGAAGACGGTCACCGAGGTCTTCGTCGACAAGCAGACCCAGCGGTGGTTGCCGTTCCCGCGCGAGTTCGGGCAGATCGAGGGCGTCGCGTGGTGCTCCGAGAGCGCCCAGGAGCGGCGCGACAGCGGTGCCGGCGACCACTACGCGGTGGTGCGGCGCGAAGACGAGCGGCTCGTCGGTTGCCTGTGGACCAAGCGCACCGACTGGGTCGCGAAGGTCACCGAGGTGTCGTACGCGATCGCGCCCGACACGCGCGGCTTCGGGGTCGCCGCCGAGGCGGTCGACGCGCTCGCGATCGCGTTGCTGCTGGAGCACGGGTTTCAGCGGATCGAGCTGCGCGTGGCCCCGGGCAACACGGCGTCGCGGCGGGTCGCGGAGAAGGCCGGCTTCACGTACGAGGGGCTGCTCCGCAACGCCGGCCACGTACACAGTGGACGGGTCGACCTGGAGGTCTGGTCGCTCGTCAAGGCAGACCTCGGCTCGTAGTCACCCGGCCGGGAGGACGTCGACGACCTCGCCGACGACGACGATCGCGGGTGGGCGGAAGCCCGCCTCGGCCGTCTCCGCCGCGACCTCCGACAACACCGTGCGGAGCACCCGCTGCGCCCCTGTCGTGCCCTCCTGGACGACCGCGGCCGGGGTCTCCGGCGCGCGGCCGTGAGCGAGCAGCGTGGCGGCGATCTTCGGCAGGTTCTTGAGGCCCATCAGCACCACCAGCGTGCCCCGCATCCGGGCCAGCGCCGGCCAGTCCACAAGGGAGGACGGGTCCGACGGGGCGACGTGCCCGCTCACCACCGTGAACTCGTGCGCCACCCCGCGGTGCGTCACCGGGATGCCGGCCACGGCCGGTGCGGCCACCGAGCTCGTCACGCCGGGCACCACGGTGACCGGCACGCCGGCCTGGGCGCAGGCGATCGCCTCCTCGCCGCCGCGGCCGAAGACGTACGGGTCCCCGCCCTTGAGGCGGACCACCATGAGGCCGGCTGCGGCGCGTTCGACGAGGATGCGGTTGATCTCCTCCTGTGCTTTGGCCGGGCCGTACGGGATCTTCGAGGCGTCCACCAGCTCCACCTCGGGCCGCAGTTCGTCGAGGAGCAGGCCGGGCACGAGCCGGTCGGCGACGACAACGTCCGCCTCGGCCAGCAGGCGCCGGCCCTTGACCGTGATCAGCTCGGGGTCGCCGGGTCCGGCGCCGACGAGTACGACCCGGCCGCCGCCGAGCACCTCGCGCGCGGGGGCGTCGGAGAGGCCGGCGGGCGTCGCGCAGCCGGGCAGCGTGCCGTCCAGCAGGCCCTCGCGGATCGCGTCGCGGATCACCACGGCGCGGGGCGGGTCGCCGCCGGCGGTGACGGCGACGGTGACCGCGCCGTGCCGGGTGGTGGCGGGCGTCCAGGCGGTGGCCGCGTGCCGGTCGTCCGCGCGCACGCAGAAGACCCGCCGCTCCAGCGCCGCCGCGCTCACCGCCGCCGCGGCGGCCCGGTCGTCGACGGCCACCTGTACCAGCCAGGCACCGTCCACATCGGAGGCTTGGAAGCGTCGCTCGCTCCACCGCACCCGGCCGGCGTCGACGAGCGCGCGCAGCGCCGGGGTCAGGTGCGGGCTGACCACCTCGACCCGCGCGCCCGCGTCGAGCAGCGCGGGCACCCGCCGGGTGGCGACCGCGCCGCCGCCGACGACGAGCACGCGGCGTCCCTGGAGGAGCAGGGCGAGTGGGTACGGACTCGTCACTTTTCGGACACTCCCGCGGAGTCGAACGTCGCCACCTCGTGCAGCACCCGCACCGCGCTCGCCACGATCGGCACGGCGAGCACCGCGCCGGTGCCTTCGCCGAGGCGCAGGCCGAGGTCGATGAGCGGCTCGAGGTCGAGGTGGGCCAGTGCCACCGTCGCGCCCGGCTCGGCCGAGCGGTGGCCGGCCACCATCGCGCCGACCGCGTCGGGGGCCAGCGCCGCCGCCGCGAGCGCGGCCGAGACCGCGATCACCCCGTCCAGGATCACGGGTACCCGGCGGGAGGCGCCGCCCAGGATGAAGCCGGCGATGGCCGCGTGTTCCAGCCCGCCGACCGCCGCCAGCACGCCCACCGGGTCGGCCGGGTCGGGCTTGTGCGTCTCGAGCGCGGCGCGGACGACGGCCACCTTCCGGGCGTACCGGTAGTCGTCGATGCCCGTGCCCCGCCCGGTGACAGCGTCGGCGCTCGCACCGGTGAACGCCGCGATCAGCGCCGCGGCGGGCGTCGTGTTGGCGATGCCCATGTCGCCGGTGACCAGCGCCCGCGCGCCCTCGTCCACGAGCCTGAACGCGACCCGTGCGCCGGTCTCCAGCGCGGCCGACACTTCGTCGCGGGTGAGCGCCGCCTGCGCGGTCATGTCTCGCGTGCCGGCGCGCACCTTGGCGGCGACGAGGCCGGGCCCCTCACCGAGCTCGTCGAGCACGCCGACGTCGACGACCGTCACCGAGGCGCCGATCTGCCGGGCGAACGCGTTGACCACCGCGCCGCCGGACAGGAAGTTGGCCACCATCTGGCCGGTCACCTCCTGCGGCCAGGGTGTCACCCCTTGGGCGTGTACGCCGTGGTCGCCCGCGAAGATCGCCACCGCGGCCGGCTCGGGCAGTGGGGGCGGGCACTCACCGGCCAGCCCGGCCAGGCGCACGGAGAGCTCTTCCAGCGCGCCGAGCGAGCCCGCCGGCTTGGTGAGCCGCGCGTGCAGGGCGCGTGCTGCCTCCATCGCCCCTTGGTCCAGGGGAGAAATGCCCTCGATCATCACGCCTCCAGTGTCTTCCGCAGGGCCGAGACGAAACCATCGGTGATCGCAGTGTCCCGTACCGCGATCCGTAGCCAGTCGGCGCCCAGCCCGGGAAAAGTGTCGCCGCGCCGCACCGCGTACCCCAAGTCCCGGAGGGCCAGCCGGACACGGCCGCCATCGGGCACGTGGACGAGGACGAACGACGACGCCGGCCGCCCTTGGACGGTGACGCCGGGCAGACCGCCCAGCGCGGCCACCAGGTGGTCGCGATCGGCGGCGAGCGTGCTGGCGATCTCCCGCTCGGCCGCGACAGCGGCCGGGCTCGCACATGCGGCGGCCGCGGCCAGCGCGGGCGTGGAGACGGCCCACAGCGGCTGTACGGCGGCGAGCCGCGCCAGCAGGTCGGCCGGCCCGAGCAGGTAGCCGATCCGTAGCCCGGCCAGCCCCCACGTCTTGGTGAGGCTGCGTACGACGACGAGCCCGGGCAGGTCGCGGCGGCCGGCCAGCGACTCGGCCTCGCCGCTGGTGTCCGCGAACGCCTCGTCCACCACCAGCACCCGCCCCGGGCGGGCGAGGGCGGCCACCGCCTGCACGGGGTGAAGTACCGAGGTCGGGTTGGTGGGGTTGCCGACGAAGACGAGGTCGGCGTCGTCCGGCACGAGCGCCGGGTCGAGCGCGAAGCCGGATCCCTCCGGAAGGAGCACCCGAGTCACCTCGTGGCCGGCGTGCCGCAGCGCCGCCTCCGGCTCGGTGAACTGCGGGTGTACCACCACCGGCCGCCGCACCCCGCGCAGCGCCTGGGCCAGCAGCACGAAGCCCTGCGCGGCACCGGCGGTGAGCAGCACCTCGTCCACCGGGCGGGTGTGGCGAGCGGCGACCGCCGCGGTGGCCGGGGCCGGATCGGGGTACGCGGCGAGGTCGGCGAGCGAGGCCGCGATCGGCTCGGCCAGCCACGGCGGCATCGGCGCCCGGCGCACGTTGACCGCGAGATCGACCAAGCCCGAGCCGACTTCGAGGTCGCCGTGAAACCCGAGATCCATACCGTCCAGGATGAAGGAGCGATCGCCGATCCCGGCGCGCGGCATGTTTTGCGTCTTTAGATCATGTCTTGACGGGCTTTGTCCTACCTTTGGGTAGTGATGAAGCGCGTACTCTCCGCAACCAGTCGGATGGCACCCCTCGTCCGCGCCGGACTCATCGCCGGGGTGCTCGTGGCCGCCGTCGCCTACCCCATCGCCGCCGCGGGTGGCATCGGGGCCAAGGCTGCCGCCGATTTCGTCGGCGACATGCCCTCGGTCCTGGACGTGACCCCACCGGCGCAGACCACCTACGTGTACGCGGCGGACGGCAAGACGCTGATCACGATGTTCTACGAGGAGCATCGTAAGTTCACACCGATCAGCCAGATGTCGGTGAACATCCGGCGGGCCATCGTCGCCTCCGAGGACTCCCGCTTCTACCAGCACAACGGCGTGGACGCGAAGGGCATCGCCCGCGCCTTCGTCGCCAACCACCAGGGCGGCGAGGTGCAGCAGGGCGCGTCGACGCTGACGATGCAGTACGTGCGCATGGCGCTGCGGGACAGCGCGAAGACGCCCGTGGAGGTGCAGAAGGCCACCGAGCAGACCAGCGCCCGCAAGATCCGCGAGATGCGGCTGGCGGTCGAGCTGGAGAAGCAGGTCAGCAAGCAGCAGATCCTGGAGCGCTACCTCAACTCGGCGTACTTCGGGCACCGGGCGTACGGCATCTACGCCGCGGCCGAGGTCTTCTTCTCCAAGCGCCCCAAGGACCTCACGCTGGTCGAGGCGGCCACGCTCGCCGGCCTGGTCAAGGCGCCCACCGCGTACGACCCGGCGAGCCAGGACAAGCGCGCGGCCACCGAGCGGCGCAACTACGTGATCGACCGGATGGTGGCGCTCCAGTACGCGACGCCGGCCGAGGCCGAGAAGGCCAAGGCGACCCCGATCAAGCTCAACCTCACCACGCCGGCGAACGACTGCGTCTCCGTCACCGACAAGCACAACGACTGGGGCTTCTTCTGCGACTACTTCAAGACCTGGTGGAACGAGCAGAAGGCGTTCGGCAGCAGCGCGCAGGAGCGGGAGGACCGGCTGCGCCGCGGCGGGTACAAGATCGTGACGACGCTCGACCCGAAGATCCAGCGCGGCGCGCAGTCGAACGTGCTGGAGAAGGAGGGCAAGACCAGCCGCTTCGCGCTCGGCCTCGTGGCCATCCAGCCCGGCACCGGCCAGGTCAAGGCGATGGCGGTCAACCGCACGTACTCGCTCGACCAGAAGCACAACGGCGCGCACTCCGACCCCAGCAAGAGCGGCAAGATCCCGGGCAACTACCCGAACACGGTGAACCCGCTGCTCGGCGGCGGTGACATGCCGGGGTACCAGGCGGGTTCGACGTTCAAGATGTTCGTCATGCTCGCCGCGCTCGACGCCGGCATGCCGATGTCGACGTCCTTCCACGCGCCGCACCGGTATGTCTCGCAGTACCTGGCCGGCGAGGGCGAGCCGAGCAGCTGCGGCGGCCGCTGGTGCCCGTCGAACGCCTCCGGCGCCATGACCGGCCGCCAGAACATGTGGACCGGCTTCGGCAAGTCGGTGAACACCTACTTCGTCCAGCTCGAACAGAAGGTGGGCGCGGACAAGGCGGTGCGTATGGCCGAGCGGCTGGGCCTGCGGTGGCGCACCGACATCGACAAGCTCCAGGCCTCGCCGGCGAAGGCGCGCGGCTGGGGCGCGTTCACGCTCGGCGTCTCCGACGTGACCCCGCTGGAGATGGCGAACGCGTACGCGACCGTCGCCGCCGACGGCAAGTACTGCGAGGCACTGCCCGTGCTGTCGGTCATCGGGCCGGACGGGGCTCAGGCCGCGTACAAGGGCGTCGAGGTGGCCAAGCCCCGCTGCATGCAGGTGGTCAAGCCGGCGGCCGCCCGAGCCGCGGCGGACGCGGCCCGCTGCGTGACCGGCTTCGGCGCGGCGCGGGGCTCGTGCGGCGGCTGGTCGACCGCGCCCGGCGTGTACGGCATCGTGGGGCGCCCGGTGGCCGGCAAGACCGGTACGACCGACTCCACGCGCGCGGCCTGGTTCGTCGGCATGACGCCCGACCTGGCGGCCGCCTCGTTCATCGCCGACCCGGACTACCCGTTCAACGCGGTGGGCGACCACCAGTCGCTCAAGCCGATCAACTCGGTGGCGGAAACCCTGCGCGACGGTCTGAAGGGCAAACCCAAGCGCAACTTCACCCCACCACCGTCTTCCATCTTGCGCTGATTTCCGCACCGCGGTCGGCGCCGCCCGCTCCGGGTGGCGCTTCCGGGGCGTGGCACGTCATGCTGTCGTGGCGGCTGGCCCGGCGCGATCGGAAGGGACACACGCCAATGGCGACGATGACCGACGACGAATGGCGATCCTTCGTTACCGAGGGCACGCGGCTTGCCCACATAGCCCTCGCCCGCGCCGACGGGCGGCCCCACGTCACGCCGATCTGCTTCGTCCTCGATGGCGACGAGCTCGCCTTCGTCCTGTCGCCCGGGAGCGTCAAGAGCAAGAGCCTGGCCCGTGACCAGCGCGTCGCGGTCTGCGTCAGCGACGAGCGGCAACCCTACGGCTTCGTGACCTTGGAAGGACACGCGCGCACCTCCGCCGAGCCGGACCAGATCAAAGACATCGCCGTGGGCATCGCCGACCGCTACTACCCCTCGGCCCCCGCGGCGGACCTCGCTGAACAGTTCGTGCGGGGCGGCTTCACCGCGGTTCGCATCAGCATCACCAACGTCATCGCCCGATCCGGCCTCGGCTGACAGCGCCTCGCGTTACGAGCGGTCCAGGAGCAGGGCGCAGCGGATCAGGCCGAGGTGGCTGTAGGCCTGTGGATGGTTGCCTAGGCCGCGCTCGGCGATCGGGTCGTACTCCTCGGGCAGCAGGCCGGTCGGGCCCGCCGTGTCGAGCATCTGCGCGAAGAGCTCCTCGGCGTCGCCGCGGCGGCCGGTGCGCAGGTAGGCCTCGATCAGCCAGGCGGTGCAGACGTGGAAGCCGCCCTCGCGGCCGGGCAGGCCGTCGTCCCAGCGGTAGCGGTAGACGACCGGGCCGCTGCGGAGGTCCGCCTCGACCTTGAGCACCGTGGCGAGGAAGCGCGGGTCGTCGTCGGGCAGTAGGCCCGACAGGCCGATCCAGAGGCTGGAGGCGTCCATCTCCTCGTCGCCGTAGGCCACCGTGTACGCCCCGGCGCCGTCGTGCCAGCCGTACTCCAGCACGTTGTGGCCGATCCGGTCGCGCAGCTCCACCCACTCCGGCCGTTCACCGCCGCCGTGGTGGCGCAGCACGCGCAGCGCGCGGTCGACGGTCAGCCAGCACATGACCTTCGAGTACACGTGGTGCCGGGGCGGCAGCCGTGCCTCCCACAGGCCGTGGTCGGGCTCGTGCCAGCGCCGCTCGACTGCCTGCACCATCGCCTCGATGACGCGCCACTCCTCGGCGCGTACCGAGCCGCGGGTGTCGGCCACCGCCGCGATCAGGTCGACCACCGGGCCGAAGACGTCGAGCTGGAGCTGGTGGTTGGCGAGGTTGCCGACGCGTACCGGGCGGGAGCCGGCCCAGCCGGGCAGGGTGTCGATGACCGCCTCGGCGCCCAGCTCGTACCCCTCCACGGTGTACAGCGGGTGTAGCCGCTCGGGGTGGCCGCCGGTGCGCTCCACACACCCGTCCACCCAGCGCAGGAAACGTTCGGCCTCCGCCAGCGAGCCGAGGTCGACGAGCGCGCGCGCGGTCATCGCGGCGTCGCGCAGCCAGCAGTAGCGGTAGTCCCAGTTGCGTACGCCGCCGACCTCCTCCGGCAGCGAAGTGGTCGCCGCCGCGAGGATGCCGCCGGTCGCGTCGTTGCACATGCCGCGCAGCGTGAGCGCCGACCGCAGCACCAGGTCGCGGGCCACGCCCGGCAGGCGCAGCGCGGCCGCCCAGTCCCGCCACGGCCGCTCCGCCGCCGCCTGACGGTCGGGCAGGGGTACGCCGTGGTGGTCCAGGCTGTGCGACCCGAACCGCAGTTCGAGCGTCGCCTGCCCGCCCGCCGCGGTCAGGTCGACCACCGCCCGCGCGGTGTCGTAGCCGCCGTCGGTGGTCACGTCCCACTCGACGTCGGGGGAGTAGAGCGCGACGGGTTCGTTGGAGCCAAGCACGAGCAGCCCGTCGCCGAGGTGCTGGAGCCGCACCCCGACCTGCCCGAACTCCGGCCGCGGCGCGAACTCCAGCCGGGCACTCCCGTGGCCCTGGAGCACCCGCACGAGCGTGGACTCGCCGCCGTCGCTGGGTGCGGCCAGCCAGTCGGTGACGGTGAGCCCGGACCAGCGGGTCTCCACGGTCATCGTGCCCGACCTGTAGCGCTGGCCGAGCGGCATGCCGCCCCGCTCGGGCGCCACGGTGAAGTGCCCGGCGGCCGGTCCGCCGAGCAGGTCGGCGAAGAGCGCGGCGGAGTCGGCCCGGGGGTGGCACAGCCAGGTGAGCTTGGCGGCGGGCGTGAGGAGGGCGACGGTGCGGCCGTTGGCGAGCATGGAGTGGCGCTCGATCGGCACGGCCCGCTCGCCGAAGAGCCAGGTGCGGCGGATCTGGAGCAGGAGCCCGAGCACGCGCGCGGCCTCGATCGGCTCGGCCACGCGGTACGCGGCCCGCGTCTCGCCCGGCCCGATCTTGATGCCCACGTCGGGCCCGTGCAGCCGCTCGAACGCCCGCTCGTCGGTCACGCTGTCGCCGATCACCAGCGCCGCGCTCGCCGACATCTGGGTGCGCAGCTGGTCGATGGCGGCGCCCTTGTTGGTGGGGAGGACGGAGAGCTCCATCACCTGCTTGCCGTCGGTGACGGTCACCTCCGGCCAGGTGGCGGGACCCGCGCGGAGCGCGTCGAGGACCTGGGCGGCCACCTCCGGATCGGCCGCCCGCACGTGCACGGCCACGCTCGCGGGTTTCGCCTCGAGGCGTACCCCTGACTGGTTTTGGGTGATCTGGCGGACCGCGGTCTGGAGTCGCGTGCGGACCTCGACCAGCTCGGGCGCCAGGCGCTCGACGAACCCGATGTCGAACTCGGAACCGTGGCTGCCCACCAGGTGTACTTCGGAGGGCAGGCGGGAGAGCGCGGCCAGGTCACGCAAGGCGCGGCCGGACACCACGGCGACCGTGGTCTGCGGGAGCGCGGCCAGCGCACGCACGGCCGCCACGGACTCGGGCAGCGGCACCGCTCGCGTCGGATCGAGCACGATGGGCGCGAGCGTGCCGTCGTAGTCGCAGGCGATCAGCAGGTTGGGCACCCGCGCGATGCGGCCGACGGCGGCGCGCAGCTCCGGGTCGATCTCGCCGACGGTGCGTTGGTCAAGGTCGAGGACCATGACTCCTATGCTGCCTCTGGGACTCCCAACTCGTTGAGGAACGAGCGGGCCCAGTGCCCAACGTCATGCGTGCGCAGGTGTCGCTGCATCACCCGCATCCGCCGCCGGGCCTCGACCCCATCCACGTGTACGGCCCGCAAAAGCGCGTCTTTGACCCCCTCGGGGTCGTGCGGGTTGCACAGAAAGGCCTGCCGCAGCTCGGTGGCCGCACCGGCGAACTCACTGAGCACGAGCGCACCACCCGTATCGGCGCGGGAGGCGACGTACTCCTTGGCGACAAGGTTCATGCCGTCGCGCAGCGGGGTGACCATCATCACGTCGGCGGCGCAGTAGAGGGCGGCCAGCTCACTCCGGCTGTACGACTGGTGCAGATAGTGCACCGCCGGCACGCCCACCCGGCCGAACTCGCCGTTGATCCGCCCCACCTCGCGTTCGACCTTCACCCGGAGCGTCTGGTAGTGCTCCACCCGCTCGCGGCTCGGCGTGGCGACCTGCACCATGACCGCGTCGGGCACGTTCAGCCGGCCGTCGGCGAGGAGCTCGCGAAACGCCTTCAGCCGCCGCTCGATGCCCTTGGTGTAGTCGAGCCGGTCGACGCCCAGCACGACCGTCTTGGGGTCGCCCAGCTCGGCCCGGATCTGCTTGGCGCGGGCCTGCACGGACGGGTCGGCCGCCATCCGCTCCATCTCGGCCACGTCGATCGAGATCGGGAACGCGCCGGCCTTGACCCGCCGCCCGTCGACCTCGATGGTCTGCCCCTCGTAGCGGAGGCCGAGCAGGTGGCGCGCCAGCCGGACGAAGTTTTGCGCGGCCAGCCGCTGCTGGAACCCGACCAGGTCGGCGCCGAGCAGGCCGCGCAGCACCTCGGCGCGCAGCGGCATCTGCATGAAGAGCTCGATCGGCGGGAAGGGGATGTGCAGGAAGAACCCGATCCGCAGGTCGGGGCGGAGCTCGCGGAGCATGGCCGGCACGAGCTGGAGCTGGTAATCCTGCACCCAGACCGTCGCGCCCTCGGCCGCCACCTCCGCGGCCGCCTCGGCGAAGCGGGCGTTGACCACCCGGTAGGCCTCGCGCCAGCGCCGCTTGTAGACCGGCGTCTCCACGGCGTCGTGGTAGAGCGGCCAGATGGTCGCGTTGGACTGGCCCTCGTAGTAGCGCTCCAGCTCCTCGGCGCTCAGCGACACGGGGTGCAGCCGGATGCCCTCCAGGTCGAACGGCTCCGGGGCAGTGCCGACGCCGCCGGCCCAGCCCACCCATGTGCCCTTGTGCTGGGCGAGCACCGGGTGCAGCGCGGTGACCAGGCCACCAGGGCTGCGCCGCCAGCTGCGCCCCTCCGCCGTGGTCACCTCATCGACGGGCAGGCGGTTGGCGACAACGACGAACGAACTACGAACCGTCACGCTCCGTACACCTCCGGTGTCGACGGGTCCTCAGCAGAGACTACTTGCCTGGTATTTCCCCTCCGCGTCGCGGGAGCGGCAACATGAGAGGCTGGCCGGGTGCGTTGGCCTCCGAGTGCGCCGATCCAGCTGATCGTCACCGCCGTCCTGCTCGCCGTGATCGGGGCGAGTGTCGGCTTCATCCTCGGCCAGCGCTGATCGTTCGTCCTCGGCCGGCACTGATCGTTTGTCCTCGGCCAGGGCTGATCGGAATACGGATCCACGCTCGTAGGTTGCTCCTGGGTCGGGCCGATGCGTCAGACGCCTTACGCACCTGTCAGGATTGACGGTGGCGTTCGCCCGAGCAGAATGCATGATCCATTGGAGGTAGGCCGCACCGTGGCCCAGTTCATCTACGTCCTGGAAAAGGCGCGCAAGGCGCACGGCGACAAGGTCGTGCTCGACAACGTGACGCTGAGCTTCCTGCCCGGTGCCAAGATCGGTGTCGTCGGTCCCAACGGGGCCGGCAAGTCGAGCCTGCTCAAGATAATGGCGGGGCTCGACCGGCCCAGCAATGGCGAGGCGCGGCTGATGCCCGGCTACACCGTTGGCCTGCTCGCCCAGGAGCCGCCGCTCAACGACGCGAAGACCGTCCTCGGCAACATCGAGGAGGCGGTCGCGGAGACGAAGGCGAAGCTGGAGCGGTTCAACAAGATCGCCGAGCAGATGGCCACCGACTACTCCGACGAGCTGATGGAGGAGATGGGGCGGCTCCAGGAGGAGCTCGACCACGCCGACGCGTGGGATGTCGACTCCAAGCTGGAGCTGGCGATGGACGCCCTCCGCTGCCCGCCGCCGGAGGCCGACGTCACCCAGCTTTCCGGTGGTGAGCGCCGTCGTGTGGCGCTGTGCAAGCTGCTGCTCGAGGCGCCCGACCTGCTGCTGCTCGACGAGCCCACCAACCACCTCGACGCGGAGAGCGTGCAGTGGCTGGAGCAGCACCTGGCCAAGTACGCGGGCACCGTCCTGGCGATCACCCACGACCGGTACTTCCTGGACAACGTCGCCGGCTGGATCCTGGAGCTCGACCGCGGCCGCGCGATCGGGTACGAGGGCAACTACTCCACCTACCTGGAGAAGAAGGCCGCCCGGCTCGCGGTCGAGGGCCGCAAGGACGCCAAGCTCAAGAAGCGGCTCTCCGAGGAGCTGGAGTGGGTCCGCTCCAACGCCAAGGCCCGCCAGACCAAGTCGCGGGCGCGTCTCGAGCGCTACGACGAGATGGCCAACGAGGCGGAGAAGACCCGCAAGCTCGACTTCGAGGAGATCCAGATCCCGCCGGGCCCGCGCCTGGGCAACACCGTGATCGAGGTGCAGGGTCTGGTCAAGGGCTTCGGCGACCGGGTGCTGATCGACGACCTTTCCTTCTCCCTGCCGCGCAACGGCATCGTCGGCATCATCGGCCCGAACGGCGTCGGCAAGACCACGCTCTTCAAGACGATCGTCGGGATGGAGCAGCCGGACAAGGGCTCGGTGAAGGTCGGCGAGACGGTAAAGCTGTCCTACGTCGACCAAAACAGGGAAAGCCTCGACGGCGACAAGACGGTGTGGGAGCTGGTTTCCGACGGCCTCGACCACCTGATGGTGGGCAAGGTCGAGATGCCGTCCCGGGCGTACGTGGCGGCGTTCGGCTTCAAGGGGCCCGACCAGCAGAAGCCGACCAAGGTGCTGTCCGGCGGCGAGCGCAACAGGCTCAACCTCGCGATGACGCTGAAGATCGGCGGCAACGTGATCCTGCTCGACGAGCCGACCAACGACCTCGACGTCGAGACGCTCTCCAGCCTGGAAAACGCGCTGCTGGAGTTTCCCGGCTGCGCCGTGGTCATCTCCCACGACCGGATGTTCCTCGACCGGGTGGCCACGCACATCCTGGCCTGGGAGGGCGACGAGGAGGACCCCTCGAAGTGGTTCTGGTTCGAGGGCAACTTCGAGGCCTACGAGAAGAACAAGATCGACCGGCTGGGCGCCGAGGCGGCGCGGCCGCACCGGGTGACCTACCGCAAGCTCACACGTGACTGATCGGTTCGTCTACCACTGCCCCGTGCGATGGTCCGACATGGACGTGTACGGGCACGTGAACAACGCGCGTTTCCTCACCCTGTACGAGGAGGCCCGGGTGGCGATGATGTTCATCGGCGCCCGGGAGGCCGGCCTGACCTCGCTCGAAGAGGGCGTGATCATCGTCCGCCACGAGGTCGACTACCTGCGGCCGGTCGACTACGGCGACGCGGTGCGCATCGAGACGTGGATCGAGGAGATCCGGGCGGCCCGGTTCACGGTGGCGTACGAGCTCTTCGACGGTGAGGCCCTGGCCAGCCGCGCCCGCTCCGTCTGCGCGCCGTACGACCTGAGCGAGCAGCGCCCCCGCCGGCTCACGGAGGCCGAGCGGGCCTTCCTGAGCGGATATCGATGAAGCTCGGCGCACAGGACGCGGGGCCCTTCCTCGCCCGGCTGACCCGCCTCGACCCGGGCGCGGTCGTGCGGCTGAAGAGCGGCGGCGACCACGTCGCGCTCTGGGCGAGGCTGCCCTGGTCGGTGCTCGTCACCCGCACGGTCGCGGGCGCCGGGCCGGATGACGCCACGGTGTCCGCGGCCGACCTGCTCGCCGAGCTGGGCCGGGGCGGCGAGACGCTCCCGGCGCGGCGCGACCAGCAGTGGCGGTGGCCGCTGCCGCCGTCCGGCGCGCGGGCGGTCGAGACCGTGCCGGCCGCCGAGGTCTACCGCATCGCCGCCGCGGCCGCCGGGACGCTGCGCACGGCCAGCGCCGAGGGGGTCGGCGGACGCGCCGTGGGGCAGCGGGCACTGCGCGACGCGCTGCTCGATCATGTGGCCATCCTGGTCACCGACGGGGAGTCCCGGGTCGAGGTGCCGCAAAGGCTGATCCAGGCCGTCGTAAGGATGGGGTTTCTCGGCCGTTCGGCCCCGGCTGCTGGTGAAGTCGACCCCGTACAGATGGGCGAAGTGCGCGTACAAGCTACCGGCCGGTGGGTTGGCTTGGCGGCACCATACGGTGTGGCCTGGCTACTTCCCGTGAGTCAATTCGCGGTACGACCAGCCGCAGCTCATACGAACGGCTGATGCCGCATCATCTTTCTGGCTTGGTGGGGTCGTTGGGGGGGTGCCTGAAGCCGGCTGTCCGGGTACCGTCGTGCGTCGGGTCCAACGCAACGTAGGCGGCTGGATCCGCTGGGGAGTGAGGTGCACGAGCGATGCCGTGGTGGCAATGGCGCCCCGGTCACACCGGTGGCGGAAGGCTGGAGAGGCCAGGCGTGACCCAGGAGGCCACCGGGGAGGAGCCCGAGGCGCCGAGCCCGGCGAGCCCCGCGAGTGTCCCACGGCAGAGTCCCGGGCCGCGGCCCGCCGGCAAACGCACGACCCTGTCCGGCAAGGTGCGTGTCGGCGTCCCGGCCCAGCGCGAGGCCGGCCACGTGGCGGTGCCGTCTGATCTGTCCAGTATGGACGATGAGATGCCGGTGAAGGTCGCGCCCGTCACGCTGCGCCGCATCGGCGAGGCTCTCGACCTGCTCGACGTGCGCTACCTCGCCGATGGCGATGGCAGCCTGCTCGCCATGTGGGAGCGCCACGCGGTGCTCTTCACGCTGGAGGGCCCCGACGACGAGATCCTCGTGATGCGCGCTCGTCCACACTCGACAGTGCCGCCCGACTGGGCCGACCGGGCCTACCGCGTGGTCAACGAGTGGAACCATACGCGCCGCTTCTGCAAGGCCTACGTCGGCGACCCCACCGAGCGCGGCCAGCTGCCCATCTACGCCGAGCTCCAGGTGCCGCTGAGCGCCGGCGCGCACGACGCGCTGGTGGTCGAGCTGCTCGACTGCGGCGCGGCCGTGGCCACATCGTTCGTCGACTGGCTCCACGACGAGGGCGCCCTCCTCTAGCAAGATCGCAAGAGCAGACGCGGTGTCGGAGCCCGCACAGCGCGGACGGCCGCGCCCGGCCTCGCGAACCCCGGCTGGCGGTGGGTGTGCGCGCAGCCCTTTGCTGTGCTTCCCCAACAGCGGACGGGTGAGGCCGCGGGAGCAGCGGTCTGGACCACGGCGGACGTCGCGGTAGCTCAAATCTCTGTCTTTTGATCGTGGTTTCGGGGTCAGAGCGGGAACATGCCGATCCGGCCGTGGTATTCGTTGCCGAGGCGGTCGGTGTCGGAGCCGACCCAGAGGCCGTTCGCCGTGGCCAGGAAGGCGCGGACGCCCACGCCGCGGCTGCGGGTGGGGTTCCAGGGGAGGGCCTTGCCGGTTCGCGGGTCGATCGCGCCGATCCCCGGGCGTGAGACCGCGCCCGGACCGGCGGTCTTGTTGCCCTGCGGGTTGTCGAGCCACTGCTGGTGCCCGCCGACGTAGACCGCGCTGCCGGTCACCGCCACCGACAGCAGTGTGTTGCCGCCGGTGTGGTTGATCCACGCCGGGTTGTGCCGGCCCAGCCCCGCCACGTTGAAGCGTGCGGCCGTGTCGCACAGCCGGGTCGGGCCGCTGGCGTTGCCGGTGGTCACCACGACGAAGTAGGAGCCGTCGGGGGCGAAGTCGACGCCGCGCAGGTAGGTGTCGTACGCGGCGTCGCAGGTGTCGCGGAACGCGTCGGTGTACCAGTTGGCCGCGACCGCGCGCGGGCCGGCGACGTCGAGGAGCGCGAGCTGGACCCGGTCCTGGCCGGCGGCTCGGGCGAACGCGCCGGCGATGACCAGCCGGCGCCCGCCGGGCGCGAGGGCGAAGTCCTCGACGCGTACCCGCCGTTCCGCCGTGGCGGCGGTGAGCCCGGCGTCGAAGCCGGCGTCGACCGCGCCCGAGCCCGCGTCGAGGCGGGCGAGGCCGGCGCGGGGCACCCGGTTGACCGACGAGAACGTGCCGCCGGCGTAGAGCCACCGGCCGGACGCGGCAAGCGCCCGCACGTCGCCCCAGTTGACGTCGGCGGTGAAGCCGGCCACCCGGGCGCCGCTGGCCAGCGACAGGCGGGTCATGCCGCGCTGCGCGACGCCGTTCACGGTGCGGAAGGCGCCGCCGGCGTAGACGGTGCCGTCGGGGCCGGCCGCCAGCGCGTACACCGGGCCGTCGAGCCGGGGCGCGAAGCGGCGCACCACGCCGTCCGTCGCGCCGAACGCGAGGAGGTAGTCCCGCTGGTACTGGAAGCCGTCGTCGCTGGCCACGGCCGAGAATGTGCCGCCGACCACGACCGTGTCGCCCACCTGGACGATCGCGTGCACGGTGCCGTCGAGCACATGCGGTGTCCAGTCGACCGGGTCGGCGGAGACCACGGCCGGCTGGGCGACCTGCGCGACGGCGGGCACGACCCCGGCCACGGTAGCGGCGGCTACGGCGGCGACGGCGAAGAGACGGCGGCGCATGATCTGCCCAACGATCGAGCGCCGTGAGCTGTTATGCGGTCTTCAACCCATTTGTCGGACCGGCCGGGCCCGGCCCTTCGTCCATGGTGTTGACCATGAAGTACGCGGCCCGCTCCAGGTAATCCCAGAGCGTCGCGTGCTGGTCGGCCGGGAGGTCGAGGCTGTCCACGGCCCGGCGCATGTGGTGCAGCCAGGCGTCTCGCTCGGCCGGGCCGACCCGGAAGGGCGCGTGCCGCATCCGCAGCCGGGGGTGCCCGCGCTCCGCCGAGTACGTGTTGGGGCCGCCCCAGTACTGCATCAGGAAGAGCGTCAGCCGCTCCGCGGCCGGGCCGAGGTCTTCCTCCGGGTACAGCGGGCGGAGCAGTGGATCGGTGGTCACCCCCGCGTAGAACTCGTCGACCAGCTTGCGGAAGGTCGGCTCGCCGCCGACCGTGTCGAAGAAGTTCACCGCTCTATCTTGCCAGGGAGCCTTACCTGCTCGACGACGTCACGTGCGTCACCCTGGTGCGCGCCGTTTCGCCGGGCCGGCTGGTCGAGGGGCGCCGGCGGCGGCGTGGCACCCGGCTGGGTGCGGGCGGCGGCGACCGCCGTGGCGTTGAACCGGTCGGCGCTCGGCCACTGGGTCGAGGCGAGCAGGATGAGCACCACACCGGCCAGGCTCCAGAGCCCGACCACGCGAGGGATCGGATTGTGCTCGGCGAGCACGCCGGTGGCCAGCACAGCCGCGCCCTGCATGATCTGGGTGCCGCTCTGCATCACGCCGAACGCCCGGGCCCGAAACCCGTGCGGCAGCGCCTGGACGAACAGGCCGTTGGCCGCGGGCATCATGCCGGCGACCGCGAAGCCGCAGATCGCGGCCATCACCGCGATGCCCATGGCCGAAGGGCTGAATAGCGCGGGCACGAGCGAGAGCGGCGCGATCACGGCGAACGGGCGGATCAGCGCGCGCCGGACGTCGGGCCGGAGCAGCCGAGCGGTCACCAGGCCGCCGATGATGAAGCCGGTCGGGCTGGCGGCCATGATCACGCCCTGGGAGAAGCCGCGTTGCGCCTCGCTGTCGCCGAGCGTGGCGGCCCAGGCGGCGGCCAGGCCCTCGGGCACGATCGCGAAGAGCATGGCGGCGAATACGAGCACGGCGATCGAGCGCAGCACCGGCGTGCCGAAGACGATGCGGAAGCCGTCGGCGGTCTCCCGCAGCAGGTGGCTGCGGTGTGCCGCGGTCATGGCCGGCGGTCGCGCGCGCACGCCGAGGCGGATCAGCACCGCGGAAATGGCGTAGGTGCCGGCGTCGATCGCGAGCGCCAGCCGCGGGTTGACCGCCGCGATGGCGGCGCCCGTCAGATAGCCGGCGACCTGGGCGGCCTGGCCGGTGGTGAGGTTGACCGAGAGGCCCACGACCAGCCGGTCACCGGCCAGGATCAGCGGGAGCAGCGCCGAGCGGGCGGCCTGGGACGGCGGGTTGGCCAGCGTGCAGAGGAAGATCACGACGAGGAGCAGGGGCGCCGGCATCTCGATGAGCGCGAGCAGCGCGACCAGCACCATGCGGAACAGGTCGGCGCTGACCATCACCGCGCGGTACGGCGAGCGCTCCGCGATGGTGGCCAGGACCGGGCCGCCGAGCAGCCAGGGCAGGTAGCTGATCGCGAACGCGGCGGCCGACATCGCCACGGATTGCGTCTGGTCGTAGACCAGCACCGTGACCGCTGCCTTGGAGATGTAGTCACCGAACCAGGACAGCGCGCTCGCGAGGTAGACCGCTCGATACTCGGACTGGCTGAACACCTCGCGGAAGGTGGCCTGCCGTTCGGCGGCGGCGTGTGCCTCGTCGGACACCGGGGAGCCTCCATCGTCCCATCTGGCTGTCACTTGTGGTGACGTCGCCGCGCGGAACGCTATCTAGACGGAAAGGCGAGATCGTCGTAACGCTCCGCCATGGAGCTATTCACGAATTCTGCCCGATCGTCTGACAACTCGCTAGGGCGAACGGATGGTCCGTCGCCTTGACGACTGAACGAACGGACGATACCCGACTGTCCACCTGGAGCGCGACCCGCGTACGACGGTTCCCTCATCCGTGCCGCGTGGTTGGGGTCCTACGTGGCCCCGCCCCGGGTTTCGCCCTCGCCGGTCGGGGCGGCGGGACGCGGGTACATGCGGGTGGCGGCGATCCGCGCGGTGATGCCGGCGGCGTCCAGCGCCTCGGTCAGCCGGCGGCGCAGCTCGCGCCCGACGTCGAACTGCCCGTCCGCGGTGGTCTTCGCGACCGTGCGGATCACCGCGCCGTCCACAGTGATCTGCTCGACGCCCAGCACGTCCGGCGGCTCGACGAAGTGGCCCGCCAGGTCGGGGTCCTCGGCGACCTCGGCGGCCGCGGCCCGCATGACCGAGGTGGCCTCCTCGACCCCCGCGAAGCCGATCGGCATGTCCACGATGACCATCGCCCAGCCCTGGCTCTTGTTGCCGACCCGGATGATCTCGCCATTGCGGATGTACCAGAGCACGCCCCGCGCGTCCCGCACGGTGGTGATGCGCAGCCCCACCGCCTCCACGACGCCGGTCGCCTCGCCCAGGTCGACGGTGTCGCCGACGCCGTACTGGTCTTCGAGCAGCATGAAGATGCCCGAGAGGATGTCCTTGACGAGCGACTGCGCGCCGAAGCCGAGCGCGACACCGGCGATGCCCGCGCTGGCGATGAGCGGCGCCAGGTTGAAGTTGAGCTCGGAGAGGACCAGCAGCACGGCGATCGCGAAGACCACCGCGGTCACGGTGTTGCGCAGCACCGAACCGATCGCCTCGGCCCGCTGCCGGCGCCGCTCCGGCACGACCGCGGCGGGGTCGGTGGCGGGCGCGCTCGGGATCCGCTCGCGCAGCGGCCGCAGGATGGTCGGCACCGAGGTGTGCGCCGACGTGCGGACCAGCCGCTTGATCATGCGGTGGACGACCCACCGGATCAGCATGGCGATGAGCAGGATCAGGATGATGCGCAGCGGCTTCACGATGATCCAGAAGCTGCTCTCGGAAAGCCACGCGTTGCCGGTCCACTGGTACATCTGCTTGCAGATGGCATCCTCGCGGCAGTCCACCCCGATCGTCGGGGAGGGCGTGGGGTCCACGGGCGCGGCGAGTAGAGCGGCAATCACGCCTGCCTTAGTACCGCACCGGCGGCGCGAAGGCACGGCGGGGGCAGGCGGGCTGCGGCACTTCTCACCGGATAAACCGGTCATCTTGCCACGGGATACCTAAGCTTCACGAGGTGGGCCCCGAATAGTACGTGCAATTGCCGTACCTGTAAGGGACTATTGGCGCACGGACGCCGGTGATCTGCCGGCGGCGGCCGCGGTCACCGACGGCCCGCGGCGGGCTGGGCTTGACAGGAGCTGGTCTGCACGACCTGGAGAGGTGAGCGCGATGCCTGACATACGACCCTCAGTGGGCTCGGGAGCATTAGTTCTCAATGCCACTTACGAGCCGCTGTGTGTCGTGTCAGTGCGAAGAGCCGCGATCCTTGTCCTGTCCGCCAAGGCGGTGTGCGTCGCCGACGGCGACGGCATGCTCCACAGCGCCCGCCACGATCTCCCAGTGCCCTCCGTGGTCCGGCTGACACGCTACGTGCGCGTGCCCTACCGCAGCCACGTCGGCCTGTCCCGGCGGGCCATCTTCGCCCGCGACGGCTGGCGCTGCGCCTACTGCCGCGGCCCGGCGGAGACTATCGACCACGTCTTCCCGCGCAGCCGCGGCGGTCGGCACGCCTGGGAAAACGTCGTGGCCGCCTGTGCCAAGTGCAACCACACCAAGGGCGACAAGACGCCGGCCGAGCTCGGCTGGCGGTTGCACGCGCTCCCCTCCGCGCCGAAAGGCATGGCCTGGCGAGTACTGGGGCACCGCGCCCCGGACCCACGCTGGGCCAACTGGCTCGACATCCCTGAAGCGGCGTAGACGCCGCTTTTGTTGTCTGTGCCCGCGCTTTACGCCTTCTTCGCGCGCACCAGGGACGCGAAGACGACCACGTTGTCCTCGTAGCCTGTCTCGCCGCCGACCCATCGCCCGCCGCAGGTGATCAGGCGGAGGCCGGGGCGGCTGAAGTCGGCGTAGATGCGGCGGACCGGCAGCTTGGTCTTGCCGAAGCGCTCCACGGTGTTCACCTCGAAGACGGCCACCGAGCGGTCTCGCCGCGTGATCTCGATGGTCGCGCCCGGCCGCAGCCGGCGCAGGTCGTGGAAGACGGCCGGCCCGGTGCGCGTGTCGACGTGCCCCACGATGATCGCCGGACCGAACTGTCCCGGCGTGGGGCTCTCGTCGTACCAGCCGGCCTCGTGCCGCCGGGTCGCCGCCGGCACGGCGATGGTGCCGTCGTCGGCCAGGCCCACGCCGTGTACCGGCGCCCGCAGCCGGAGCGAGGGGATCACGATGCGGGTCGGGCGGCTCGGCTCCAGCACCGGAAAGGCCCGGGGCGGCGGCTTGCCCTCCGGCTCCCACCACGACGGCAGCTCGATCTGGCCGAGCCCCAGCCCGATCGTGAACACCCCGACCGCGACGAGCGCCCCGGCGGCGAGCCGGGTGCCCACCGGACAGGCCCTGGGCTACGCGCGGCGGCGGCGCAGTGCGAGCAGCCCGACCCCGGCCACCACGGCGGCGATCCCGCCGCCGGTGAGGACCAAGGGGGTGCTCGTGCCACCGGCCGTACCGCCGCCGCCCGTGGCCGGACCCTTGGTGGGGTTGTCCATGCCGAGGACGTACATGGTGGTGGTGGCGGTGCTGCCGTTCGCGCAGGAGAGCTTGACGTCGTAGTCGCCGGGCTTGGTGCCGGTGGGGATCGTCACCGCGGCCACGACGAACCCGTGCTCGGGCGCCATCTTCACCTCGCCGAAGGCCTTCGACTTGGCGACCGCGTCGTTCAGGTTCTCCTGGCAGCTGCCGCGGACGCCGACCCGGTAGCCGGGCTGGATGCTGCTCGGGTTGACTTCGACCCAGGCGCCGTCGGCATAGGCGGGTGCGGGCAGGGCCAGGCAAGCCATGGCCACCATGCCCAGGGCCGCGGCGGAGCGACCCAGCGTGTAAGCCCTCATGAGAAGGATCTTCGCACCGGTCCGCGACAAATTGGGGAAAACCGGTCAAGTTACCCTTGCGTGCTTCTCCGGAAATTCGAGGTGCGAACCGCTCGCCGCGATCTCCCGCAGGCGGGTCAGCCCGGCGTACACGTCGACGAAGCGGGTGTAGAGCGCGCCGAAGCCCAGCCGCAGTCGGTCGGGCGTGCGGAAGTCGGGCACCACGCCGGCCGCGCGCAGCGCCTGGCTCAGCTGCCACGCCCGCGAGTGGTGGAGCGTCACGTGCCCGCCGCGGCGGATGCCCGCGCGCGGCGACGCGAGCGCGAAGCCGTGCGGCGCCAGCCAGGCGTCGCTCATCTCGATCGCGAACGCACCGAGCGCCGTGCCCTTCTCCGCGATCGCCCCGATGCCCGCCTCGGCGGTGAGCCGGGCACCCTCCAGCGCCGCGTACGCGCCCAGCACCGGCGGGGTACCCACCTGGAAGCGGTCGATCGAGTCCACCGGGTCGTACACGGCGCCCATGTCGAACTGGTCGCGCTGCCCGAACCAGCCCCAGATCGGCTGCCGCAGGTCGCGCTGGAGGTCGCTCCGCACGTAGAGGAACGCGGGCGCGCCGGGGCCGGCGTTGAGGTGCTTGTAGGTACACCCGACGGCGAGATCGACCCGGGCGGAGCGCAACGGCACCCGGACCGCGCCCGCCGAGTGGCTGAGGTCCCAGAGGACGAGCGCGCCCACCTCGTGGACTGCCGCCGTGACGGCCGCCATGTCGGCGAGCGCGCCCGAGCGGTACGCGACATGCGAGAGCGAGACCAGTGCCACGTCGTCGTCGAGCACCTCCCGCACCGCCTCGGTGGAGACGCCGAGGTCGATGTCGGTCTTCACCACCCGCAGCTCGTCGGCCAAGCCCTGGAGGATGTACCGGTCGCTGGGGAAGTTGTCGTCGTCGGTGACGATCACGCGCCGGCCGGGGCGGGCGGCGCAGGCGGCGACGGCGAGCTTGTACAGGTTGACGCTCGTCGAGTCGGAGAGCACCACCTCGCCCGGCGCGGCCTCCAGCACGCCGGTGGCCAGCACGTCGCCCACCTCGCGAGACAGCGTGATCCACCGGTCCCAGCCGCGGATCAGGTCGGCGCCCCACTCGTCGATCGCCCGGTGCAGACGTTCCCTTGTGGACACGGGGAGGCGCCCGAGCGAGTTGCCGTCGAGGTACACGAGCTCCTCGTCCGGGATGACGAACCGTTCGCGGAAGGGCGCCAGCGCGTCGGCGGCATCGAGTTCGCGGGCACGCGCGAGAAAGTCCGTCACCCGGTAGAAACTAAGGGACATGGCTGATCTTCACGACCTCACCGCCCTCGAGCAGGCCGGTGCGATCCGCCGGCGCGAGCTGTCCAGCGCCGAGCTCGTCGAGCACTACCTCGCCCGGATCGAGGCGCACGGCGACACGGTCGGTGCGTTCGTCACGGTTACCGCCGATCTGGCGCGTACCCAGGCCAAGGCGGCCGACGAGGCGCCGGACGAGGGACGGCCGGCGCTGCACGGCGTGCCCACCGCGATCAAGGACCTGACGATGACGGCGGGCGTGCGCACGACGTTCGGATCGGCCGCGTTCGTCGACTTCGTGCCGCCGCTGGACAACGACGTGGTGGCCCTGCTCCGCGCGGCCGGCACGGTCAGCCTTGGCAAGACCACCACCTCGGAGCTGGGCGTCTCGCTCTACTCGGAGGGCAAGGTCGCCCCACCGGCCCGCAACCCGTGGGGCCTCGACTACACGGCCGGCGGCTCCAGCGGCGGCGCGGCCGCGGCGGTGGCGGCCGGGCTCGTGCCGTTCGCCCAGGGCTCCGACGGCGGCGGCTCGGTGCGCATCCCGGCGGCGCTGTGCGGGCTCGTCGGGTTCAAGCCCAGCCGCGGCGTGGTCTCCGGCGGCCCGCTCGGCTTCGGCGCGTTCGGTCTGCCGACGCCGGGCCCGATCGCGCGCACGGTGGCCGACGCCGCGGCGATGCTCGACGCGATGGCCGTCCCGATGCCCGGCGAGCCCTACCTCGCCCCGCCACCGCCCGAGGGCGGCTACCTCGCCGCGGCCCGGCGCACCGGCCCGCGGCTGCGGGTGGGCCGCTTCACCACCCCGATGCTCGCCGGCGACCAGCCCGTCGACCCCGCCTGCGCGGGCGCCGTCGACATCGCGGCCGCCGCGCTGGCCGCGGCCGGCCACGAGGTGGTCGAGGTGGCCTCGCCGCTCGGCCCGGAGGTCTGGCCGCTCTTCGAGATCATCTGGTACGTGCTGGCGCTCGCCCCCGTGCCGCCCGAGCAGGAGTCCGAGCTGCTCCCGCTGACCCGGCTGATGCGCGAGCGGGGGGCGGCGGTCACCGTGCCCCAGCTGATGACCACGCTTTCCGCGCTCCAGGTCCAGGTGCGCCGGGGGATGCGTGCGACCGCCGGGTACGACCTGCTGCTCTGCCCCACGCTCGCGGCGCCGCAGGCCCGGGTCGGCTCGTTCACCGAGTCCGGTGACCCGGCGCTCGACTTCGACATGCAGCGGCGGTTCTCGCCGTACTGCGCGGTGTTCAATGTCACCGGCCAGCCCTCGGTCTCGCTGCCGGTGACGCAGGCCGGCGGGATGCCCGTGGGTGTGCTGCTGACCGGCCGGCCCGGCGCCGACGGCACGCTGCTCGCGGCCGCCGCCGAGCTCGAGTCGTCCGTCGGATGGGGCGATCGGCACCCCGAGATATGGCGGGCAACGCCCTCCGCTACCGTGAACGGCGTCTGAGTCAGGAGTGTTGTCCGTGTCTGTTACCGAGACGGTGCTCGTCTTCGCCGGCATACCGCTGGCGATCGTGCTCGTGATCTCCGGGCTGGCCGCGCTCGGTGGCGGTCACGCAGCCAAGCGCTACCGGCCGGGGCGCCCGTTCGAGTTCGCCCCGGTGTGGTTTCTTTCCGCGCCGGAGCAGCTGGCCGGTGCCCAGGCTTCTGGCTCCCACGCCTCGCACGGGGAGCTGCCCGCCGGCACATCGTCGTCCCAGGCGGCGCTTCCCGCGGGCTCCGCGGTAGAGCAGGGCGGCGAGCTCGTCGCGGCGCCCACGCGGATCGGAGCGACGGGAGGCGCAAGTGACCGGTGGTGACAAGCCGGCCGAGGGCGGCACGGCCGTGCGGACCGGCGTGCTCGACGGGCCGTTCAACACCCGGCAGCTGTTGCGCCTCGACGAGGCGCTGCGCGTGGCCGACCGTTCCACGGGGCTGACCTTCAGCGTCTACATCGGAGACCTCGACGAGCCGGTGCGCGGACACGCGGAAAAGCTGCACGCGCAGCTCGCCGACCCGGACCGCTCGGTGCTCGTCGCCGTGTCGCCCAACCAGCGCGTGCTGGAGATCGTCACCGGTGCCGTGGCCCGCAAGCGCATCCTCGACCGCGAGGCCAAGCTGGCGGCGCTGTCGATGGTGGCCGCCTTCGGCGGTGGCGACCTGGCCGGTGGCGTGATCAGCGGCCTCGACCAGCTGGCCACCCACGCCGGCCGCAGCGGCCGCGACTAGCCGCGATACTCCGAAATCGCGTAGCAAGCCTCGTCGTCGAGCGCCTCTTTGACGTGGTCGATCGTGATCTTCGTCGGGTGGCCGTCGGCTGGGTCGCTGGTCAGCTCGGCGAGGTCCGCGTCGTTTCGGCGGGCTTCCTCGAGTTCGTCGAGGAGCTGGCCCAGCGTCGGTGGGGTCAGCTCGGTGCTCTCCAGCGACCGCTTGTCGGATTCGCCGATCCCCTCGGCCTTGGTGACCTTGCCGTCTTCGACCGTGATCCGGAAGCGCCCGATCAGTGGCCGCTCGCCGCAGCTCGACTGGAGCACGTACGTATAGCTACCCGGCTCCTGCCACGGTGGCGTGGCTTTGGACGTCTCGGCGCATCCAGCGACGGTGAGCACGCCCAGCAGGGCCACCACTATCCTCATGGCCCCTTCGACGCCGCCGGCACGCGGGGAGTTCCGTACGGCTAGCGGGTGCGGCCGTAGAGCAGCTTGACGACCTTGACGATGCGGTCGACGTCTTTGGGGGTGCGCTCGAAGGTCTGCGCGGGCAGCAGCGACGGCCCGCGGCGCCGGGTGATCGCCTTGGCCCGGCCGAACTCGCGCAGCCCGTCGTCGCCGTGGATCCGCCCGAAGCCGGAGTTGCCGACGCCGCCGAACGGCAGCGTGGACATGCCGACGAAGGTGAGCGTCGAGTTGATGGCGCTCATGCCGGAGCGCAGCCGCCGCGCGATGGCCACCGCACGCCGCCGGCCGAAGACCGAGCCGCCGAGGCCGTACGACACCGCGTTGGCGAGCTCGACCGCCTCGTCCGCGTCGCGCACGCGGCGGATGGTGAGCGTCGGGCCGAAGGTCTCCTCCCGCACGGCCGCCGAGTCTTCGGGCACGTCGACGAGGATGGTCGGCTTTACGTAGGGCGGCTGGACCGACTCGGGGCCGCCGAGCACCGCCCGGCCGCCGCGGGCCAGCGCGTCGTCGATATGGCGGCGGATGATGTCGAGCTGGGCGGGCATCGTGATCGGGCCGATGTCCGCGCCACCGCCCGGGCCCACGGTGAGCTTTTCGGCGCGCTCCACCACCTTGGCGACGAAGGCGTCGTAGACCGGCTCCACCGCGTACACCCGCTCGATGCCGATGCAGGTCTGCCCGGCGTTGGTGAGCCCGCCCCACACCGCCGCTTCGGCGGCCTTGTCGAGGTCGGCGTCGCTGTCGACGATCATCGCGTCTTTGCCGCCGGCCTCCATCAGCACCGGCGTCAGCGTCTCGGCGCAGGCGGCCATCACCTTGCGGGCGGTGGCCGACGAGCCGGTGAACGCCACCTTGCCCACCCCGGAGCGGCAGAGCGCCGCGCCCACGTCACCCAGCCCGTGGACGATCTGGAACACCGGGTGCTCGGGCACCACCCGCGCGAACGAGTCGACGAGCCACTGACCGACCGCCGGCGTGTACTCGCTGGGCTTGTAGACCACCGTGTTGCCGGCGGCCAGCGCGTAGGCGATGGAGCCGAGCGGCGTCACGACCGGATAGTTCCACGGGCCGATGACGCCGACGACGCCGAACGGCTGGTACTCAAGGTGGGCGGAGAACTCGGCGAGGACCAGCCGGGTGCGCACCCTGCGCGGGCCGAGCACGCGGCGGGCGTTGCGCGCGGACCAGTCGACGTGGTCGATGGCCGCGACCGCCTCGACGATCGCCTCGGCGACCGGCTTGCCGGACTCGCTGTTGACAAGGTCGGCCAGCTCGGTGATCTGCTGGGCGAGGAGGGCGCGCCAGCGCAGCAGCCGCTCCTTGCGCCCGGCGAAGCCGAGGCCGGCCCACCAGCGCCCGGCCTCACGCGCCCGCTCGACCGTGCTGACCACGTCGTCGGGGCTGGCCACGGGAAAGCGGCCGGCCTCCGCGCCGGTCGCCGGATTGGTGGAGACGAGCTCGCCGTCTTCGATCCAGGGAGCACCGGGCGTGTGCACAGCGGTCATGTCTCGGCAGTCTAGACCCAAACTTACCCGCCGGTAAGGGCATTGCTATGCGATACATAATAATCTCGTGACGGACCCCGAAGCGTTGGCCGCGATCCAGGCCTGGACGCGGCTGGACACGGCGATCGGCGCCTTCAACCGGCGGCTGGAGCGGGAGCACGGCGTCACCGGCGCCCAGCTGGCGATCCTGCGCATGGTCCGGGAGTGGTCGAGTGGCGGCGACGGGGTGGCGCTCTCGGCCATCCGCGAGCGCCTCGTGATGCACCCCGCGACGCTGGGCCAGCTCCTCGACCGGCTGGGAGCCCGCGGCCTGGTCGACGTCTCGCCCGATCCGGGTGACCGCCGCCGCCGGCTGGTCCGCCTCACCGGGGAGGGGGAGCGGCTCGTCGAGGCGGCCCCGCTCGCCGGCCCGGTGCGCCTGCGCTACCAGCCGGCCGACCGCACGACCCTGCGCCGCCTGGCGCAGGCGCTAGACGACGCGATCATCCTCTTTGGACTGGAGGGATACGCGCGGGGCGAGCTAGGTCAAGATCGGCCCCGAGGTTGGCGGCGGACCCGCGGCGGGTAGGCACCCCGGCCGCGGAGACGCCGCACCGGATCGCCGCGCCGGAGCCGGCCCAACGCCTGGCTGACGCTGGGCTGCGCGACCGCACACCCGCCCAGGCCGCACTGGCACCATTTCCAACGATTGCAGTCGCGCTAATGGCGATCAAGGAATTGCCGGCAGCGGGGCGATCTTCTTCACGTAGCTTGACCGGGTGCTCCCCGCGGACGCGGGAAGCAGGTTGCCACCCAACAAATAAGCACCCACTGGCTGCGGCACACCACGCTGACCTGGGTCGAGCGCACGTTCGGCTACCCCGATCGATCGTGGTTCCGGCCGCCCGGCGAGCGGCCGTTATCCGGGAATGGATCAAATCTCCCTGGCGCCACGAACTGGGCTGGGTCGCGTCCCTGCCCGCCCTGTCCAACGAGCGGCTGCGTGACCTCATCGCCATCAACGACTGGCTGACCCGCACCGACGGCGGTCAAGCCCCCGTGGTTCCGGTCCGTTACCGGTCGGCGGAACTGTTCGGCGACGAGAAACGCCTGGACAGCATGGCCCGCACCAATCTCTTCGGACCGGGCCGGCTCACCCTGCCGCTGCTGGCCTGCGTACGCAAACCCGCGCCCCTACCGGCAGTCGTGGTCGGCGAAGGACCCGACGTGCTGGTAGTCGAAAACAGCGACACCTACTGGGTCGCGGTAGACGCCCTCGCCGACCGATCCGACCACCCGGTCGGCGCCGTCGCGTGGGGGAGCGGCAACGCGTTCCCATCTCAGGTCGCCGTGCTCGGTGTCGACCTGGCGGGCCGCGGACCGGTCACCGGCCGCGTCTGGTACTGGGGAGACCTCGACCCCAGCGGGGTCGCCATCGCCACCGACGCGGCTGCCGCCGCCGTCACAGCCTCTGCGCCGCCTATCCTTCCCGCCACCGGACTGTGGGCCGCGATCGCTCTGGATTTCGGGTCGACGTTCATCCGATCGGGTCGCCGCCGCGTATTTGCTGTCGTCGACAAGTTGTCGACGACAGGGCCCCAGCTGCCCTGCCCGGTAGGGCGGCGACGGGACACGCGATGTCAGGGAGGTTTTGTGCAGGTCGTCCGTCTGGGGCTCTTGGGGCGCCGCGTGTCGGGTGCCGCTCTCGCCTCCCTGGCGTTGATCTTTCTCGTGCCGCAGGCGGCGCGGGCTGAACCGGGTGTTCCGGTGCCGCCCAGCGAGCTCATCCCCGACAAGGCCAAGGGCACGGTCGCGGCCGCGGACGAGGACCTGGTTGTCAAGGTCCGGCTCGCTGGCCTGTGGGAGATCCCGGCCGGACAGATGGCGCAGGAGAAGTCGAACAATCCGCGGATCCAGCAGATCGGCCGCAACATCGCCGACCAGCACGAGGTGCTTGACCAGCTCGCCCGTAACGCCGCGCAGAAGCTGGGCATCGACCTGCCCGACGAGCCGAACAGTGACCAGCGGGGCTGGCTGGACGAGATGCGCGCCGCGGACGGCGAGCAGTTCGACCAGATCTACATCGACCGGCTGCGGGCGGCGCACGGCAAGATCTTCCCAGCGATCGCCACGGTACGGGCGACGACCCGCAACGACACGGTGCGCAAGCTCGCGCAGCAGGCGAACCAGTTCGTCGCCACCCACCTGACTCTGCTGGAGAGCAGCAACATCGTCGACTTCAAGGCCCTGCCCACCGCCCCCAACCCGAACCCCAACGTGAACGCGCCGGCGGCGGCGAATCAGGTGGTGGCCGTAGCCAACGACAGCCGGTTGTCGACGACGAACCTGCCCGTGATCCTCGGCGTGCTCGTCGGCGGTCTGCTCGTCGGCGGTTTCGCGACAAGCCGCCTAATCGGCAACCGCCGCCGGACGGATAACCGCCGCCGGACCTACCGGCACTGGTGACCGCCTGCCGGATGGTGGCAAAGGCTGCCAGCGGCCCAGCCCCGACGGCGGCTATGTCCTGGCGGAGGGCCTGCCGCTCGCCTTCCCGCGGACGAGGAACACCGCGACCGCGGCGAAGACGATGAACACGATCGTGGCTAGAGCGGCCAGCGTTGACCAGCCGTTGGCCTGCTGGGTGTCGACCGCCTGGTCGACGCCGCCGGTGGACAGGAACGTCGACGGGTCGGTGAGCGCATGCAGCACGATCGCGGCCCAGACCGTGCCGGTGACCCGCATCGCCAGGTACATACACACGCCGAAGCAGAAGGTGTATGTGACTACCAGCCATAGTTGACACTTCCCAGCGCGAGTTGGCACAGCAGGCTGGCGCTATCGCGGGGGGCCGGCTCGGTAGATAAGCACCGCGCGGACGTAGCGCAGCTGGTCGACCCATTCTTTGGTGAATACGTTCAATGCGAATCGGCAGAAGAACCCCGGTCCGGACGGACCGGGGGTGCTGCGTTGACGGAGTGAGCGATCATGAGATTGTGCCCGACTTGACATTGCCGGAGGCCGCGTTCGTTCTCGCTCATCCTTCGTCCGGATGGCGTCACCCACGCTGGTCCACTGTCGAGGTCCTGGTCGGTGCCGCTGCCCTGGCGGAGCTTTATCTCGGCGAGCGGATCGAACTCGACCCGGACGGCGTGACCCTGAAGGTTCGATCGTCGGCACCATCCGGCGACCCGGTGCTCGACGAGGTAGTCGCCCGCATCACTGGCTCCAATGCCCGTTCGCCGGTCGAGTGGCTGGGAGAGCTCGCACCCTCCGTGACTGCCGCCGTCCTGGCGCGGCTGCGCGAACGGGGCCTGTGTGAAGCCGACGGGCCGCTCGACGTGCGCTGGACGGGGCTCGATGTCGAAAAGGACCTCCGCCGCCCCACTCGGGAAGCGCTCACCTCGGCGCTGCGCGATGGTGACGTGCACGCCAGCGTGGTTGTTCTGGGCACACTGTTGGCGGGTGTTGGCCTGGCGGGTGTGGTGGCGTCGTTCGGTACGAAGCGCCAGCTGCGCCGCTTGGCCAAAGACGACTGGCTGGCGGTGTCGATGCGCAGCTACGAGGGCTACCTCATCAACGTGGCCCTCGGCACCACCAACCGTGTCTATGCTCCTGCGGAGTCCGTGGGCAAGCGGCTACGAGGAAAGCGGATGGCAGTTTGTTTCGTCCTCCTCCTGATCGGTGCTGGGATCGCGACCGTCGCGCTTGTCGAGCAGAGCCGCCAGGAGGCGAACGCCAAAGCCCTGCGTGATCAGGGCACGCCCATGATGGCCGACGTCGTCAGCCGCAGCGACCACCCCCAAGGCCGGTACGAATCTCTCGTCGAGTCGAAACTGACGCTCGTGTACCGGTATGCCGACAAGCCGTACCGGACACAGATCGCATGCATCGGAACTTGCCCGGCGCAGGGCGACCAGACCCGCATCATGGTCGACACCTCACAACCGCGCGTCTTTCTGACCGAGTGGGGCGAGTTCACCGACGTGTCGCCGAGAAGCGACATGGCGATTCTGGCCGGCGGGGCATTGATAGTGGTCGGTCTAATCGGTGCCGTCGGCGTGCTGATGCCGGAGACTTCCGGGCCGCGTCTGCTGCGCCCTCGTCGGGGCTCTTGACGAAGCCGAGCCAGTCTTGCGAAGGGCCGGCCGTCTCCGACTTGGACTGAAGATTTCGATAACGTCTCCGTTGGAGAGCGTCGACTCCAGCGGCACCGGCTTGCCGTTGACCCGGGCGCCGATGCACTTGTGGCCGATCTCGTGTGCATCGCGTACGCGAAGTCGACTGGGGACTCGTGAATTTTGGAGCCTGGGCTGCGGTGGGGGAACTCCGGGTGGGAGAAGTGACCGAGGCGAGCCGGCGGTGCGTGAGATGGGCCACCTGGCGCGGTCGGGCGGGCGGGACGTGGCAGACTCGCGCGCATAACCTTAGCGAACGTTAGGGGCATCGCTGTGGCGCGTGAGATCAGCACCGTGGGCGTAGTCGGTCTGGGCACGATGGGTGCGGGGATCGTGGAGGTCTTCGCGCGCAACGGGATCGACGTCGTCGCGGTCGAGGTGGCCGACGCGGCGCTGGAGCGGGGGCGCACCACGCTGGTCGGGTCGACCGACCGGGCCGTCGCCAAGGGCAAGCTGGAGCCCGCTGACCGGGACGCGTTACTGAGCCGGGTCAGGTTCGCCGTCGGGCTTGGGGCCCTGCGGGACGTGGACCTCGTCATCGAGGCGGTGCCTGAGCACCTCGACCTCAAGCAGCGGATCTTCGCGGAGCTCGACCGGGTCTGCAAGCCGACCGCGATCCTCGCCACCAACACCTCGTCGCTGAGCGTGACCGAGATTTCGGTGGCCACGCACCGGCCCAACCAGGTTGTCGGCATCCACTTCTTCAACCCGGCGCCGATCATGAAGCTTGTCGAGGTCGTGCGTACGGTCGTGACGGCGCCAGAGGTGGTGGCCGACGTCGAGGCGCTCTGCGAGCGGCTGGGCAAGGTCGACGTGACCATCAACGACCGGGCTGGGTTTATCGCCAACGCGTTGCTCTTCGGCTACCTCAACCACGCGGTGACGATGTACGAGGCCCGGTACGCCAGCCGGGAGGACATCGACGCGGCCATGAAGCTCGGCTGCGGGCTGCCGATGGGGCCGCTGGCGCTGATGGACCTGATCGGGCTCGACACGGCCTACGAGATCCTCGACACGATGTACCGGCGGGGCGGACGGGACCGGCGGCACGCACCGGCCCCGCTCATCAAGCAGATGGTCACCGCCGGGCTGCTCGGCCGGAAATCCGGGCGCGGCTTCTACACCTACGAGAAGCCGGGCTCCCCGGTGCTCGTACCAGATAAGCAAACGCCGACCGCGACGGCGTCGGCGACGGCCGACGGCGCGCGTGGGATCGCGAAGGTCGGCGTCGTGGGGTCCGGGACCATGGCCACCGGGATCATCGAGGTGTTCGCGAGGGCCGGGTACGAGGTGGTGTCCGTCACGCGCGGCGCGGAGAAGTCGGCGCGGGTGTGCGAGGCGGTCAAGCGTTCGCTCGACAAGGGTGTGGTGCGGGCGAAGCTGACCGAGGCGGAGCGTGACGCGGCGCTGGGCCGGGTCAACTGGTCGGCAACGCTGGAGCACCTCGCCGACGTCGACCTGGTGGTCGAGGCGGTGGTCGAGGAGCTCAGCGTGAAGCAGGCGCTCTTCGCCTCGCTCGACGAGATCTGCAAGCCCGGCGTGGTGCTCGCGACCACGACGTCGTCGCTGCCGGTCATCCAGTGCGCGATGGCCACCCAGCGGCCGGCCGACGTGGTGGGGCTGCACTTCTTCAACCCGGCGCCGGTCATGTCGCTGGTCGAGGTGGTGCACACCATCCGCACCTCGCCGGAGGCGCTCGCCACCGCCCGCGCGGTGGTCGCGGCGCTGGGCAAGACCGCCGTGGTCTGCGCCGACCGGGCCGGCTTCGTGGTCAACGCGCTGCTCTTCCCGTACCTCAACGACGCGGTCCGGATGCTCGAGGCCAGCTACTCGACGGCCGACGACATCGACCACGCGATGAAGCTGGGGTGCGGCTACCCGATGGGGCCCTTCGAGCTGCTCGACGTCGTGGGGCTCGACGTGGCGCTGGCCATCCAGCGAGAGCTCTACCTGGAGCTGCGCGAGCCCGGCTTCGCACCCTCGCCGCTGCTGGAGCACCTTGTCACCGCCGGCTACCTGGGCCGCAAGGCCGGCCGCGGCTTCCGCGACCACACCTCGCCGTGATCAAAGGTCCTCTCAAGCCGTTCTAACTGCTTGAGAGGACCTTTGATCACGGCGAACGTAGCTGTTACCTTTTCCCGCCCTGGTTCGTCATGGAGTCATGAACGAGTACGACTGGATGGCCGAGCGCTTCGAGGCGCACCGCGGTCACCTGCGCGCGGTGGCGTACCGGATGCTCGGCTCCCTCAGCGAGGCGGACGACGCGGTGCAGGAGGCGTGGCTCAAGCTGACCCGCGCCGACACGAGCGACGTCACCAACCTGGGCGGCTGGCTGACGACCGTGGTGGGGCGTGTGTGCCTGGACATGCTCCGCTCCCGCAGGGCGCGGCGTGAGGAGCCGCTCGGCGTGCACGTCCCTGACCCGATCATCAGTAGCGCGGACGGCCTCGACCCGGAGCAGGAGGCGCTGCTGGCCGACTCGGTGGGGCTGGCGCTGCTCGTCGTGCTGGAGCAGCTGGCGCCCGCGGAGCGGCTGGCGTTCGTGCTGCACGACACGTTCGCCGTGCCGTTCGAGGAGATCGGCCCGATCCTCGGCCGTACGCCGGCCGCCGCCAAGCAGCTCGCCAGCCGGGCCCGCCGGCGGGTGCGCGGCGCGGAGCCCACGTCGGACGGTGACCTGGCGAGCCAGCGCGCGGTGGTGGAGGCGTTCCTGACGGCGGCTCGCGGCGGCGACATGGAGGGCCTGCTCGCGATCCTCGACCCCGACGTGGTCGCCCGGCCGGACACCGGTGCGGTGGTGCACGGCGCCAGGGCGCTCGCCACCAACGCCATCACCTTCGCCCGGTACGCGAGCGCGGGCCGGCTGGCGCTCATCAACGGTGTCCCGGGGCTCATCGCGATGGACGGCGAGCGGGTCAGGTCCGTCATGGCGTTCACTATCCGTGGCGGGAAGGTAACCGCATTGGACATTCTCGTGGACCCGGATCGCCTTGCCAGACTGGACATCAGCCCACTCGGGTAGTGACGGACAAACCCGTATTGGCCATGTTGGGAATGACCGGTAACCTGCGGGACGGCCCAGGTAGACCTCACCCCGACAGGAGACCTTGTGCCTGCCGCGAAAGCCGTCCCGATGTTCAGCCCGGAGCTCCGCCGAGGACTCGGCCGGCTGCTCGCCCTCGCGCTGCTGGTGACCGTCGGCCTGGTCGCCTCACCGGCACAGGCCGCGGCCAACCTGGTGCAGAATCCGGGCCTGGAGTCGTTGGACGCCAACGGTTTCCCGGTCTGCTGGGAGCGGTCGGGCCAGGGCGACAACACGTATACGACGGGTGTCACCACCGACGCGCGCACCGGCAAGCGGGCCATGCGGGTCAACGTCACGCGGCTCGTGTCCGGCGACCGCAAGGCGATGATGCTGGAAAACGCGCAGTGTGCTCCTCGTGTCACTGACGGTCACCAATACGACCTCTCCGTGTACTACAAGTCGACGACCGCGGCCAACGCGCTGACGCTCTTCCGCCGCGACACCAAGCTCGGCTGGCAGTACTGGATGGATCCGGCCACGCTCCCGGCCACCGCCACGTGGCAGCGCAAGGTGGTGCGCACGCCGCCGGTCCCGCCGAACACCGACCGGATCACGTGGGGCGTCAGCATCTACGGCGTGGGCACCCTCACCACCGACGACTACTCGATGGTCGACGCGAGCGCGCCGGCGCCCACGCCCAGCGGGTGCACCGACGCGGCCGGCTGCACCAAGGGCAAGTGGCAGGTCATGCCGTACGAGTCGACGGTGCGCGGCGTCCACGCCGTGATGCTCCACAACGGCAAGGTGCTGCTCGTCGCGGGCTCCGGCAACGACCCCAACGCCTTCGCCGCGGGCACCTTCAAGACCGCCGTGTACGACCCGGCGAGCGGCGCCTTCACCAACGTGCCCACGCCCAAGGACCTCTTCTGCGCCGGTCACGTGCAGCTGAAGGACGGCAAGGTGCTGGTGATGGGCGGCACCAAGGACTACGCCAAGGCGGACGGCACGGTCGGCTACAAGGGCTTGAAGAACTCCTACGTCTTCGACCCGGTCACCAACACGTACACGGCCACCAACGACATGCTCGCCGGCCACTGGTACCCGTCCGCGACCATCCTCGGCAACGGTGACGTGCTCTCGCTCGGCGGCCTCGGCGAAGACTCCACCGGCACCACGACCACCGACTACTACAGCGCCGCACAGGGCAAGTGGCTGGGCGACGTGCAGCAGACCTGGTCGTGGTGGGGCCTGTACCCCGCGATGGTGCTGATGCAGGACGGCCGGCTCTTCTACACCGGCAGCCACACGTTCGGCAGCGGCCTGCCGGGCACCGGGGCGTCCATCTACAACTACGGCACCAAGGCCATCACCGACGTGCCCGGCCTCCAGCGCAAGGACGAGCGCGACCAGTCGATGAGCGTGCTGCTCCCGCCGGCGCAGGCGCAGCGGGTCTTCACCGTCGGCGGTGGCAACGGCGACGAGGGCAAGACCGCCAACCGGCTCACCGACCTCATCGACCTCAAGGCGGCCAACCCTCAGTACCAGCCGGGTCCGCTGCTGCCGCAGGGCACGCTGACCGGTGGCGCGGCACAGACCGGCGAGCAGGGCAAGATGTACGTCTCGCTGGTGCTGCTGCCCGACGGCACGGTCTTCGAGACCGGTGGCGGGCTGCACAACAGGGCCGACCCGGTCTTCGAGGCGTCCATCTTCGACCCGCAGACCAACAAGTTCCGCGAGGGCATGGCGACCGACCCGGTGCCGCGCACGTACCACTCGTCGGCGTTCCTGCTGCCCGACGGCCGCGTCATGGCGGTCGGCGACAACCCCGGCAACGGGTCGTTCGACAACCGCATCTCGATCTACTCGCCGCCGTACATGTTCAAGGGCGCGCGGCCGGCGATCCAGACCGTGGCCAACACCAACTGGGGATACGGCACCACGCAGCGGATCACCGTGAACTCGGCGGTGACCCGGGCGTCGCTGATCCGTCCGGCGGCCGTCACGCACTCGTCCGACCCCAACCAGCGGTTCGTCGAGCTGCCGATGACGGTCAACGGCAACACCATCGACCTGAACGTGACGAGCAACCCCAACCTGGCCCCGCCCGGCTGGTACATGCTCTTCGTGCACAACGCCAACGGCGTACCGTCGACCGCCAAGTGGGTCAAGCTCGGATGAGTCGCCTGGCCGCGTGGCTCAAGGCCCGCAGCCGCCGCGAGCAGTACGGGATCGCGGCGGTGGCCGCCGTGCTCGTGCTCGCGACCGCCGGCGTGGCGGTGGCCGGTGGAAGCGACCGCGACATCCTCTGGTTCGACGGCACGCCCGCCGCGGCGCCGGCCGGCGAGCAGGCGCCGGAGAGCGGCGGCGGCGCGGAGCCGGGGCGGGGCAGCGGTGCCCAGCAGCAGGCCGGGCCGGACGAGTCGCCACCGCCGTACGTGCAGCCGTTCGCCGAGCAGCCGGGCGCCAAACCGCGCGCGCCGCAGCCGTCGCCGACCGCGGGCGTCGACATCGCCGAGGGTACGGACGGTTGCGACCACGCATACGGCGATCGCGACGTTTGCGTGCCGTGGGAGTTTCCGGCCGGTGTGTCTGACAAGTGCGCTTGGCTTCGAGAGAGGGGATTCGAACCCCTTAAGATCACAGGTGGGCGCGACCGGCACGGCCTCGATCGCAACGGCGACGGGACCGCGTGTGGCGCCGGAGACTGACCGTTTTTCGTGCCCAGTAACGGGGACTCGTACCCAGCAAAGGGGATTTGCCTGTGAGTAGGGCGGCCCGCTCGCAACTTCCGGTGGCGACCCCCAACGGGGAGGTACACATCCCTCTCCCGCGCCGGGTCGGTGTCGTGGAGACGCCGGCGCCGACTGCCCCGGCCGACGCGACGATCCTGTTGCCGAAGTCACCCTCCCAGGAAGAGGCCGAGCGCAAGCAGCGGTGGGAGGCGTGGCAGCGCCGGATCGCCTGGGGCGCACCGGCTCTGGTGACCGTCGTGCTGTGCGTCATCGGGCTGACCGGGCCGGGGCTGTGGGCCGACGAGCTCGCGACGTGGGGCATCACCACGGTTTCGTGGTCGGAGCTGTGGAAGCAGCTCGACGGCACCGACGCGACGATCGGCCCGTACTACGTGCTGATCCGGGTCTGGACAACGGTTTTCGGCGACTCCGACCTCTCGCTGCGCCTGCCGTCCCTGCTCGCGATGGCCGGCGCCGCCGCCGTGATCGGGCTGATCGGCATCCGCCTCGGCTCGCACCGCATCGGCCTGATCGCCGGCCTCACCTTCGCGATCCTGCCGATAACCACGCGCTTCGGGCAGGAGGCCCGGCCGTACGCGCTGGCGACGCTCGCCGCGGCGGTGGCCACGCTGCTGCTCATCCGGATGCTGGAGGGGTTCACGCTCGGCATCGCGCTCGCGTACGCGGTCGCCGTCGCCGCGCTCGGCGCCATGCACCTCGTCGCGCTGCTGATGCTGGCCGGCCACGGCCTGGCCGTGCTGCTGACCAAGCGCAAGTTGCTGTGGCGGTGGACACCGAGCGCGTTCGTCGGTCTGATACCGCTCATCCCGATCATCCTGATCGGCCGGCGGCAGCAGGGCAGCCAGATCGGCTGGATCCCGTTCACCGACCTGCACCAGATCGAGGCGTACGGGCTGGAGTTCTTCGGCGGCGCGCTGATCGGCGGCGCGATCTTCGCCCTCGGCGCCGCCGCGGTCTCCCGCGAGCGGGGCGCCGTCGTGGCGATCAGCCTGAGCGTGGTGCCGGCCGGGCTGCTGATGGCCCTCGGCTCGCTCACGCACATCTGGCAGCAGCGGTACGTGCTCTACACGGTCGTCGGCTGGGTCGTGCTCGTCGGCCTGCTGCTCGCCAAGCGCGGCCTGATCGCGGCGGTCGCGACGCTGGCGGCGCTGACCGTGCTCGCCCTGCCCGGCCACGCTTCGGTGCGCAAGCCGGCGTTCCGGTACCAGGACACCAAGGCGGTCGTGGCACTGATCGAGCGTGACTACCAGCCCGGCGACGGCATCGTGTACGGCCTGAAGGACCGCGGCCCCGGCGTGCTCAACCGCGACGTGATCGCCCACTACCTGCCGGAAAACCGCCGCCCGACCGACCTGCTCGTGGACCGGCCGATGCGCACCGACGGCTGGATGGTGGCGAGCGAGCACGCGGACGTGGCGGTCCGGCTGGGGGAGACCCGGCGCGTGTGGGTGCTGCGCCTCGGCGAGTACGGGGACCCCCTCGACGACCTCGATGGAAGCAAGAAGGACGTCCTTAAGGAACGTTATGATGTCGCCGACAGTTGGTGGACAACGGGCTACACCGTCGCGTTACTGACCCGGAAGGAACCCGTGTGACGACGCACGTCGCTCCCTCGCGGCGCGACGAGCCGGGTGAGCGGACACAGATCATCCCGCGGCAGCAGGAGCACCCCGGCGAGACGCACGTCATGCCCGCCATCCGCATGCCGATCACTCCGCGTGCTACCACGATGGCGCAGCGCCACGCCGGCTGGCTTCCCCGGCTGTGGCCGCTCCTCGCGTGGTTCGTCGCGGTGCTCGTGGTGACGCTGTTCCTGAGCGTGAAGTCGACCGGGCCGCTCGGCGCGGTGGTCACCATCGTGTGGACCTATCCGGTGATCGGCACGGTCGTCGGGCTGGTGGGCGCGTTCGTCACCCGCCGCCGGCTCCGCCGTGACCGGCTCACCGCCGCCGACGACAAGATCATCCGGTGCAACGACCGCCTCGTGGTGGTGGTGCCGACGATCGGGCGCCACGACACGTATCCGGCGCTCGACCGGGTCGTGCACTCGTACATCACCTACCTGCCGGAGTGCTTTCCCAAGCTGCGCGTCGACGTCGTCATCGAAGAGGGCTGCGAGGCGGCGGAAAAGATCCACAAGCTCGGCGAGATCAGCCGGTACATCCGGATCATCACGGTGCCGCAGAGCTACCACACGGTCAACCGCACCAAGTTCAAGTCGCGCGCCAACAACTACGCCCACGAGCTGCGCATCGCCCAGCACGAAGACCGCGACGACGTGTGGGTCCTGCACATGGACGACGACACCGGCGTCGGGCTCGACACGGCGATCGCGGTGGCCCGCCTGATCGAGCAGCAGCGCGAGCTCGGCGACGAGGCGTGCCACCTCGCGCAGGGCATCCTCACCTACCCGCGCGAGCACGCCCGCAACAGGCTCACCTGGCTGGCCGACGCGAGCCGGCCGATCGCCGACGTGACGGTCTACTCGGCGTTCACCGGTGGCGGCCACCCGCTTGCCGGGGTACACGGTGAGCTCCTGCTCGTCCGCGCCTCGGTGGAGGCCGAGATCGGCTGGGACTTCGGGCCCGAGGCGATCGTCGAAGACGCCCAGTTCGCGCTCGTCTTCAGCCGCCGCTACCCCGGGCGCAGCGCCTGGTTCGCGGGCCGCTGCTACGGCGCCTCGCCGGCCACCGTGCGCGACTTCTTCCGCCAGCGGGAGCGGTGGGCGTGGGGCCTGATCGGGCTCTCGCTCGACGAGCGCATCCCGCTGCGCGACAGGCTCTACATTGGATACTCGACGTTCACCTGGGTGATCAGCCCACTCCAGCACCTCGGCACGATCCTCTTGCTGGGCTGGGTGCTCGGCTCCTTCGACACGGTGCCGATCACGCTGGCCGTGCTGCCGATCTGGGCGCTCAACATGGCGTACGCGATCTGGCTCTACTCCGAGGGCCTGCGCATCAACGTGAGCGTCTCCCGCCGCGCGAAATACCGGTGGTGGGAGGGGATAGCGGTGATCCTGCTCGTCCCCGTCTTCTCGCTGATGGAGGGGATCGGCGCCGTCCGCGGGCTGATCCGCTACCTGCGTGGCGGCCAGCAGCAGTTCGTCGTCATCGCCAAGCCGATATGAGGCGCGCGGTCGTCGCCGCGCTCGCGGTGTTGCTGGCAGCCGGCTGCTCGTCGGGTGAGGGCGACCCGCTGACCCGGCTCTCCGAGGGGCCACCCGGTGGCGGCGGCGATCCCACGGCGAGCGCGAGCGCGTCGTCCGAGCCGCAGGTCGCCAAGGTGCGCCAGCCGTGGCAGCCCGGCATGCGGCAGTACGGCATCGCGGTCTACTGGGAAAACAACGGCAACGACACCGACCAGATCGTCCGTGCCAAGGCGCAGAAGGTCCTCGACCACGTGGTCGAGCTCGGCGCCAACTCGGTCTCCATCTCGTTCTCGTTCGTCATGGACTCGGCGTACGCGAACGCGGTGCGGATGGACCACCCGATCACGCCGACGCCGGCGCGCCTGGAGATCGTGCTCGACGAGGCCAACAAGCGCGGCCTGCGCACGGCGGTGCGCCCGATGCTCAACGAGCGCAACCTGACCAAGGACGACCCCGACATGTGGCGCGGCTCGATCCGCCCGGAGAGCCGCACCAAGTGGTTCGCCTCCTACCGGGACATGCTCGTCCAGTACGCGAAGGTGGCCGAGACGGCGAAGGTGGCCACGTTCGTCGTCGGCACCGAGCTCAACTCCATGGAGAGCAGTACCACCGGCTGGCGCACGGTCGCGACCGGCGTCAAGGGCGTCTACACCGGCGAGATCGACTACAGCGCCAACTACGACCGGCTCCGCGACAGCGGCCCGGCGCCGGGCATCACGCTCTCCGTCGACGCGTACCCGCCGCTGGAGGTGGGCGACAGCGCCTCGGTGAGCCGCCTTGTCGACGGGTGGAACGAGTGGCTCGACGACAACCGGACCGCCGCCACGCTCCCCGACCTGGTGCTGGCCGAGGTGGCGATCGGCGCGCGCTCAGGTGCGTACCAGGAGCCGTGGTCGCCGCACTCGAAGGGCACGATCAAGCCGGAGATCCAGCAGCGCTGGTTCGACGCCGCGTGCCAGGTGATGCGCGAGCGCGACCTCGGCGGCATCTACTTCTGGATGATCAACCTGGACACCGACCCGAAGGCGAAGCAGCCGGGCAAGTCACCGATGGACTTCCTGGGCCGGCCGGGCGAGCAAAACATCGCCCGCTGCTTCGCCAAGGATCCACGTAAGTGAGCGAGCTGGCGCGGCGGCGTCTGGACGTAGCCGCCCCGCCGACGAAGTCGGGGTTTCGGGGTGGCGGAGGAAGACGTCGCCTTCAGCGCCGCGCGAGCGAACGAACCAGAAAGCCCAGTGGGCCGGCTGAGAGGGAGTAGCGTCGCACCATGCTCGACCGCGTCTGGGGGATCGCCCGCTCCCTGGTCATCTATCACGGCCAGCCGACCAAGCACCGGCGGTTGCGGCGGCTCTACAGCCAGTTCCTCGGCCCCGGCGACATCGGGTTCGACATCGGCGCGCACGTGGGCGGCCGGGTGCGCCAGTGGCGAAAGCTCGGCGCCCGGGTGGTCGCGGTCGAGCCGCAGCCCGACTGCCTCCGCGTCCTGCGCTTCCTCTTCGGGCGCGACAAGGGCGTCACGCTGGTGCCGGTGGCCGTCGGTGAGCGGCCGGGCAAGGCTTCGCTGGCGCTCTCCACGACCAACCCGACGGTCTCCTCGATGTCTCCGGAGTGGCGCGACTCGGTGTCGAGCCTCTTCCAGGGCGTGCGCTGGGACCGCTCGGTCGAGGTCGAGGTCGTCACGCTCGACGACCTCATCGCGCGCCACGGCGAGCCCGCCTTCTGCAAGATCGACGTCGAGGGCTTCGAGGCACAGGTGCTGGCCGGCCTCTCCCGCCCGGTGCGCGCCCTCTCCGTCGAGTACCTGCCGTCCGTGCACGACGCATCCATGGCCATGCTCCACATGGTCGACAAGCTCGGCGCGGCGGCCGGCGGATACCGCTACAACTACTCGCTCGTCGAGACCGCGCGCATGGTGAGCGACGAGTGGCTCGACATGGCGGGCCTGACCGCGCTGCTGGAGCGGCTCCGGCCGGCGGGCCGGTCGGGTGACGTGTACGCCCGCCTGCCCTGACGTCGATGCCCCGCCGCAACCCCGACCGCGACGACGTCCCGCCGCTCGACCTGGAACGCGCCCGGCAGGGCGTCCAACGGGTGCAGCGGTGGAGCGACGGCGAGTGGGCTGTGCGCACGATCTCCGGCGGGGCGTCCACGAAGACGTACCGGTGCCCCGGCTGCAACCAGGAGATCCGCCCAGGCACCCCGCACGTGGTGGCCTGGCCGGTCGACGGCCGCGGCGACGAGAGCGACCGCCGGCACTGGCACGCCGGCTGCTGGGGGGCGCGTGAGCGGCGCCGCTAAAGAAGCGGCCCGGCTGCCGTCGACCGGCGGCGGTGAAAGACTTGCGCCGTGAGTGAGAAGATCCGCGCCAACTCGATCCTGCCGGGCCGGCGGGAGGACATCGAGCTGCACACCGCCGACGGCCTCAAGCTCGTCGGCGAGCTGGCCCTCCCGGCCGACCGCGACCCGGTCGGCGCCCTCGTCTGCGTCCACCCGCTGCCCACCCACGGCGGCATGATGGACAGCCACCTCTTCCGCAAGGCGGCGTGGCGGTTGCCCGCGCTGGCCGGGCTGGCGGTGCTGCGGTTCAACACGCGCGGCACGAGCAGCGTGCGCGGCACGAGCGAGGGAGAGTTCGACAAGGCGGTCGGCGAACGCTTCGACGTGGCGGCGGCCATCGAGTACGCGGAGTTCGCCTCGCTGTCCAACGTCTGGCTGGTCGGCTGGTCGTTCGGCACCGACCTGGTCCTGAAGTACGGCTGCGACCCGTCCGTCGCGGGCGCCATCCTGCTGTCGCCCCCGCTGCGCTTCGCCGCGGAGGAGGATCTGGCGGCGTGGGCCGCGTCCGGCAAGCCGGTGACCGCGCTCGTGCCCGAGCTCGACGACTACCTGCGGCCGGCGGAGGCACGCCAGCGCTTCGCCGCCATCCCGCAGGCCGAGGTCATCGGCGTAGACGGCGCGAAGCACCTGTGGGTCGGCGACGCCGAACGCGTGCTCGACGAGATCGTCACCCGCGTCGCACCGGACGTACCGACGCCCCTGCCCTCCACATGGGACGGTCCAATGGAGACCGGCGACGCCAGCGCCTACGCCGACCGCACGGTAGCCGCCTTCGCCGACGTCCCCGTAGCCGCCCCGAAACCGGACACCCAGACCTAGAGGCACGTGTCTCAGGCTTCCTTCGCAGCAGGGGTCCCGTATGCCCGCCCAGACAGTGACAGGGCTGCCCTCTTGAGAGCCGGGCGGGAGGGGTGAGCGGGGCCTGGCTGGTCAGGGGAGCTTGTAGGCGATCAGCGACTTGGTGAGCCCGACGATGCGCTCGCTGCGGATCGTCGACTGTGGAAAGTAGTGGCGCATCTGGGTCTTGTCGATCAGCTCGGTCCACAGCACGGCCTGGCGTGCCTCCGCGAGGCTGGACGCCGGGGTGTGCGCCAGCGGCCACTTGTACGCCATCCGGGAGCGGAGGGCGACCGGCAGGAACTGCATGCCTGGCGCCACCCAGTGCGGCTCGATCGGGAAGTAGCGGTAGGGCGTCTGCACCCAGTGCGCGTCGGCGAGCGCGTGGATCGACTCGGCGAAGCGGACGCGGCGCTCGTGGCCGCCGACGTGCTCGATCACCGAGTTGGAGAAGACGAGGTCGTAGCGGCGCTTGGCGATCTGCGGCGGCAGCGCGCAGGCGTCGCCGTAGTCGAGCTCGGCCCACTCGGGCAGCTCGCCGGGGAGTGGCTCCAGGTTGACGACGTGCACGTGCTTGGGGCGCACCGGTGCGCGCTCCCACGTGTCGACCCGCCCGCCGAGGTCGATGACGGACATCTGGGCGAGGTCGGGGAAGGTCTCGCTCAGCCACTGCGCCCGCCGTGCACGGCGCTTCGCGCCCCACGAGTCCGGCGAGTCGACCAGCCGCCGGCGAATCGAATGAAGACCCACGCAGGGAGGGTATTAGGCCAGGCTGCCCAGCGGCAGGTCCGTCCGGTTCACCCTTCCATCAGCTATCCGACACTCAGTCTTGCGGGTTCTCCATGAGCCAGGTGTCCATGTCGTCTTCGCGGACGGCTTTGTAGAGGCCGGCCGCTGCCTGTTCGTCCGAGAGGACGACGCTCTGGCCGCCGATCATGCCGGTGGAGCTCGACGGGCTCGTGATCGAGGTGATGGCTTCCTCGCGCAGGTCGCGCATCGACCAGGCGGTCCCGAAGAGATCGAGGTCCTTGTCGACGCTGACCGCCTTGGCCGTCGCGCGGAGAAAGCCGTTGAGCCGCCCCGGATCCCGCATCAGGCCCCTCTGGGTCGCCTTGGCGACCACGGCGCGGACCAGTTGTTGCTGGTGGCGTATGCGGGTGAAGTCGCCGTCCTTGAACTGGTAGCGCTGCCTCGCGTAGTCCAGCGCGGTCGCCCCGTCCATGTGCTGATCGCCGGTCGCGAACTTGCGGTGCGGCGGGTGTATAGAGGTGAAGTCCTTGTCAACGGTGAGGTCCACGCCGCCCAGCGTGTCGACGATGCGTTCGAAGCCGGCGAAGTCGATGAGGACGACGCTGTCCATGCGTACGCCGGTGAAGCCCTCCACCGTCCGCACCAGCAGTGGCACGCCGCCCCACGCGAAGCTCGCGTTGATCTTCGCTTCGGTGCCGCCGTGGCGGCCGTCCGCGGACTTCGGCACTTGGACCCAAGTGTCCCGCGGGATCGAGATCATCTGGGCGCTTTTTCGATCGGCCGCGACATGGAAGAGGAGGATGGCGTCGGTGCGGGACCCGTCGGTGCTGTCCGGAGCTCGGGAGTCGCTGCCCACGACGAGGTAGTTGTGCGCTTTCTCAGCGACGACGGGCGGGCGAGCACCCTCGGGCACGCCCGCGAACGCGTCCACCCGCTCGATGTCGCCCTCGACGGAGCGCGCGTAGAGCCAGAGCGCGCCGCCGCTCCCGGCCGCGCCGAGGACGAGCGACAGCCCGAGCACCAGTGCGATCAGCCGCCACCACCGCCGCTTGCGGCTCGGCGCCGGTGCCTTGTCTGGGGTCTGCTCCAGCACGTCGAGCGGGCGCTCCGGGGACGCCTCCTGCGAAGGCACGGGCGGCGATGTGTCGGCCATGACGCTCGACGCTACGCCGATCATCCTGAGCGACGAATCAGCTAAAGGCGGAACAACAACGACGGGTTACCGACACTTCTCTCACCCGGACAGCGGAACCGGGCCGGCGGGACGGGAGGGCAGGATGGTCCGTGGCGCGGCCGCCGGTCGCGAACGAAGGCGAGGAGCGGTGTTGAGGCAGGCCGAGGAGACGATCGCGGTCGTCGTCGTCACCTACAACAGCAAGCGTCTCCTCGACGACCTCGTCGCCTCGCTCGGGCCCGGTCTGGAGGGCATCGCCTGGCACCTCACCGTGGCCGACAACGCCTCCGCCGACGGGAGCGCGGCGGCGGTCAAGCGGGTCGCGCCGGGCAGCATCGTCGTGGAAATGGGGCGCAATGCCGGCTACGCCGCGGGCATCAACGCCGCGGTAGCGGCCGCCCGCCCGCACACGGCCGTTCTCGTGCTCAACCCGGACATCCGGCTCGCGCCGAAGTGCGGGCGTGAGCTGCTCGCGGTGTTGCGCGGCAGCGACGCGGGCATCGTCGTGCCCCGGCTCGAGCGCGGCGACGGCTCGGTCATCCACGTGCTGCGGCGCGAACCGAGCCCGCTGCGCGCCCTGGGCGACGCGGTGCTGGGAGCGCACCGGGCCGGGCGCTTCAAGCCGTTCGGCGAGCTCGTGGTCGACGACCACCTTTACGGCGCGCAGACCGAGGCCGATTGGGCGGCCGGTTCGGCGATGCTGCTAAGCGCGGAGTGCTGGGCACGGGTCGGCCCGTGGGACGAGTCGTTCTTCTTGTACTCCGAGGAGACCGACTTCGCGCTCCGGGCTCGCGACGCCGGGCTGCCGACCCGGCTGGCGCCGTCCGCGCTCGCCGTCCACCTGGAGGGGGAGTCCAAGCAGTCGCCCGGCCTGTGGGCGCTGCTCAACCTCAATCGCGTGCGCCTCTACCGCCGCCGCCACGGCCAGGTGCTCACGGCGGCGTATTGGGCGGCGCTGCTGCTCCGCGAGACAAGCCGCGCGGTGCTCGGCAACAAGGCCAGCCGTGCCGCCGCCCGGGCGCTCGCCAGTCCGTCGCGGCTGCGGGCGACCCCGAGCCCCGAGTTGGTCGCCGCGCTAGCCGCGTAGGCGGCGCAGCCGGTTGACCGCGGGCCGCACCGCGCGGCGGGCCGTTTCGGCCGCTACGGCGGCCCGCAGAGCCGGGCCGCGCAGCATCGACTCGACCGGGCGCTCCCGAAACGCGGGCTCGAACTCGCCCTCCCGCAGCGCGCGGTGCACCGCCGGCAGGTCGACCGTGTCGCCGGCCAGTTGGAGCCGCATCGCCAGCGGGAAGAACTGCCGGCTGGTGTGGAAGTCGACGGCGACGAAGTGCCGCAGCCCTTCCCGCCGCGCGAGCTCGGCCGCGTGCCGGTTGGGCGCGATGCCGTCGTACTTGCGGTTCCATACTTCGACGGCGGCCAGGTGCGCGCCCCACGCGGGCTGGTACCGGCGCCACGCGTCGCGCCGCCACGGGTGGGCCAGCACGCTGGTGCCGCCGTCGGCCGCGACGCCGGCGAGGAGGGCGCCGATGTCCGGCACCTCCTGCCCGTAGAACGGGACGTCGCCCCAGACCGGCACATGCACGGTGTTGTCCAGGTCGTTGTATTCGATCCCGGGCACCAGCAGGATCTCGCTGGTGCTCGCCTCGGCGCAGGCGGCGCGGTACTCCGCCCACCGCGTGGCGACGAACTCGCGGCAGTGGTCGGCGAGGAGCACCACGTCGTATCCGCGGGCCGCGAAGGCGGCGGCGATGTCGGCGAGCTTCCAGGTCGCGTCGTCGGACCACTCCGAGTGCACGTGGGCCGCCGCCCGGGTGGTGGTCATCGGCGGCGCAGCTGGTCGGCCACGGTGTGCCAGGTGTCCCGCAGGAAGACACCCCATTCGTCCGCGTGGTACCACCTGTTGCCGCGCTCGCGCCGCAACATCGCCCGCAGCGTGGCGGTGCGAGAGGGCCAGCGCCCGGCGTCCGCGCCTTTGCCGCCGCGCATGACCGCCAGCAGGTGTACGAGCTCGCGGCCGGCGTGCCGGCAGAGCAGGTGCGGTGCCTCGGCCGCCGCGGGCGGACGCCAGGCAGGGTCGAGCGCGGTCTGGACCGCCCAGGCGGGGTACGGCAGGCCGCGGTGCCGAGCCAGCGCCATGCTGCCCCAGGTGCGCCCGTTGAGCTCCATGAACCACGGCTGCCCGCTCGCGTCGCGCAACAGCTCGATCATGAAGATGCCCTGCCAGCCGGCCTCGGCGACGAACCGCCGCACCGGCCCGACCAGCTCGGGATCCACGGGAATCGAGCGGCAGGCGCTGGAGCCGGAGCCCCGCGGGTTCATCATGCGGACCCGCCGGTGTGCCGAGAGCGCGTACGCCTCGCCGCCGACCGCGATGCCGAAGACGCCTTCGCCGGTCCCGTCGATCACGGGCTGCACAAGCGCGGGGCCGCCCAGCTTGGCCACGATCGCCGGTACGTCGCCGGGCTCGCGGGCGATCGCACCGGCCGGCCGTCCCAGCCGCCCGTCCGCCTCCACGGCGGCGAGCGCCGACTTGACCATCCACGGCCCGGGGCCCGGCGGCGGCTCGGCGGAGCCGGTCGGCGGCACTGGGATGCCAGCCTTTTCCGCCAGGGCGATCTGCTCGCTTTTGTCCAGCGCGAGGCGGGCCGCCGCGCCGGTCGCGCCGGCCAGCGGCACACCCAGGATGCGCCCGTCGACGGCGTCGACCGCACGGTCGCAGGCGAGCAGCGCGGCGTCGTCGAGCGGGAGCACCGCCGCCGGGCGCTCGGTGGCGACCAGCGACCGGATCGCCGCGACGGTGGCCGCGACGCCCGCCTCGGGCGCTGGCACGGGGCGCACCGTGACACCACGCGCGGCGGCGAGCGGCGGCCGCCTCCCGGCCCGTGTGAACGCGACCACCTCGTATCCGGCGTCGCGTAGGCACCAGGCCGACTCGATCGCGGCGAGCGACTCGGCGAAGCCGATGAGGACCTTCACCGCCACCGCTTTACCACTCCCACGGCGGTGGCGCGGACCCGGCGAGCCAGCGGCGGGGCGGTGAGGATCTCGGCGCGCAGACCCTCGGGGGTGTCCAGGTGGCGCACGCTGTAGCGCGGCTGTAGCCAGGAGCCGCGCCGCGCGGTGCGCCGGTCGCTGGTGAAGACACGCCGGTATCCGTTGCGGCGCAAGGCACTCAGCACCGCGCGGTCGTACTGACCGAGCGGCAGTGCCGCGGTGTCGACCGGGCGGCCGACCACCTCGGCGAGCCGCACGCGGGCGGTTACCAGCTCGTCGTGCGCCTCGGTCGTGTCGAGGCCGCGCCAAGAGCGGTGCCACATGCCGTGCGTGCCGATCCCCATGCCGCGGTCGCGCAGCTCGCGTACGTGGTCGGCGCCGAGCGAGCCGGGCTTGTCGAGCCGACCGGCCACCACGAAGAAGTCGGCGGACAGCCCGCGCTCGGCGAGCTCGGGCAAGCCGATCTCGACATCGGACGCGTTGCCGTCGTCGAAGCTGATCCGTACCGCCGGCCAGGTGGCGACCTCGTCGAGGATCCGCCGGAAGCGGTCGACGTCGACCCAGTAAACGTCTTCGCCCGGCTCGAGCTCGCGCTGCGGCGTGCCCACCCCGTGGAAGCACACGTTCACGACACCGTCGGTCGCCATCTTTCTCCTATTTCTGAGCGGCCGGCTGCCGGCTCGACTCGTCGTGGCCCCAGGCGACCGTCCCCCGCCGCCGCTTGGCGGTGACGGCGGCGATGACCGTGATCGCGGCGTAGCACGCGCCGGCCGGCCACAGCCATGGGCGCGGGAGCACCACGTCGCGCAGCCAGGAGGAGCGCGCGCTGGAGCGTACCGCGGGCGGGGCGTCGCCAGCCGCGGACGCCGCCCGCATCGCGGCGTTGCCGGCCCGCACCCGGACCAGGCGCCGCACGAGGTCGCGGGTGCGCCGGGGCGTCGCGACCGTGGAGACCACGGCGGCCACCTCCCGCTTCTCCTCGTACGCGAAGAGCGAGTCCAGGTAGAGGTCGTCCGCGATCACCGACGGAAACTCGTCGAACCGGGCGCGCCCCTCGGCCGACAGCGCGATCGCCCCTCGCCCGAAAAGCGCGCGGTCGTACGCCGGAAGGCGGGAGTTGACCGCGAAGAAGGCCCGCACGAGCAGTGGGCGCCCGGACAGGTCGAGCTTTCGCCGGGGCACCGCGGCAAGCGGCGCTGGGCTGCCATCGGACACCGCCGCCGCCAGGGCGTGCACGCCACCGGGCGTCAGCACGATGTCGGCGTCCAGATAGAGCCGGGGAAAGCCCCGCGCGACCGCGTCGCCGGCGTTGAGCGCGCCGGCCTTGCCCGGCTCGGGCCGGTCGACCACCCGCACGCCCGGCCGAGCCGCCGCGACCGCGGCCGTGTCGTCGGTGCAGCCGTTGGCGACCACGGTCACGTCGAGCCCTGGATCGCTGGCCAGCAGCGCGTCCAGGCAGCGCCCGATGACCGCCGCCTCGTTGTGCGCGGCGATGACGACACTCGTCATTCGCGGCCCGCCGGCTCAGCGATCTTTGAGGATCCCGGACCGCCGGCGCGCGGCCGGGGCACGGCCGGGTCGGCAGGCCGCCGCCGGGCGAGAAGCTGGTGCCACACCCGCACGTACGCGCGGGCCTGGTGGTCCCAGGCCAGCTGGCCGGTGAACCGAGCCAGCCCCACCTCGCGCATCTTCGCCCGCCGCTCCCGGTCGCGGAGCAGCTCGTCGATCGCGTTCGCGTACTCCGAGGGGGTGCCGTTGGGCACGTAGACGGCCGCCTCTCCCGCCGTGCGCCGGGTCTCGACCAGGTCGGCGGCGACTACCGGGAGACCGCGTGCCACGTACTCCACGGTCTTGGCCATCGTGGACAGGTTGTTCATGGTCGTGGGCAGGTCGGGCTGGATCGCCACCGTGGCCGAACGCAGCAGCGCGTCGACCGCAGGGCCGTCGAGCCACCCGGTGAAATCCACCATGTCGCCGAGCCCTCGGTCAGCGACCAGCTTGCGCAGGGCGGGCAGGCTCTCGCCGTCGCCGGCGATGCTGAGCCGCCAGCCCGCGCGCCCACGGATCCGGATCAGCTGCTCGGCGGCGAGCACTGTGCCCTCCACGTTGTCCTGGGGGCCTAGCACGCCCAGGTAAACGAGGTGGTGCTCGCCGTGCCGCCCCTCGCCGCCGTCATCGTCACCGGGCGGCGCGACCTCGTCAAGCGCCGGCCCGTTTCGCACCACGGTGACCTTGTCCTCCGGTACGCCCCGGCGCACCGCGTTGTCGCGGAACGACTCGTTGGTCGCTAACACCGCGGAGGCGGTGCGCAGCGTGAGCCACTCCATCAGCTCGAGCGCCCGGTAGACCCACCGGTTGGGCTGGCCGCCGGAGCGGGTCGCGTAGACCTCGGGGCACAGGTCGTGGTGGTCGAAGACCCACGGGCGTCCCATCGCCCGCATCATCAGGGCGAGCGGCCAGTAGACGTCTGGCGGGTTGCACACCTGCACCGCCTGGGCCCGGCCGGCGAAGACCTCGCCGAGCAGGCGCACCGCGATGCAGAGGAACGACCAGACGAACTCCGCCGCGAACGACAGTACCCCGGAGCCGTAAACGAAGACCGGGTACGGCCGCAGCCGCGTGCTCCGGCTGCCCGGCAGGACTTTGAGGCTCTTGTCGCCGCGGGGCGCGATGACCGTGACCTCGTAGCCCGCTTCCTCCAGGGTCAGGCACTCGCGGATGACCCGGCGATCCCGTTCGGCCGGGAGGTTGGCGATGAGGATGGTGATGTGGGCCCGGCGGTTCTTCATCAGGCGGTTACCTCGTCGACTCCGTGCGGAATGCGCCTCGGCGATGCCGAGCGTATGGACACGCCTACCGAACCTTCCTGGAATCCCTCGGCCCGGACAATGGGCCACGTGGTGGGAGTGGGTGTCGAATGTCTTACACCTGCTCCGGGCGGACGGGCGTGGCAGGGTACGCCATCCGGCCGGCAGACTTCGGCCGCAGCAGGCGCATCCCGGGCAGCTCCACGCAGCGGTAGAGCAGCCAGCTGCCCGCCACCGCGAACACCAGCGCGCCGAGGGCGACGCCGATCGCGGCCAGCGACGAGTGCTCGACCCCGGAGCCCTTGAGTACGACGCGGAGCGCGAGCTGGTGCACCAGGTAGAACGCGAACGAGATCTCGCCCAGCCAGATCATCCAGCGCGAGCGCCACGGCGTCGCCAGCCCGGCCGCGTCGGCCGCGCCGACCGCCGCCACGAGCAGCGCCAGGGGAATCGCGGTGCCGGCGACGAGCCGGAAGTCGTCGGGGAGGAAGCGGGAGGTCAGGTAGGCCACGACGGCGAGCGCGGTGGCCGGCCAGACGCCGAGGCGGGGCCACCGGCCCTCCCGGACGATCCGGGCGAGCAGCATGCCGGCGAGGAACTCGGGCGTCCGGGCAAGTGGAAATATCCAGATGGCCCAGTAGCGGTGCTCCGCGGGGAGGATCTGGGCCAGCAGCGGCACGGCCCACACCGCGAGGAGCGCGATCGTCGCCGCCGGCCACAGCATGCGGCCGGGCAGGCGTATGAGCCCGGCGAAGAGCAGCGGAAACACCGCGTAGAAGAATGCCTCGCAGGCCAGCGACCAGCTGACGGTGTTGAGGCCGAAGAAGACGTCGATGTCCGGCGACCAGGCCTGAGCGAGAACGAGGTTGGGGAGGGCGACGGCGAGGCTTACGCCGGCGCCGGTGACCACCGCGACGGCGAGCGCCACGAGCCAGGTCGCGACGTGGTTGGGATAGATCTTCGCGATGCGCCGGCGCCAGAAGCGCACCGCTGTGTCGCCTTTGCGTGCCGACCAGGTGAGGACGAATCCGCTCAGGATAAAGAAAAACGACACACCGACCGCGCCTTGGCCGAACAGCCATTCCATTGTGGTCCGTACGGCCCCGGGCGCCATTAGATGCTCAATGTGCACGTGGAAACCGAAGACCAAGAAGGCGGCGACGAAGCGGAGCCCGGTCAGCGACGGAAGCCGGCCCGCGGTGGTATCTGGGCTGGCCGGAGGCGCGGCAGCCGGTCGGACCGTGGTCACCGCGTCACCATACGCGGGCCGTGATCGGACCGGGGTGTCGCGATCACGACACCGCCGACGAGGCGCCGCACTTCCTGTCCGTACGCCCAAATGACCGTTGCCTACGGTGCTAGCATTAGCGCGCTCATCGCGAATGACCATAATGCGACGCCCGACCAGGGATCCGCCGTGCCTGTGATGCCGAGCGGTGCAGGTTCGAGTAGGGAGCACCAGTGCCAGATCCCTCCGACAAAACGCGCCATATGGCGCCGGACCCACGACCGAATCATCGCTCATCGCGTAGTAGGTCCAGAAACGTGATGCTTGCGGTTTTGGGCACGGTCATCGCGCTGGCGGTCACGTTTGGCCTGGTCCGTTTGACCGTCAGGGTTTTCGAGGCGCCCGCCAGCAGTGGAGAGCCGACGGCCGGTGCGACGTCGCCGCAGGAGGAAGGGCAGGTCTCCACCGCCACGCCGGTGCCGGACGGTCAGGGAAGGTTCGCCGCCGCCCCCAGCGCGTCGGCGTCAGCGAGCCCGTCTGCCTCGTCGGCCGGGAAGACGGAGTCGTCCGGCGGCAATTCGGCCTGTCCTCGCTTTCCGCGTTTCCCAGACGAAAACTGCACCGGTTACAAGCACACGGGCGTAAAGTTGCGCGACTGTGCCAACAACGTGACGAAAAGCAATATCAAGTTGGACGGTTGCCGATTCACCAATGGACTGACGATCGAAGGTAAGAACGTTACGATCACCCGCTCGCTCGTCAAGGGAAAGGTCGGCGGCACGTACAAGACCGACTGGAGCCTGGTTGGGCTGAAGCTGATCGACGTCGAGATCGACGGTGGCGGGAAGGTCGACCCCAACGGCGAGGCTGCCATCGGCAACGACGACTACACGTGCATACGTTGTCACATCCACGGCACCGGTCGCGGTGCAAACATGCGCAAAAACGTGCATATAGAAGACTCATACCTGCACGGCTGGGTGTACGTGGACGGCGCCCACCAGACCGCGATCGGCTCCAATGGTGGCAGCAACTACAAGATCATCCACAACAACCTGGTCTGTGACAGCGAGGGCTGCTCGGCCGCCCTCTCGCTCTACGGCGACTTCGAGCCGATCAAAAACGCACTGATCGAGCGCAACCTTTTTAATACCAACGGTGGCTACTGCACCTACGGCGGCTCAACCTCGGCCAAGCCGTTCCCGATCGGCACCGACATCCGGTACGTCAACAATCTGTTCGGGAAGAAGTACGGTCCGAAGTGCGGCTACTACGGGCCGGTGGCCACGTTCGAGTTCCACCAGGGAAACGTGTGGAGCGGCAACTCCTGGCAGGACGGCTCCGGCCCGGTCAAGCCACAGTCCTGATCTCGCACAGCGGAAAGCCGGCCGGGCGAAGGCCCGGCCGGCTTGTTTCGCCGAGTGACCCGCTCAGTGACCCGCGGGCACCGCGGTCTGCGTGTGCGCGAGGAGCGTCTCCCGCATCGCGTCCCGGCTGGCGCCCCGGAAGAAGATCTGCCCCCAGACCTCAAGCAGGATCAGCCGGGTCAGCCAGTCGCTCGGGCCGTCGCTGATCGCGGTGGCGATCGCGTCCTCGTCCAGCGCGTACAGGTCGGCCAGAAACCCGTCGGCGAAGAACTTCGGCGAGACCGAGAGCCGGCGGTTGATGGAAACCGGGAAGCCGCGCTTGGGCCGGGCGGAGAGCGCCGATGGCAGGCGGCGGGCAGCCACCTCGCGGATCGCCCATTTGTCGATGATGAACGGGTGGCGCTTGTCGTGCGCGCGGAGCGTGCGGCGCAGCTTGTACCGGTCGGGCAGGTTGACGGCCAGCTTGGCGAACTCCGGTGCGAGGAACGGGAACCGCGCCTCCAGACCCCACGCCATGCCCAGCCGGTCGTTGCGGTGCAGCAGCGAGACCAGGTGTGACTGTGCGAGGTTGAGCGAGGTGATGCGCGAGCGGCGGTCGCGGCGGCCCATAGCGGTGCCCAGCGCGGCGGCGCTGCGATCGGCCACGATGCCCGCCTCGAAGGCCGAGTTGAGCTCGAGGAGGCGGTGTTCGAAGGTGTCGTCCGACTTCGGCCAGAAGAGCTGGGCAGCCTTCGGCGAGAGCGCCTTGAGCCACGAGCGCGGCACCGCCTTGACCCGGTCGATCAGGTCGAGCACGGGCTTGAGGGCCTCGTTGGGGTAGCCGATCAGATATTCGTCGCTGCCCTCACCGGTCAGGAGCACCTTGATCCCGTCGGCGGCGGCGAGCTCGCAGACCGCGTAGAAGGGAAGCGCGTTGAGGTGGTAGATGAGCGGCCCGTCGTTGTACCAGGTCACGTCCGGGATCGCGGTGATGATGTCGGCGTCGGTGACCCGCACGGTGTGCAGCTTGAGCCCGAGGGCCGCGGCCAGCGCCTCAGCGGCCGGTCGCTCACTGTCGTTGGCTACGTCGGCGTGGTAAAGCGGCAGGTCGGACCGCTCCCGGCTAGCCAGCGTGGCGATCAGGCTGGAGTCGACACCACCGCTGGCGAGGCAGGCGAGCGGGGCGTCGCTGACAAGGCGGGAGCGGACGCCCGCGGTGATCGCGTCTTCGACCCGCTGGACCACCTCGGATGCCGGCGCGGCGCGCAGCTCGCGGTACAGGTCGTCGTCGACCCAGTCGACCACGCGGGCGAAGAAGCGCCGCTCGATCCGCCCCGTGGACCGGTCGAACGTGAGCTGCTCGCCCGGGCGCACGGCGCGTACACCGCGGTAGAGCGTGCGGTCGCCCCAGGTGACCGAATAGCCGAGCAGGGCGGCGTTGACCGCGGCAGGGCTCGGCTCGCTGGCGGTCGAGCCGACCTCGATGAGCGCCTTGAGCTCGGAGCCGAAGCGCAGGCTGCCGTCCGGGCCCGGCGCGTAGTAGAGGGGCTTGACGCCGTGCACGTCCCGGCCGAGCGTCAGCAACTCGTCGCGGGTGTCCCAGACGGCGACCGCCCAGTCTCCCTCCAGCTTGGCGAAAGTGGTGGCGCAGCCGTGCAGCGCGATGTGCGACAGCAGCACCTCGGTGTCACCGGTGGAGTGCACCTCCACACCTTGCGCGATCAGCTCGTCACGCAGCTCGCGAAAGTTGTAGATCTCCCCGTTGAAGGCGAGCGCGTACCGGCCGTCGAAGGAGACCATCGGTTGCGAGGCCGCGGTGCTCAGGTCGAGGATCGACAGGCGCACATGCCCCAGCCCGATGCCCGGATCTGTCCACACGCCGTCGCCGTCCGGGCCGCGGTGCCGGATCGGTGCGAGCGCGCGCAGGATCTCGTCCGCGGAGACGGTGGCCGTGGCCCGGGCGCATCTACCCACCAGACCGCACACGTGTCCTCCCTCTATCGAGCGGCATCAACCGCGCGCCCGCCGGGCCGCACCGGCGTGCGCGAACTATCCGAAGTGCGATACCGCCGGGTCACCGGCCGTATTGGTGCCGGAGACCCGGCTCAGCTCGACGGCTTCCGTCGCCACGAGCGTGTTCATCAGGAACGCGACGGTCGCCGGCAGGGCGTCGCGGCGACCGTCGAGCAGCTCGTCGAGCCACGCCTCGCGCACCATGCCGGCCCGGCGCAGCGGCGCGGTGGCATCGGGCGCGGCACGCCAGTGCGCCACCACCCGCGCGGCGACGTCGGCGGCACCGAGCTGGGTGCGGCGCGCGCCGGCCAGCCGCTGCCGTACCTTGCCGACCGTCTTGCGGGCGGTCACCCGGGCGACGGCCACGCTGGTGGCGAACCCTGGCCGGCCCAGCCGCGCCGGCACCAGCCCAGAGTCGAGCGGCACCGCCGCGAGCCCCGGGTCGAGGCGGTGCATGAGCCGCCCGGTGAGCCGCGAGTCGCGCTTGTCATCCGGCGCGACCGCCAGCGCCAGCTGCACGAAGCGCCGGTCCAGCAAGGGATTGACGAAGAAACGGTCGACCGCTGCCGGCGTGCCCTGCGCGCCCGCCCACCGCGCCATCCGGTCCCAGAGGTAGAAGTCGTCGGTGGCACGCAGCCAGTCCCGGTGGTACGCCGTGAATCGCTGAGTCACGGCGGCCAGCGCGTAGGTCCGGGCGGCGGCGACGAAGTCGGGGTCGAGCGCGTCCGGCTCGGCGGTCTCGTTGGTGAACAGTCGCCACTCAGCGAGCCGCCGGACCATCCGCTCGTCGGTCTCGGCGTGTCGGGGCTGGCCCGGGTAGTAGAAGCCGCGAGCCAGCTCGCCACCGGCGCCGGAGAGCCGGTGCCCCTGATCGAGGTCAGCCTCGATGAGCGCGAGCGGGGCGAGGGCCATCGGGCTGGCCATGGCATCCAGTGCGGCGGCGGCGGCCCGTGCCGCGCGGTGCCCGGCCGCCGCGTCGACCGGTGGCCGCTCGTCGGTCCGGTGGACGGTGTGCGCGAGGCCGCACTGCGCGGCGAGACGGACGGCCACCCGAGACTCGACGCCGCCGCGGGTGTCCAAAGTGAACGCTGCCATCCCGCGGCGCAGCTCCGGCGGCACAGCGCCGAGCAGAAGCCGGGAATCCTGGCCGCCGCTGAGCTGTAGCACCGTATCGGGGTGGTCGGTCAGGTAGGCACGGTGGAACGCGCGGAGGATCTCGGCCATCTCGTCGACCGCCGCGTCGAGACTGGGCGCGGCGTCCAGACCGAGGTCTTCGGTCGCGTACCGCTCGACCGTGACCCGCCCGTCGCGGAGCTCCGCGACGGCGGCGGGGCCGAGCTTGGTGACGCCCGTGAAAACCGTCTCCAGGCCGACTTGCCAGCCCATCAGGCTCTGCACGCCGAGCGCGCCGGCGTGCAGGCCGTCGCCGGCCAGCGCGCCCAAGGCCAGGGCGCTGGTGGAGACCGCGGCGACGCCCTCGCCCTGCCACCAGAAGAGCTGGCGGAGGCCGAGCCAGTCGCCGGCCAGGCGCACGGGCGCGCCGGTGTGGGCCAGGTGCGCGCCCGCGAACGGCGGCAGGATGGCGGCCAGCGCCTCGCCGGTCGTGGAGACCTCGCCGCCGAGCAGTGCGGCGAGACGGCCGGTGTCGAGGTCGCCCTCGCGGTCGCGGATCGAGCGGGTGAGCCGCACGGTGAAGCCGGATGCCGGATCGGTGCCGAGGCGGTCGTCCGGCTCGGCGGCGGTGAACGCGAGCCAGCCGTCTGGCGTCGGAGCGGTCGTGGCGCCGGCGTGCGGGCCGGCCATGAGGGCGAGCGCGCCGGGGTGCGGGACGCGCGCCGCCACAGGCCCGCCGGGGCTCACCGAGACGGCCAGGAAGCCGCGCATCTCAGCAGGCCGGCGGCGGGTTCAGGCACATGGGGCTCACTGTAGACGCGTGGGCAAGCGGCGGGACCGGCCAAGCGGTGACGGCTAACCGACACACGTTCCGCCCGCACCGGACTATCTGGTTGGATATCTGTACGGGTGGTGACGACCAGATCTCAACGATGAGCATCTATCTTATGGGCCTGGTCTGGCGGGTCAAGCCAAGCGTCGGGTGTCCGACCCCCTCGTATCGAGGCTCTGGGCAGCCCTTCCCTGGCCGCGTACCCTGTCTCTAGCCTGTCGGACCAGGCGGCCGGGTAATCGTGCATTCGCGCAGGGTTACGGGCTCTAGATGTGTGTGCTGTGGCGAATCGAGAGGACACTGTGGATCTCTGGGATCTGACCAGGATGCTGTTCCGGCGCTGGTATGTGTTCACCCCACTGCTGGTCGTTTCGCTTCTGGCCGTCTTCCTCATGACGAAGAACATCAAGCCGGACTACAGTGCCGTCGGTCACCTCCAGATGATCCCGCCGCCCAATTCGACGACCGGCGAAGGCGCGGTGAAGAAGCCCACCAACCCTTGGCTCGACCTCGGGTTCGCCGCCCTGGGCTCCGCGGTCATCCTCCAAGCGCAGGACGAGCCTGTGCTCGAACAGCTTGTGGAAGATGGCTATACGGACAGTTTCACCATCGCCGTCGAGTACGGCACGACCTACTTCACCATCGAGGCGGTCGGTTCGACGCCGGCCCAGGCGACCGCGACGGTGCAGCGGCTGATGAAACTCCTCGACGAGTTCGTGGTGGCACAGCAGCAGCAGTTCGGCGCGACCCGCGCCACGTCCATCACCACCCTCCCGCTCGACAACGGCGACAAGGTCGTGGCCATCACGTCGAAGAAGAAGCGTGTGATGATCGTGGGCCTCGGCATCGCCCTGATGATCAGTGTCGGCGTCTCGATCGGCCTCGACGCGCTCCTGCGCCGCCGTACGAAGAATGGCGCCAAGACCAGGAAGCCGGACGACTCGGCGAGCGGCGCCGGTCCGGCCCGCCCCGGATCCGTCGACTCCGGCGGTGACTCCACGATGGTCATCTCGATGGGCAACGCGACAGTTGGCGAGTCAGGCGCCGCGCGGAGCAGTCTGTTCACCCGCGTGCGGCAGAGCAACGGCACTGGGCGCACCCACGAGAGCGCGGCCGCCGCGGAGAGCGCGGCCGCCAAGGGGGCGAAGGTATTCAACGGGACCAACGGCACCAATGGCAGCACCAATGGCAGCAATGGGGCGAAGGTGCCCAACGGCTCGGTGGGCGGGGAGACGGTCCGCATCCAGCAGCCGGCTGAGGAGGTCGACAGCACGATCGTCCTTCCGCTGTCCCAGGTCTCGTGGCGCACCGGTCAAGACAAGAACAAGGAACGTTGACCGCTTACGCTTTCCACCCGGTCGACCTCGAGCCGTCGCTGGTCGCCGAAAGCACATACGCGACGCGGCGGCGCCGTGCCCGGATCGACGTGGCCGCCGTGGTCAGCGTGATGATCTGCTTGCTCTACCTGATTCCAGGCACGCTGATCGTGCCCAACATGTCGTTCGCCGGGCGTCCCGCCCTGCTCGTAGCGTTTGCCCTCTTCGTGTGGTGGGCGCTGACCCGGCTTAACCGTCGGCTGGTGATGACCGGACCGCAGCCGATCCGCTGGGCCGCGTTTTTCTACCTGGCCGGCACGATGGGTTCCTATCTGGCCGGCCTGCTGCGCGGCCTGCCTGCGCTGGAGGCAAACGCACAAAACTTCGCGATGCTCCAACTCTTCCAGTTTCTCGGCGTGGCGCTCGTCGTCGCCGACGGCATTCCCAACTGGGACCGGCTCAAAGGCGTCCTCCGCGTCTTCGTCTGGTGTGCTGGCTACATGGCGGCGATCGGGATCATCCAGTCGACCACCCAAATCAACATCGCCGAATACCTTGTGGTGCCGGGCCTGGAGGTCAAGGGCGGCATCATCGGCCTGTCCCAGCGCGGCACCGGCGAGTTCTTCCGGGTCGCCTCGACCGCCGCGCACTACATCGAGTTCAGCGCGCTCATGGCGGTCGCCCTGCCCTTCGCCATCCACTTCGCGCGGTACGCCGCGCTGAAGCGGCACCGCTACCTCGCCGGGTTGGTGGCTCTGCTGACCGCGGTCGCGGTGCCGATGTCGATTTCCCGCACGGGTGTCGTGGCGCTTGCCGCCGTTCTCGTCGTCATGATGATCGCCTGGAACTGGCGAGTGCGATACAACATGCTCCTGCTTGCGGTCGCGACGATGGCCGGCATGATGGTGGTCCGGCCCGGCCTGCTCGGCACGGTCAGCTACATGTTCACCGGCGCCGAGGAAGACCCGAGCATCTCCGGCCGCACCGACGACTACGAGCTCGTCGGTCACTGGTTCTCCCAGCGGCCCTGGCTGGGGCGCGGGCCCAATACCCTCGTGCCGGAGCTCTACGACGGACTCGTCCTCGACAACCAGTGGCTCTACACGCTCGTCACTGGCGGCCTGATCGGTGTCACCGTCTTCGCGCTGATGCACCTGACCGCCATCGTCCTGGCCGCGATCGCTTGGCGGCGCTCAACGATCGAGGAAGACCGGCACCTGTGCGCGGCACTGATCTCGGCGCAGGTCGTCTCGCTGCTCGTGGCCGCCACCGTCGACTCCCTGTGGTTCACCACATTCGCTTTGACGGTATTCCTCCTCATGGGCGTCTGTGGCGCCGTGTGGCGACTCACACATCCCGCGCGCACCGTGCGGACCTCGACGGTCGTGTCGTTCACCGAACGGCCGGAGCGGGATGACACGCACAATGCGGAGCGGGTCGCTGACGCTGTGATCAGGATCGCGCCGGTGTATCGACGGCCGTAACGCTTTATTGGTATCGTCAGAAAGCCGCGCGCCCGCGTTTGTCGGAAACCTGTCGCTCGCCCACCCAGGTCTGTCTCTAAGGTTGAGTTCTCCACGCCGTCTTGGTGTCGCGTTATGGGTGGTCGCCTCATTGCCCCATGCCCCTTCGCGCCGTTAACGTCCGCAGAGGCCGCGGGGGATCATGATCCGGCTGCCAGCTAAATCGTGGAGAGTGAGCTTGCGTGGGCACCAAGCACGGTGATGGGACGGACATACGGTCTGGGGGGACCGGAAAGATCCGGATGACGGCGGTGTGGGCGGATCGCGTGCGGTCCGTCGTGAAGGGCTTGGTCGGCATTGGCCAGCGCGGCCTCTCGATCGCTTCGATTGCACTCCGTTGGTACGCGGGGCTCCGGCCGACCGCGCGCCGCATCGTGCTCGCCGCCAGCGCGACGCTGCTCGTGCTCACCGGCGGTGGCCTCATCGCGATGCCGGCGGCATTCGCGGCCGCCGACCCATGCAACCCGGTGGTCAATCCGATCGTCTGCGAAAACAGCAAGGACGGCACGCCGCGCGACCAGTGGGACGTCGACGGTGTCGGCGACGCGGCCATCCAAGGCTTCGCCACTGACATCAGCGTCAACGCGGGCCAGCGGGTCAACTTCAAAATCAAGACCACTGCCAACTCGTACGAGGTCGACATCTACCGGCTCGGTTGGTATGACGGCGACGGCGCCCGCAAGGTGGCGGACAACGTCACCGTGTCGGCATCGCTCCCGCAAAACCAGCCGCCCTGCGTGACCAGCACGACGACCGAGATCTACGACTGCGGCACGTGGGGGATCTCCGCGTTCTGGGACGTTCCGGCGGCGATGGTGTCGGGCGTCTACGTCGCGCGCCTCCAGCGGCCCGGCGCCAGCGACGGCAGCCACATCCCCTTCGTGGTGCGCAACGACGCGAGCAACTCGGCGCTGTTCTTCCAGACCTCCGACACCACTTGGCAGGCCTACAACAGCTACGGCGGCGCCAACTTCTACAGCGGTGGGGACAACGGGCGGGCCTACAAGCTCAGCTACAACCGGCCCTTCGCGACCCGGGGCGGCGTGACCTCGCGCGACTACCTGTTCAGCAACGAGTATCCGATGATCCGCTTCCTCGAGCGCAACGGGTACGACATCAGCTACACCACCGGCGTCGACTCCGACCGTCGCGGCAATCTGATCCAAAACCACCAGGTCTTCCTGTCCGTGGGCCACGACGAGTACTGGTCGGGCCAGCAGCGGGCCAACGTGGAGGCGGCCCGCGACGCGGGTGTGAGCCTCGCGTTCTTCAGCGGTAACGAGGTTTACTGGAAGACCCGTTGGGAGTCCAGTGTGGACGGCGCGGGCAACGCGTACCGGACGCTGGTCTGCTACAAGGAAACATGGGCAAACGACAAGATCGACCCGTCGTCCGAGTGGACCGGCACGTGGCGGGACCCGCGGTTCAGCCCGCCGTCCAACGGTGGCAAGCCGGAAAACGCGCTCACCGGCACGATGTTCCAGTCCAACAACGCCAGCCTGTCGCTCCAGGTGCCGGCCGAACAGGGCGACATGCGGCTCTGGCGCAACACCGGGTTGGACGCCCTCACCGGCAACCAGGTGGCCACGCTCGCGCCGAACACGGTCGGCTACGAGTCCAATGAGGACATCGACAACGGCTTCCGTCCGGAGGGTCTCGTCAAGCTCTCCAAGACGGTGGGGGAGACGCCGGAGTACCTGCGCGACTTCGGCAGCGTCGTCACGCCCGGCACCACGACGCACAACCTGACGCTGTACCGGGCGCAGAGCGGCGCTCTGGTCTTCTCCGCCGGCAGCATCCAGTGGGCCTGGGGCCTCGACGAGCTGCACGACGGCGTGCAGTCGCCGCCCGACGAGCGGATGCAGCAGGCGACCGTCAACCTGCTCGCCGACATGGGCGCGCTGCCCGCCACCCGGATGCCTGAGCTGGACGCGGCGACCACCTCCACCGACACCACCGCCCCGACCGTGACGGTATCCGCGCCGGCCCAGGGAGCCACGTTCGCCAACGGCGCACAGGTGACCGTGCAGGGCACCGCCGCCGACACCGGGGGGCGGGTCGCCGGCGTGGAGGTCTCCACCGACGGCGGCACGACCTGGCACCCGGCGAACGGCACCACTTCGTGGTCGTACGCGTTCTACACCAGCGGTGTGACGACCCAGACCCTGAAGATCCGGGCGATCGACGACAGCGCCAACATCCAGCCGGTGCCGGCCACCCGCCAGATCAACCTGACCGGCAAGTCGACGCTCTTCGGCGCCCGCGTGCCGGAGAACCCGGCGGTCGGCGACACTTCGCCGGTCGAGGTAGGCGTCAAGGTCGTGCCGCAGACCAGCGGCTACATTTCCGGCATCCGCTTCTACAAGGGCGCCGGTAACACCGGCACGCACACCGGCACGCTGTGGAACGCCACCGGCGGGCTGCTCGCCACCGGCACGTTCGGCAACGAGACCTCGACCGGCTGGCAGACGCTCAACTTCTCGCCCGCGGTGCCGGTCATCGAGGGGCGCACCTACGTCGCCTCGTACTACGCGCCGAACGGCCACTACGCGGCGGATCCGTACTTCTTCACATTCAACGCGCACTCCGCCGGCCCGCTCGTGGCCCCGCGGGCGTCCGATGTGGAGGGCGGCAACGGCGTCTACGGCCTTGGCGCGGGCTTCCCGACCGAGACGTACCAGGACACCAACTACTACGTCGACGTGCTTTTCACCGACAGCGGCAGCTCGGCGCCGGTCGTGGTGTCGACCACCCCGCTCGGCGGCGCCTCCGGCGTGGCGGCGAGCGTCAAGCCGTCCGCCACGTTCTCCAAGTCGGTGGTCTCGGCGTCGGTCCAGTTCACGCTCAAAAACCCGGCCAACCAGACGATCGCCGGCACGAAGGCGTACAACGACAGCACCAAGACGGTGACGTTCACGCCGTCGGCGCCGCTGGCGCACGCGACCGAGTACACCGCGACCGTCTCCGCCAGCGACACCCAGAGCAACGACGTCAGTGAGACCTGGTCGTTCACGACCGACGTGGACCCGAGCGTCGCGCGGCTCTTCGCGGCCGACGCCACGCCCGCCACAGCGGCGGCGAGCGACGGCTCGGCGGTGACGCTCGGTGTCCGGTTCACGCCGTCGCAAAACGGCCAGCTCATCGGCCTGCGGTTCTACCAGGGCCCGGGCAACACCGGCACGCACACCGGCAGCATCTGGAGTTCGACGGGCAGCCGCCTACGGCAGGTGACGTTCGGGGAGGGGAGCGGCTCCGGCTGGCAAACGGCGCTCTTCGACCCGCTGAACGTCACCGCCGGCACGGAGTACGTTGTGTCGTACTTCGCGCCGAACGGCCGGTACGCGATCAACACAAACTTCTTCGGCTCCACATGGACCAACGGGCCGCTGAGCGCGCCCGGCGGCGCCAACGGCGTGTACGCCTACGGCGGCGACACGTTCCCGGAAAATTCGTACAACTCGTCGAACTACTGGGTCGACCCGCTGTTCATGCCCTCGGGCGGTGGCAACCCCGAGCCGACGCCGTCGGCGACGCCGACCCCGAGCACGAGCGCCTCTCCCACGAGCAGTCCGTCGCCAAGCCCGACCACCAGCCCTACGGCCAGCCCGAGCCCGACCGGCAGCCCGACGCCCTCGCCGAGCCCGACGCCGACCGTGCCGCCGGTGCCGCTGCCCGAAGGCGCGCTCACGCTCTTCCCGACCAACGCCACGCCGCAGAACGTGGAGTGGGATGACCGGAGCCCCATCGAGCTGGGGATGACGTTCCGGTCGGAGGTGGCGGGACAGGTGCTGGGCGTACGGTTCTACAAGGGCCCGCAGAACACCGGAACCCACACCGGTTCGCTGTGGGACGCCACCGGCACCCGGCGCGCCACCGGGACGTTCGTCGGCGAGACCGCCTCCGGCTGGCAAAACCTGATCTTCGACGAGCCGGTGACGATCACGCCCAACACCGCGTACACGGTGTCCTACTACACGCCATCCGGCTGGTACGCCGTGGACGTCAACACATTCCAAGCCGGTGGCGTCGACAACGTACCGTTGCACGCGCCCATGACGGCGGCAGGTTACCTGTACGGCTCCGGCGGCGGTCACCCGAGCGCCGCCTCCAACCACAACTACTGGGTCGACGTCATCTTCAAACCCACCGGTTCCTAGCGGGAGAGTGACATGCGGCTGCTCGTCGGCTTGCACCATCTCGAGCTGGGGGGCAGCCAGCTGAACGCCCTCGACTTCGCACTCACGATGCGCGAACACGGCCACGATGTGGCCGTGTTCGGCGTCCACACCGGAGTGCCCGGGCCGATGGCCGAGATGGTCAGGTCAGCCGGCCTGCCGTTGAGCCTGGTGCGGCATCCGGTGGAGCGGCACAGAGCCGTGGTGCCGTACCGTCGGGCGGTCTCCCGCGGCCTTACCGCCGCGGCCAAGGCACACCGCGCGGACCTGGTGCACGTGTATGAGTTCCCGCTCGCCCTCGACGCGTTCGACGGGCCACACCTGCGGCTCGGCCTCCCGGTCGTGGTGACCATCTACGGCATGGCGGTGCCGCGCTGGCTGCCCCGCTATCCCGAGCTGATCGTCGGCACCCAGGAGCTGGTGGACGAGGCGGCGGCGTTCCGGGCGCGGCCGACGCTGATCGAGCCACCCGTCAACACCGACGCCGACGACGTCACAGCGGTCGACGGCCAGGCTTTCCGGGACACGCTCGGCATCCGCGATGACGAGCTGCTGCTCGGCGTCGTCTCCCGGCTTGAGCCGGACATGAAGGCCGAGGGCATCCTGCGGGCCATGGCCGCGCTGAGCCGGCTAGACGACGAGCGGCTGCGGCTGGTGGTGGTCGGCACCGGGCCGTCCGCCGGCGAGCTGCGAGCCGAGGCGGCGAAGGTCAACGAAGCGCTCGGCCGCCCGGCCGTGCTGCTGCCCGGCGCGCTGGAGGACCCGCGACCCGCGTACGCCGCGATGGACATCGCGCTCGGCATGGGCGGTTCGGCGCTGCGGGCCATGTCGTTCGGCCACCCGCTGGTCGTGCTCGGCATCGAGGGCTTTTCCCGGGAGTGCACCCCGGAGACGCTCGACCACTTCCTCAGCGCTGGCTTCTGGGGCATCGGCGACGGTGATCTCGACGCCGGCCCGCTTGCCGAGCAGATCCGCGTGCTGGCCGCCGATCCCACGCTTCGCGGTCGCCTCGGTGGGTGGTCGCGGCGCCTTGTGCTCGAGCGGTTCAGCCTCAAGGCGGCGGCCGACAAGCTCGCCGAGGTGTACGCCCGGGCGCTGGCGCAGCATCAGCCGCCCACTCGCCGGATCGGTGAGGCGGCCCGGGTCGCGGCGCACAAGGCGGCCGCCGACATGATGCCCGAGTCGGTCCGTCAGCGGCTCCGGCGGGCGCGGTGAGCCTCAAGGTCGCCGAGGACGCGTCGCTTTTCGCCAAGGCTGGTCGCGCGCTCGGCTGGAGTTTCGCCAGCACCGCGTTCGGCCGGCTGAGCACCCTGGTCATCGGCATCGCGCTGGCCCGCATCCTGGGTCCGGAGGCGTTCGGCACGTTCGCGGTCGCGATGGTGGCGCTACTCGCCGTGCTCAGCTTCAACGAGCTCGGCGTGAGCCTCGCGATCGTGCGGTGGCCGGGGGAGCCCAAGGAGATCGCCCCGACCGTGGCCACGGTCTCGGTGGTGGCCAGCTGCCTCGTGTACGCCGGCTGCTTCTTCGGCGCACCATTCTTCGCCTCCGCGATGGGCGACCCCACCGCCACCCCGGTGGTCCGCGTACTGGCGCTCAGCGTGATCGTGAGCGGGCTGGTCGCGACGCCGGTGGCGCTGCTTCAGCGGGGCTTTCGGCAAGACCGCAAGACGGTCGCCGACCTGACCACCAACTGGTCGAGCGCGCTGACCTCGATCGGCTGCGCACTGGCCGGCCTCGGCGCGATGAGCCTGGCGATCGGCCAGCTCACCGGCGCGATCGCCGGCGCGATCCTGTTCTTCCGCTTCGCGCCGGAAGGGCTGCGCTTCGGCTTCGACCGCCGCAAGGCACGCGAGCTGCTGCGCTTCGGGTTACCGCTGGCGGGTTCGAGCATCGTGGTCTTCGCCGCGACCAACGTTGACCGGCTCATGGTCGGTGCGCTGCTCGGTCCGGTGGCGCTTGGTTACTACGTGCTCGCCGTCAACCTCTCCAACTGGCCGATCAGCATCTTCTCCCAGCCGGTACGCGCGGTGGCGCCGGCGGCCCTGGCGCGGCTGCAAGGGGACGCGCCCGCTATGCGCACCGCGTTCCTTTCCACCGCCGGGCTCCTCGCCTCTGTGACGTTGCCCGCGTGCGTGCTGCTCGCCGCGGTCGCCGACCCGCTCATCCGGTTCGTGTACGGCGGTGTGTGGCAGCCGTCCGCCCCCGTGCTCGTGTGGCTGGCCGTCCTGGCCGCCGCCCGCATCGTGTTCGAGCTGATCTACGACTACTTCGTCGTCATCGCGAACACCCGGGTTGTCTTCACCGTCCAGGTGATCTGGCTGGTAGCGCTCGTACCAGCGCTTTGGCTGGGCGCGAATGCGGGCGGGCTCTGGGGCGCCGGCGCCGCCCAGGTGGCGGTCGCGTTGCTCGTCGTGCTGCCGATCTACCTGTTCGAGATGCGCCGGGTGGGCATACCGCCTGGCGCGTTCACCTGGCGGCTGGCGCTGCCGGTGGCCGGCGCGCTGGCGGTGGCCGCGGTGTCGCTGGTCGCCGGGCGGCTCAGTTCGATCGACGTGGTCGTGCTGGCGATCGCCGGAGTGGCTGCGGTAGCGACGATCGCGCTACTCGGCTACCGGATGCGTCACGTGCTGCGATCCCTGCGCACGGTCGGCGCGACGGCCGATTGAGGCGCGGTGCCGTCAGCGCACGACGGCCGGTGACCAGGCGTCCTTGACCAGCAGCCGCGGCGCGCCGGTGCCGTCCGCGGGCACCTGCCAGATGTCGCTACTGGCCGAGGACGCGCCGCCGCGGGGCAGGCCGTAGAGGATCGTCCTGTCGTCGAGCCACTCGGCCTGGTCGTCGACGCTCCGGGTCTCGGCCAGCACCGTCTCGCGGCCGCTCGCGAGGTCGTACACCGCGAGTCGCCACTGCCCGGCGGGCAGGTCGCCGTGGCGCTTGAACGCGATCCGGGTGCCGTCCGGCGACAGGGAGGGACACTCGGCGTCCTCGCGCAGCGCGGTGACCGTACGCGCGGAAAGGCTGCCGCGGACGAGCCAGGTCTTCTTGCCGGAGGCCGCGGTGGCGTAGAAGGTGTCGTCGTCGACGAACGTGACGCCCCAGAGGTTCTTGTCGATCGCCGTGACGGTCTTCCCGCCGACGGTCAGCCGGAACGTCTCGATGTCACCTACGACGTCTCCGCCGGCCCGGGTGACCACGGTCCGGGTGGAGAACTGGCCCGGGTTGGCGTAAGAGTCGCCGAAAACGAAAGCGGTCGTCGCGACCAGGCTGCCGTCCCGGGACAGCCGGGCCCGGCTCGGTATCCCGGTCAGCGGGAGATCCTGTGTGGGCTTCCAGTCCGGACCGAGCAGCTTCGCCTGGTAGGTAGTGACGATCCCGCGGTCGGCGGTGAGACAGACCGCCTCTGCCGCCGTCGCGTACACCCGGTCGCAGGTGGCGCCGGTGAGCGCGCGCGACCCGTCCGGTGCCCGCAGCGGCACCATCGCCACCTCGCCGTATCCGTTGCCCAGCGCGGTGTTGCGGAACACCAGGTGCGGCTCGCCGCGCAGGGCGTCGACGTCGTCGCGGACTGCCACATCCGGCGCGGCCGCCTCCTTCCGCTCCTGCGCGCGATGCTCGCTAAGCACGAAGCCGCTCGCGCCAGCGGCGGTGACGAGGAGGACGGCGACCAGGACGGCGATCCGCCAGCGCTGGCTCATGATTTCACCATCGAATCCACTAGCGGTGGGCGCCGGTCGATGCCGCGAAGCAGCATGACGGCGGCCGGGATGGCGGCGGACAGGGCGACGGAGACGATGACCAGCGCGGCGCCGCGGCCCGCGAACTGCCACAGGATGCCGAAGCCGAGCGATGCCGCGAAGCGGGAGAGCGCCACGACGGTCTGCGCGGCGGCGATGCCGCTGCCCCTGGTTTCCGCTGCCACGAGCCGGCTCACCAGCGCGGGCAGCACCCCGTCGGTAGCCGCGTAAAACGTGCCGAGCAGCGCCAGCACGGCCAGCGTCGCGGCGACCCCACCGGCCGGGCGGGCGGCAAGCAGGTAACCGACCACCAGCGCGAGGTGGCCGGCGACGAAGACGCGCGCGCGGCCCACGCGGTCGGCGAGGCGGCCGAACGGCACGGCCAGCGCGAGGTAGGCGACGTTGGTGCCGATGTAAAGCAGCGGGAAGTAGAGCGCGGCGAAGTCGTCCCGGTCCTGAAGCGAGAGGTAGATGAAGCCGTCGCCGACGGTGAGCAGGCCGAGCAGGCCGGCGGCGATCAGCGGGCGGCGCAGCGAGCGCCCTGCCAGCTCGCGGGCCACGCGCCGCAGCCCGACCCGGGTCGCGCTGGCCGCCGTGCGGAGGTTGGGGACCAGGAGCAGGAGTACCGCGACGCCCGCGGTGGCGAAGCCGAACGAGACCACGAAGACCGAGTCGTAGCTGTCGGCCACCTGCCAGAGCAGCGTGAACGCGAGCAGGGGCCCGAGCGCCGCGCCGAGCGTATCCAGCGTCCGGTGCACGCCGAATGAGCGCCCGAGCGTGGCCGGGTCGGACGAGGCGGCGATGAGCGCGTCGCGGGGCGCGGTACGCAGACCCTTGCCGAGCCGGTCGGCACTGGTGACGGCGGTGATCGCGGCGAACCCCTGCGCCGGCAGCAGCGCGATCCGGCTCAGCGCGGAGACGCCGTACCCCACCAGCGCGACGAGCTTCGGGTGCTCCCGCCGGTCGGCCGCGTATCCGCCGGCGATCCGGACGACCGCGCTCACGCCCTGGTAGATGCCGTCCCAAAAGCCGTACGCGGCAGGGCTGAGCCCGACCACCGCCGTCAGGTAGAGCGGCATCACCGACGCGACCATCTCCGAGGAGACGTCGGTGAGGAGGCTGACGACGCCGAGCAGGATCACGGTCGACGAGACCCGACGCGCGACGGCGCCCCCTGTCTGCGACTCTCCGGCGGGTCGATCCCGGACCGATACGTACACGGAGTCCTGCCTCAGCCGAGTGCGGCGGCCAGCTCCCGGACCACGCGCTCCTGCTGTGCCGGGGTGATCTGCGGGTAGATGGGCAGCGAGAGCAGCTCGGGCGCGATGCGCTCGGCGTGCGGGAATGAGCCCTTGCCGAGGCCCAGCCCGGCGAAGGCGCCGGTGCGGTGCACGGGCACCGGGTAGTGGATCGCCGCGCCGACGCCGGCCGCGTGGAGCTTGGCCAGCACCTCTTCCCGGCGGGGTACGCGCACGCAGTAGATGTGCCACACGTGCTCGTTGCCCTCGAGCGTCGTGGGGCGCACGACGTCGAGCCCTTCCAGCAGCGCGTGGTACCGGGCGGCGGCCGCCCGCCGGGCCTCGTTCCAACTGGCCAGCCGGGTCAGCTTGGCCCGCAGCACCACCGCCTGGAGCGCGTCGAGCCGGCTGTTGACGCCGACCACGTCGTGCGTGTATTTGGCCAGCCCGCCGTGGTTGGCGATCGTCCGCACCGCCTTCGCGAGCTCCGCATCGGCCGCCACAACCGCGCCGGCGTCACCGTACGCGCCGAGGTTCTTGCCCGGGTAGAAGCTCGTCGCGGCGATGCCGTCCGCGCCGGCGCCGCGCCCGAAGCGGGTCGCGCCCTGGGACTGGGCCGCGTCCTCCACGATCGCCACGTCGCTGCCGCCGAGCCGGGCCCGGATCCGCTCGACCGGCGCGAGCTGGCCGTACAGGTGGACCGGGACGATCGCGCGGGTCGCCGGAGTGACGGCCGCCAGCGCCGCGTCGACGTCGATCAGGTAAGTGTCCGGGTCGCAGTCGACAAGCACCGGGCGGGCGCCGGCCCGGGCCACCGCCTCCGCCGTCGCGATGAACGTGTTGGCCGGCAGGATCACCTCGCTGCCGGGGCCCGCCCCGACCGCCCGCAGCGCTAGCTCGATCGCGTCGGTGCCGTTTGCCACGCCGACACAGTGCGGCACCCCGGTGAACGCCGCGTACTCCTCCTCGAAGGAGGCCACCTCGGCGCCACCGATGAAGGCGGTGCCTCCGATGATCCGCTTGAAGCCGGCCTCGACCTCCTCCGCGACCTCGGCATGCGCGGCGGCCAGGTCGACCAGCGGGATGTTGCTCATTGCGTCTTCTCCTTGAAGAGCGATGCGGCATGCGCCGGGCGCAGGTGTCGGGCCGGGTTGCCGACCCAGACCTCGCCAGGCGGGATGTCGGCGAGCACGACCGAGCCCATGCCAACAAGCGAGTGCGCGCCGACAGTAACGGACTCCCGAATCAGCGCGCCGGCGCCGAGGTAGGCGCCGCGGCCGACGGTGACCCCGCCGCCGACCCGCACACCGGAGGCGATGGTGGCGAAGGCGGCCACCCGGTCGTCGTGGGTGAGCACGGTGTGTGGCATGACGGCGACGTGCGCGTCGACGGTCACATCGGCGGTGAGCACGACCCCGGCCAGCAGTACGGTGCCAGGCCCGATGAGGCTGCCGGCGCCAATCTGTGCGGCCGGGTGCACCAGCGTCGCGTACCGGTCCGCGGCGAGCCCGAGCCGGTCGACCACCCGCTCCCGCACGCCGGGGTCACGCGGGTTGCCGACGCACACCACGACGGCGGCGTCGGTCTCCGCGGCGGCGTCCAGGGGACCGAGCACGGGCACCCCCAGGCGCGTGGTGCTGTGCAGGGCCGGGTTGTCGTCGAGCAGGCCGCGCAGCCGCCACGCGGGCCGGACCTCGTTGATGGCGCGAACGGCGGCCACCGTTTCACGGGCGAAGCCGCCCGCGCCGACGATGACCAGATCCCTCATCTTCCGGCCAGCTTGCGCAGCACGCTGACGACGTGGTCTTGGTCGGTTTCGGTGAGCGCGTGGTGCAGGGGCAGGATCAGCGAGTCGCGGGTGAGCCGCTCGGTCACCGGCAGGGGCGCCGGGGTGACGTCCGCGTACGCCGGCTCCAGGTGAGCGGCCATGATGCCGCGCCGCGCCGATACGCGGGCCGCGGCCAGCTCGGACAGGACCTCGTCGCGCCCGACCGGGAACGACTCCAGCAGCACCCAGAACGACTGGTAGTTGGTCTCGCCGTACGCCGGGTCGCGCACCGGCACGAGGCCGTCGAGGTCGGCGAGCAGCTCCTGGTAGCGCGCGGCGAGCTCGCGGCGCTGGGCGACCAGACCGGCCAGCCGGCCCAGCTGTACGAGCCCGACGGCGGCCTGGATGTCGGTCATGCGGTAGTTGTAGGCGGTCTCCAGGTAGGCCTCGAGGACCGGCTGTGTGCTCGCGTGGCGGTCGGCGGCCGAGACGTTCATGCCGTGTTCGCGCAGCCGGCGCAGCCGGACCGCCCAGTCGCCGTCGTCGACGGTGAGCATGCCGCCCTCGCCGGTGGTGATCACCTTGCGCGGGTGGAACGACCACGCGGCCACCTTCGCGCCGGCGCCGACCGGCTTGCCGTACGCCGTGGAGCCGGCCGCGCAGGCCGCGTCTTCCACCAGCGCCACGCCCCACGAGTCGGCCGCGCTCCGCAGCGCCTCGACGTCGAACGGCACGCCGCCCTGGTGTACCGCGATGACCGCCCGGGTGCGCGGGGTGCGTGCCGCGTCGACGGTCTCGACGGTGAGGTTGCCGGTGGCCAGCTCGACGTCCGCGAAGACCGGGGTGGCGCCGACGTACCGCACGGCGTTGGCGGTCGCGATGAACGACAGCGACGGCACGATCACCTCGTCGCCGGGGCCGATCTCCAGCAGCACGAGCGCCAGGTGCAGCGCGGTGGTGCAGGAGCTGACCGCGACGCCGTGCTCGGCGCCGACGAGCGTGGCGAACCGCCGCTCGAACTCGGCGACCCGCGGGCCCTGCGCGACCCAGCCGGAACGGACGGCCTCGGCCGCCGCCTGCGCCTCCTCCTCGCCGAGCATGGGGATCATCACGGGGATCTTCGCGCTCACGACTTCGTCCCCCGCCACCAGTCGACCAGGCCCTGAAGGCCCTCGCGCAGGCCGATCTCCGCCTTGAAGCCGATCTCGTCCAGCGCCGCCGAGGTGTCCGCGAGCCGCCGGGTCACGCCGTTGACCGCGCGGGCCGGGCCGTGCTCCGGCGCGAGGTCGGACTTCATCACCTCGGTCAGCGCCGCCGCCAGCTCCTTGAGGCTCGTCTCGGTGCCGCTGGCCACGTTGTACACGGTGTCGGTCACGTCGGCGCGGGCCGCGAGCACGTTGGCGCGGGCGATGTCGGCCACGTGCACGAAGTCCATCGTCTGGAGGCCGTCGCCGAGGATCAGCGGGGGAGTGCCCGACTCGATCCGCTCCATCCAGCGGATCAGCACCTCGGTGTAGAGGCCGTAGATGTCCATCCGCGGGCCGTACACGTTGAAGTAGCGCAGCGCCACGTAGTCCAGCCCGTACATGCTGTGGAAGCTGCGCAGCGTGCCCTCGTTGAACGCCTTCGCCGCGCCGTAGAACGTGTCGTTGTTGTACGGGTGGTGGCGCTCGGTGGTCGGAAACTCCTCGGCCAGCCCGTACACGGAGGCGGACGACGAGGCGATCACCTTGCGCACCTGCTCCGCCGCGGCCGCCTCCAGCACGTTGAACGTGCCGTCGACGAGCACCTCGTTGGCCAGGCGCGGCTCCTCGGCGCACTGCGTGATGCGGATCGCGGCGAGGTGGAAGACGAGGTCGTTGCCCTTGGTCAGCTCGCGCACCAGCGCGGCGTCGCGGATGTCGCCCTCGACGATCCGCACCGGGCCGTGCTCCAGCGCCCAGGCGAGGTTGTCCTTGCGGCCGCGCACGAAGTTGTCGAGCACGACCACGTCTGCCGCGCCACCGCGCACGAGCTCGTCGACCACGTGCGAGCCGATCGTGCCGGCACCGCCGGTGACCAGCGCCCGCGTCCCCTCGATCTGCACCGCGGAAGTCACAGGTCCTCCTCGTCAAGGTCGATCATGGTGCCGCCGCTGGCGAGGCTACGCGACGCGGCCTCGAGGATGCTCAGCACCCGCAGGCCGGCCCGCCCGTCGGTCAACGCCGGAGTGCCGCTGTGGATCGCCCGCGCGTACTCCTCGACCATCGTGCGCAGCGCCTCACGCTCGCCGAGCGCCGGAGCGATCATGTCGCCGGAGCGGTAGGAGATCAGCATGTCTCGCCGCTGGTCGTCGGCGAGCTCGTCCGGCCCGGCCACGTCGACCCCGCGGTCGTAGAGGGAGAGCCGCTGGGACGGGTTGAGGTCGTCCCACACCAGCGTCCGCTTCGAGCCGCCGACGATCGTGGTGCGCACCTTGACCGGCGAGAGCCAGTTGACGTGGATGTGCGCGATAGCGCCCGTGTTGAGGTGCAGCGTGAGGTAGGCGACGCAGGCCCGGCCGGCGCCGATCCCATCGGCACCGTGTGCCGCGACGGACACCGGGCGCACGCCCGGCGGCAGCACGAAGTCGAGGATGGAAAGGTCATGCGGCGCGAGATCCCACAGCACGTCGATGTCGCGCTGCACGAGCCCCAGGTTGATCCGGACCGAGTCGAGGAAGTGCACGTCGCCCAGCTCGCCGCCGTGCACAAGCTCGCGGATGCGCAGGACCGCCGGCGTGTAGCAGTAGGTGTGGTCGCACATCAGCGTGAGCCCGCGCTGCTCCGCCTCAGTGACCAGCTGGCGCCCCTCGGCGTGGCTGGCGGCCAGTGGCTTTTCCACCAGCACGTGCTTGCCGGCGCGGAGCGCGGCCATCGCCACGTCGAGGTGGGTAGCGGCGGGTGTGGCGATCGCCACCGCTTGGACGCTCTCGTCGGCGAGCACCTCGGTCAGGTTGGCGGTCGCCTGGATCGTGGAGTATCCACCCAGGACCCGGCGGGCCCGCTCCACGTCGAGGTCGCACAGCCACCGCAGCCGGAAGGCACTCGAGGACTGGAAGTTGCGTACGAGATTGGGCCCCCAGTAGCCGGCGCCGATGACAGCCACGCCAATTGGCTCGGTGGCCGTGACAGGTGAGGTCACAGATGTCCCGTTTCGGTCCGTGAGAAGGATTTGTGCCACGAACCACCTGCGCCGTGGCATGGCGGACCGTGATCCGCTCCGGCAAGCTATCGTCCCGGCGCCCGCACGGGCCAGCGCACTGACGGAAATCCGGCAGAGAAAAGCAGGTCACCGGTATGTTTGGCGGCTCGGTCGAACCTGTCGGCCGATGCCACTCGCACACTCGGCGGCGCTTCCGCGCGGTCGGCAGTGCGCCCGGTCCGGTCGGTCCCGACGCCGCGTCGGGTTGGCGACTCCGCGTATATCACCTCCGACAGTAGGCTCACGCCGGACAAGCAGCAGGCACGGGAGGATCCGACATGACCGACGCCGTCGTCGCGCCGACTGCGGACGTAGACCCGCGGTCCCAGGTGGGGGCCGGCACCCGGGTCTGGCATCTGGCCCAGGTGCGCGAAGACGCGGTCGTGGGGCGGAGCTGCGTCATCGGCCGGGGGGCGTACGTGGGGCCCGGCGTCCGGCTGGGCGACAACGTCAAGCTTCAGAACTACGCGCTCGTGTACGAGCCGGCAGAGCTCGCCGACGGGGTGTTCATCGGGCCCGCAGCGGTGCTGACCAACGACGAGTACCCGCGGGCGGTCACTCCGGAGGGCCGTCTCAAGGGGGGCGACGACTGGACGGCGGTCGGCGTGGTGGTGGGCGAGGGCGCCGCGATCGGCGCCCGGGCGGTGTGTGTGGCGCCGGTGCGGATCGGCCGGTGGGCCCTCGTCGCCGCCGGTGCGGTCGTGACCAAAGACGTGCCTGACTTCGCGCTCGTCGTCGGTGTCCCGGCGCGGCGGGTGGGTTGGGTCGGGCGAGCCGGCGAGCCGCTGGTGGCCAAGGGCGACGGCCAGTTTGTGTGCCCCCGCTCCGGCAGCGTTTATACCGAGGTCGACGGCACGCTCACCGAGGGCTGAAGCCCATCGCGGTGTAGAAGGCGCGCAGGTCTTCGGCCAGCCCTTCCGCGGAGTATCGGGCCAGCACCCGCTCGGAGGCGGTCCGGCCGAGCTTGCTGAACCCTTCCGGATCGGCGTCGTACGACGCGCAGGCCTCGGTGGTGGCACGGGCGAAGCCGACGAGGTCACCGTCGTCGACCGCGGTGCTGTAATCCGGGTCGAAGAACTCGCGGCCGGCCAGCCCGTGGTAGCCGACGACGTAGGCGCCGCTCGCCATCGCCTCGGCCGGCGGCAGGCCGAAGCCCTCGCGGTCGCTGAAGCTGAGATGGATCGCGCTGCCCCGCATGATCTCCGCGGTCTCCCGCTCGGTGCGGTTTTCGATCGGCACGACCTCCCAGCCGCGCAGTGCGTCGCGGGAGCGGAGGATGTGCAGGAGTTGCGCGCGCTCGCGTGCCCGGCGGGTCGTGGTGAACGAGATCCGCCGTCCGGGCGGGCCTTCACCCGGGTGGAAGAGTGCCGGGTCGATGGCGTTGCGGGTGAGGTGCACGGGCAGTTGCGGAAACGCATACTCGAGGAGGTCGGCGTTGTCCCGCGAGACGGTGAGGATCGCGCGGATGTTGTCGTGCCCCGCGTATGGGGCGCCCGGGCCGGTCTCGCCGTACGGAACGTAGTCCCAGGTGTCGTACGCCCGCTGGTTGAAAATGACGACCCGGATGTCGCGCGGGATCCGGTCGAGGGTCGGCCCGTACCACTCCGGGACCACGAGCAGGTCCTCCGGGCCGATCCGGGTCTGCGACGTGTACTCGATGCGGGTCTGGTTTTCGAACCACGTGCTGCGGAAGCCGTCGGTGCCGTGCAGCACGGTGGCTTCGACGCCCATCCGCCGTAGCGCGTCGACATGCCGGTAGATGACCCGGATGCCGCCGATCGGCAGGTCGAGGTCGGGCCCGAGGTAGTAGACGGTGGGCGTCCTGGACTCGGGTGCGGTGTGCAACGCCGGTGGCTGGCGGCGGCGTAGCTCGCGCTGGAGCCGGAAGGCCTCCAGCCTTTGGTTGGCTTTTCCAGCAAGGCGCGAGATCACGACATCTCCGGTGCGGTGGTCAACGGGACAGGTACGAACACGGAAGCGAGGTGGTCCAGTCGGGCGGTATGGCCACCTCGACATTCTGCCCGGGTACCCGCTGGCACTCCTGACGGACGACGTCCAGCTCGTCACTCCATTGTGGACCATCCGCACGGAGGTTGTCGACGCGGAGGTTTACCGCGGCGATCAGCGTGAGTAGGGCGGTGAGCGCGTACAGCGGCAGCCGTGAGCCGGCCGGCTGTAGCAGTGCCACGAGCGCGGTGACCACGAGCATCGCGGGCGCGACGGCGTAGCGCGGGGTGGCCGTGCCGGCCAGCAGCACGGGCACCATGTAGAGCGCGGCGGCGTGCAGTCCGGCCACGACGGCGAGCGTCCAGGCCGGGCGGGTGCGCCGGGTGTATGCGACGAGCAGCGCGGCCGCCACGACGAGCCAGGCGACCGCGGCCAGGGCCACCCAGCGGGTGTCGACGCTGTCGCCGAGCCAGCGTTCGCCGATCAGTGGCGCGGGCACCGCGCGCAGCAGGAAGCCGGTGACCGCGAGCACGGGGTCGGGGGCGAGGTCGCGTTCGCTCGAACCGCCCAGCAGGCCGGCGAACTGGACCAGCAGCCCCACCGCGAGCCCGCCGGCCAGCGCGATGCCGTGCCGGTCGCGGCCGGGTGAGCGGCGCAGCGCACGCCACAGGGCGAGCGGGACGAAGACGACGGCGATGATGTCGCTGGCCGCCACGAGGAACGTCACCGCCACGGCCACCGCGCGACCGGCCGGCCGCGACGGTGTCCAGATCAGCACCCAGAAGAGTGCGTACAGGCCGTACCAGTGGAAGTTGGCGATGGAGTTGAGCACGTCGCCTTGCGCGAGCGGGACGACCACGACGACGGCCGAGACGAGCACGCGGGAGAGTTGCCCGGTGAGGTGGCTGCCGCTGGCCGTGTACACAAGCAGGGCCAGCAGGGACACCGCGAGCGCCGCCTCCAGCGCCAGGACCGCCGAGGCGGCGCCGGCCGGGAAGAGCGACGCGACCGCGGCCATCAGGCGGGGTACGGCGTGGAAGTAGCCGGCATACGACGTGACGAGCGCGTCGAGCGGGCCCTGGCGTACGGCCTCGCCGAGGAAGACGTCGCCGTCTTCGGCCCAGATCGTGTCGAGCGCGCCGGCGCCGGGCTGGCGCAGGAGACCGAGCGCGGTGCCCAGGGCGACGGCTGCGACGCCGAGCGCGACGGTCCGCCAGCGGCCGGTGCGGGTCTGCGCGACCCGCACCGGCTCGGCGAAGAGGGTCGTCACAGCCGTCCGTCGTGTACGGCCTGGGTCACCCATGGGACGACCTCGTCGAGCATCGTGTCCAGGCTGGTGGTCGCTTCGAAGCC